>JAKSMW010000045.1 GCA_024400395.1 Bacteroidales bacterium
TCGATTTCGATGAGGCACAGATGCTTATCGAAGACCTTGAAAACCTTTTGGATGAAAAACAACCATCATGCGAAGTGATAATATGCCCGCCGTTCCCGTATCTCGAACTTGCAACCGATGAAGCCGCCGAACACGAACTCTTTGAAGTAGGGGCGCAGAACGTATCCGCCTTTGACTCAGGTGCTTACACCGGCGAAGTCTCCGCCAAGATGCTCGATTCTATTGGCGTCAGCTGCTGCATCATCGGTCACAGCGAACGCCGCAAGTACTTCAACGAAGACAACGCCACGCTCGCACAGAAAGTCAATCAGGCGTTGAAATATGAGATAGTGCCGATTTTCTGCGTCGGCGAAGTCCTTGAAGAAAGAGAGAAAGGCATACATTTCGATGTCATCCGCAAGCAGGTCGAGGAAGGTCTCTTCCATCTCGATGCCGGTGACTTTGAAAACGTCATCATCGCCTACGAACCCGTTTGGGCCATCGGAACGGGCAAGACCGCGACACCGGCGCAGGCACAGGAAGTCCACGCCTTCATCCGCGGCTTGGTGAAAGAGAAATATGGCGAAGACCTTGCAAACCAATTACATATCCTCTACGGCGGCAGCTGCAACGCAAAGAACGCCACCGAACTCTTCGCACAGCCTGACGTTGACGGCGGACTCATCGGTGGCGCGTCACTCAAAGCCGAAGACTTCGCGAGCATCTGCGAACAAGCTTCAAACTAACTTATAATGAATTATTTAGCCTATACATTCTCGAACCCAAGCAACGAGAACCTTAAAGACATGCTCATGGAGCTGCTCGGAGAAATCGGCTTCGACAGCTTCATGGACATCGATGACGGCTTCACCGCGTACTGCACTGAACCGGCGTTCGACATGGAAGCTCTCAACGGACTTCTCCAGATGGAACAATTCGCTGACGTTCAGGTCGTTAACAAGGAACTCATCCCCGACCAGGACTGGAACGCCACGTGGGAGGCGTCGTACGAACCGGCTATAATCGACGAGACATGCCGCATCCGCGCACCGTTCCACGAGCCGGACAGCAGCTACAAATACGACCTCTGCATCGAACCGAAAATGTCGTTCGGGACGGCGCATCATGAGACTACATCACAGATTATCAAGCTCATGCTCACCGAAGACTTCAAAGGAAAAGACGTCCTCGACATGGGCTCCGGCACAGGCGTCCTCGCCATCCTCGCAAAGAAACTCGGCTCGGCAACGACAGTCGCCATCGACAACGACGAGTGGGCCTACCGCAACGCACTCGATAACATCAAGATGAACGATGAAAACGAGATCGTCGTTGAACTCGGTGATGCCAATTCGTTGAACAACAGACAATTCGACATCATAATAGCAAATATCAACCGAAATATCCTTCTCCGTGACATGAAGGAATACGTGAAATGCCTGAAAAAAGGCGGAAAGATTTTCTTCAGCGGATTTTATGAATCCGATTTGGTTTTGATACGAAAAGAAGCCGAACGCCTCGGACTTTCATATCTCAATCATGTCAAGAAAAACGAATGGACGGCGGCGGTATTTATTAACAAATAATTGATTTATAATTCATTGGAAAATATTCACAAAACGATAAATAAAACAAGGTTGATGGGATTATTAATCCTGTCAGCACTTGTTTTGTTGTCAAATGTGTCGTTCTCCCAAGAGAAATTCAAGTTCACATACGAATCCGGAGCTTTCATTAGCGAAGTGCAAGATTTGATGCAACATTCTGCAAATAAGATAGTTGCAAGAGATTCCGAACAGTTTATGCCAGCTTTGGTCGAGAGATGGGACGTCGGACGTTTCGACAAAAACGCAAAAGACAACATCAAGGAAATTACGCAGAGATTGTCGGATGAAAATCTTGTCAACGACTTGGTTTTCCTCAATTTTTATTATGTTGTCAATGAGTTGGCTTTCTCCACGCTTGATGATAAAAGCGTCTCTAACTTTCTGATTTACAGCAATAAACTGTATCAGGAAAAAGGCAAGGCTGTCTTTAAAGAGCATGTAAAGTACTCAAAGGAGTTTTTCAGGGAAAATGTTCTGAATACGGTTTCCAATATGAAATGGTACTTGCGGTGTGAAAGATACAAGCTGCCAAGCGACTCGGATTTTGTTGTCGAGATCGAAAACGGCTCGATAGTTTGTGCTTCTCGGCAAGACAGCATCGTGGTCAAACAGACAAATGGCGTTTTCAGAAAAAACGAGATGACGTTTTCCGGAAAAGGCGGCGTCACGACATGGCAGAGGTTTAAATTGGATGAAGACCGTGTCTTCGCAAAACTTTCAAGTTATTCGATTGATTTAAAGACTGTTGAGGTTTCTGCCGATTCGGCTTTGCTTTACAATAAGAACCTTTTCGACGAGCCTTTGCTTGGCTGTTTTAAAGACAAGTCATTCGCAAACAGGCAGAACGCAAAAGACAGGTATCCTTCATTTGTGTCGTATAAAGACGGTTGTGACGTGACTGATATGTTCAGAGACATCGTGCTGCGCGGCGTTTTTGGAATGAGAGGCGCGGAGTTTTGCATTTCAGGGAAAAAGAACTCCCACGCCGTGATGTCGGTCATGAAAAATAATGACACTGTCGCTAAAATCGAAACCAAGTCATTCATTATCAAAGATAAAAGACTCGTTTCTGATGGCGTTCTCATGAGGATTTTGCTTGATAACGACTCCATTTACCATAACGGTGTCGCAATGCAGTACGATAACAATTCAAGGGAGTTTGTCTTTTACAATGCGGAGAAATTAGCGAGATTCGCGCCGTTTTTCGATTCGTATCACAAAATAAACATCTATTCTGATGCGATGTTCTGGAATGTTGACGAGAATCTCCTGAAATTCAAAAAAATCATGCCGCATATCAAAGAAAGCAAGGCTTTTTTCAGGTCGTATCGGTATTTCAGATACGCCGAATGGGAGCGTCTTAGAGGCATGGATGATTATAACCCATTGAATATCATTGGTGAATATATGGGTAAATATAAGACCAACGTGCTTGACATAAGTCTGCTCGCCGCCTATTTCAAAAGAGATGAACAGCAGGTGATTTCGTCAATCCTGCAACTTGAAGAACAAGGATATCTGACCTACGACGCCGAAAACAAAGTGGCTTATCCTAACGAGAGAATGTATCACGCTTTGGATGTGCTGATGACAAACGCCGACTACGATATCATTAAGATTGAATCAGTTACGAAAGATGACCAGCCGAATATGGAACTTGACATATCTTCTTTTGATTTGATTGTAAACGGAGTGACGCAGATTGTTTTGAGTAATGCGAAGAATGTCAACATCATTCCGAATGACAATAGAATTGTTGTTAAAAAAGGTCTTGACATTGACTTTTCAGGCATGATGATGGCTGGCTTGTTTGAATTTTACACGCACGACGGCACTTTCAATTACAATAAATTTGCGATAGATCTGCCGAATGTGGATTCCGTGGCGTTTTATGTGAAGAGAAGAGGCAGGGAAATGACAGGAACAATGCTTGATTATGCGAGAGTTAAGAACGTCATAACCGATGTGTCAGGTGTCGTTTATGTTGACAAGACAAATAACATGTCCGGCAAGGATGACAACTCTGAATATCCGGTTTTTGATTGCCAGAAGGAATCGCATGTCGAATTCCGTGATTCCCGATTCGTGCTGGAACCGTTTGTGGTTGACAGCCTTTTCACTTTCAGCACCGAAAACTTCAGTCTTGAGGGATATTTCACCTCTGATGTTTTCCCTGATTTTGATGAGAGACTTCGTGTCATGGATGACTATTCGCTTGGTTTTGAACATTATACAGGAGAAGAAGGAATCGCAATGTTTGATGGGACGTCGAAATTCCATGATGTGATTCACGTTTCCGACGGGGAATTTTATGGCAATGGAACGGTTGATTACATGACATCTTTCGTTGAGTCGGATCACATCGATTTCTTCAGCGATTCGTTGCATTGCGCCAAGGGTAAATTTGAGATGCTCGCAGTTGACGATGCGAATCTGTCGTATCCTTATGCGGCTATCGATGTGGCTGACATTAAGATGTCATCAAGGGATAATAAGATGTATATCAATACTTTAAATCAGAAGATGTCAATTTATGAAAATTCGACGTTCAGAGGATTGGCCTGCCTTCAGCCTACGGGATTCACCGGCAATGGCGTACTCAATTTTGATGCGGCGACGGTGAAGTCTGATGGTTTCAAATTTGAGAATACAAGATTTGAGGCTGATGCGGAAATGCTGACGGTGAAGGACGATACAGGTGCTGATGCGTTCATCGTCACAAATTATTGGATTTCAGTTGATTTTGCCGGGCAAATCGGAAAGTTCAAGAAAATTGACGAGACAAGCAGAATCACTTTCCCGCAGAACGAATTTTATTGCAACATCGATAATGCCGAATGGAAAATTGATGACGCAACTCTCACAATGTCAGGTGATTACAATGGAAATTTGGTCTCATTGAACCCGAAGCAGGATATGTTGACTTTCAACACGTCAGATGTTTATTTCGACATAGATGGCGGAATGATCGCCACCCGTAATGTGGATACAATTATGCTTGCTGACGCCGCTGTGGTGATTCCTGACGGAATTGTGAATGTTGGCAGGAAAGCCGCTGTCCAAACCCTCACTAATTCGGTAATCATCGCCGATACTTCGTATAAGTTGCACCGATTCTATGATGCTGAAGTTGAAATCAAAGGCAGAAATGACTTTTTGGCAAGCGGAAAACTTGATTTCTATGACCATGATAAAAATCTGACAACATTGAATTTCAATAAGATATATGTGGATTCAAACGGAAAGACAAGAGCTACGTGCGTCGTCGATGAATATGACAATTTCCTTGTCGGGAACGATATGCTTTACAAGGGAGAGGTCAAGGTTGAATCAACAAGGGTCAATCTTGAATTTGACGGCTGCTTCATGTTGATAAATCAGTGTATCAATGATTTCCAATGGTTTAGGTCGGATGTGATATTTGACCCGGACAATATAGTGATACCGCTGAACGACGAGAGTTTCGCTTACAACAGCGGCATGTTCTACGATACAATAAACAGAGAGTTTTTCGTCGGTTTTCTGTCAAACAATGCTGTTTATCAACCACATAAGGCTGCTTTGCAGATCAAGGGAGAACTGTCGTACGACTCGCGAAAAAGATGTTATAAGACATCGGAACTTTCGCTTCAGACCGACAATTGCATAATAACAGGTGAAGGAAAAATCGACCTCGGATTCATCGACCAGTTCGTGCAGTTTAATTCTGATGGCAAATTCGTCAACGACATTTCAAAAGACGAGATAATACTTGAGACAACATCATCGCTTGATTTCATTTTTGATGACGCCCTTCTCGAACAAATGGCGCAAATCATGCGTCAACATGCCGACACTTTGAAAAACTGGACTGTAAAAGATAAGCACAGCATTGTCATTGACAATCTGAAGATGAAGTGGTTCAACAGTCTGCACTGTTTCATCAACGTGACCCCAATCCATTTGAAAAGCGTCTTGAAAACTTCAGTCGATATGATAGTGGACGGTAATATCTTGTTGAATTACAATGATGAACCATCGTTGGCTCTGTATATGAGATGTTCGGAGGACAAATGGTTTTTCTTCTGTTACAAAGATGGCTTGTTGACTTCGGTTTCTTCAGATAACGACTATATCAATCATTTACAAGATATTAAGGAAAAACAGCGTCATTTCATAAACAAGAATACAGGCGAGGAATTTGAGTATTCTATCGGAACTTTTGAGGAAGTGAGCAAATTCCTTCAAATAGTTGGTTATCTTAAAGGAAATCAATAGACGAAAAAATTTTTTATTTTTTGCTCTCAATTGGATTAAAAGTTGTAATTTAGCACCTCGAAAAAAATAGGAATTATGAAGTTTATATTATCGAGTTTAAAACTCTTAAAAGCTGTTCAAGCACTCAGTGGCGTTATCAATTCAAGCAACACATTGCCGATTCTTGATGACTTTTTGTTCGATATTTCTGACGACAAATTATGTATCACAGCGTCGGATCTCGAAACGACAATGACGGTTTCCATTCAGCCTGACATGGTTGAAGGTTCAGGAAAAGTCACTATTCCGGCCCGTCTCCTCATCGATGTGATGAAGAATTTCCCTGACATCCCTGTCTCATTCAATGTTGACGAAACGACAATGGCGATAGAACTCACCACGGGTGAAGGCCGTTATAAAATGGTCGGTCACAAGAGCGATGAGTTCCCGCAAGTTCCGGTTTTGGCCGAACCGATGGTTTGGGAGATTCCGGCGGACGTCATCGCCTGTGGTTTCGAAAAGACGATTTTCGCGACAGGAAACGACGAAATCCGTCCTATCATGACAGGCGTTTTGATGCAGATGACAGAAAATTGCCTCACTTTCGTCGCGACGGACGCTCACAAGCTCGTGCGTTACAGAAGAATGGATGTCAAATCAGATGTCATCGCGTCATTCATCATGCCGAAGAAACCAATAAACCAGCTGAAGAATATCCTTGCTTCAAAGGCTGATGAGCCGGTCCGCATTGAGTTCAACAAGACAAACGCAGCGTTCACTTTCGGCGAATATAATCTCGTATGCCGCCTGATCGAAGGCCGTTATCCGAATTACGAAGCCGTCATTCCGGCAACGAATCCGAATAAGTTAATCATTGACAGACAATTGATTAATTCGGCGATCAAACGTGTCGCAATCTTCTCGAGCAAGGCGACACATCAGGTCCGTTTCAAAATCAGCGGTCAGGAATTGACACTCACAGCCGAAGACCTTGACTATTCAAACGAAGCGAAAGAGCGTCTCACCTGCAACTACACGGGTGAAGACATGGAGATCGGTTTCAGCTCGAAATTCTTCCAGGAAATGCTTGCAAATATGAGCCAGACCGAGATTCAGATGGCGATGTCCGCTCCAAACCGCGCCGGCATCATCACTCCGGTTGACAACCAGAATGCCGATGAAGACATACTGATGCTCCTCATGCCGGTCATGTTGAATTAATATTTAAAATTTCAATAAGTCGCTTGCAATGAAAAAGGACACCGCAAGGTGTCCTTTTCTTTTAACTTTAGTCTTTCATCTTTTAACCTAATTTCGGACCGGCTTCCACCAATGCTTTGCCTGCATCGTTTGTGGTGAACTTCCCGAAGTTCTTGATGAATCTTCCGGCGAGGTCTTCGGCTTTCTTGTTCCAGTCTTCGACGTTCGCGTAGGTGTCGCGCGGGTCGAGGATCTTCGGGTCAACGCCCGGCAATGCTGTCGGGACCTCGAAATCGAAATAAGGGATTTTCTTTGTCGGAGCTTTCTCGATTGAGCCGTCCAGGATGGCGTCGATGATGCCGCGTGTGTCGCGGATGGAGATGCGCTTGCCTGTTCCGTTCCAGCCGGTGTTCACAAGGTAAGCCTTGGCGTTGCTCTTCTCCATGCGTTTCACGAGCTCCTCGGCGTATTTTGTCGGATGCAGTTCGAGGAACGCCTGTCCGAAGCATGCGCTGAAAGTCGGCGTGGGCTCGGTGATGCCGCGTTCGGTGCCCGCCAGTTTCGCGGTGAAGCCGCTGAGGAAGTAATATTTGCACTGTTCTGGTGTCAGTATCGAAACGGGAGGAAGCACTCCGAAAGCGTCCGCCGAGAGGAAGATGACGTTCTTTGCCGTCGGGCCGGCCGAGACAGGACGCACGTTCTTCACGATTTTCTCGATGTGTTCGATAGGGTAGGAGACGCGTGTGTTCTCCGTCACGCTCTTGTCCTTGAAGTCGATTTTGCCGTTGGCATCGACGGTGACGTTCTCAAGCAAAGCGTCGCGTCTGATGGCGTTGTAGATGTCGGGCTCGCTCTCCTTGTCGAGGTTGATGACTTTCGCGTAGCAGCCGCCCTCGAAGTTGAACACGCCTTCGTCGTCCCAGCCGTGCTCGTCGTCACCGATGAGGAGACGTTTCGGGTCGGTCGAGAGGGTGGTCTTGCCGGTGCCCGACAGTCCGAAGAAGACGGCGGTGTTCTCGCCCTTCATGTCGGTGTTCGCCGAGCAGTGCATCGAGGCGATGCCCTTCAGAGGAAGGTAGTAGTTCATCATCGAGAACATGCCTTTCTTCATCTCGCCGCCGTACCATGTGTTCAGGATGACCTGCTCGCGCGATGTCACGTTGAATGCCACGCAGGTGTCGCTGTTCAATCCTAACTCCTTGTAATTCTTGACTTTAGCCTTTGAGGCTGTATAGACCGTGAAGTTCGGCTTGAAGTCCTTCAGCTCTTCTTCCGTCGGTTTTATGAACATGTTGAGCACGAAATGTGCCTGCCAAGCCACTTCCATGATGAAACGCACGGCCATGCGTGTGTCTTTGTTCGCGCCGCAGAAGGCGTCAACGACGTAAAGGTCTTTGCCTGAAAGCTGTTTCTTCGCGAGGTCTCTCACCGCTTCCCACACTTTCCCGCTCATCTCGTGGTTGTCGTTCGGATAGACCGGAGTGTTCCACCAGACGGTGTCCTTCGAGTTCTCGTCCATCACAATGTATTTGTCTTTCGGCGAGCGGCCTGTATAGATGCCAGTCATCACGTTGACGGCGCCGAGTTCGGTCATCACGCCTTTCTCGTAACTCGTCAACGAAGGGTTCATTTCCGCCTGAAATAATTCTTCGTAAGATGGGTTGTAATGAATTTCCTTAACGTCATTGATTCCGTACGATGCCAATGCCTCTCTGATTTCATTAGTATTCTTAGCCATAATTGATGTTTTAAAATTTTTGCAAAATTAATATAATTTATCCAACCAAAACATTAATATTAATTTTTTTAAGATAAAAATGTTCATGTTTCATAAAAAAATGTACTTTTGCGACTTTAAAATAAGTCAGAAATATGACGTATGTTTTATTTTATTTGATATTATATCCATTGTCAATTTTGCCTTTGGGATTGTTGTATGTTTTGCTTTCCCCTTTTTATTTGATAATGTCTTTCGTCATCCGTTATCGTAAGAAGGTGATTGATAAGAATTTACGTGATTCATTTCCTGAATGGGACGAGAAGAAGATACGAAAGGTGAGGAATAGGTTTTACTGGCATTTCACGCAGATAGCGGCGGAGATGCTTAAGATGCTGACGATGAGCCGTCGCAACGTGATGCGTCGTTACCGTTGTTCGAATCCGGAAATTGTCAATAAGTTTTATGAAGAAGGCCGCAGCGTGGTGCTGATGTCGAGCCATCACAACAATTGGGAATGGATGGTTTTGAGCGTCGATATGCAGTTCAAGCATCACGGGATAGGAGTGGGGGCGCACAACACGAATCAGGTTTTTGAAAAGTTAATCAACAGAGCCAGAACGCGTTACGGCGATCAAGTGGTGTTTCACGACAACGTGCGCGAGGTTATGGCGTATCACGAGAACAATCACATTCCGGCGGCATACATGATTTTGTCGGACCAGAACCCCAGCAATCCGCAGCGTTGCTATGTTACTGATTTCTTAAACCATAGGACGGGGTTCATCCGCGGGGCGGAGGGCTTCGCGAGGAAATATGACTTGCCGGTACTTTATTATGAAGTCGTGAAGGAGAGAATTGGCAAATACCGTATTGACGTGAAACTTATCACCGAGCATCCGAACGAGCTGCCTGAAGGAGCCGTGATGCAGAGATATGTTGAATATCTTGAAGATACGATAAGAAGAGAACCCGCATTCTGGCTTTGGAGCCATCGCAGGTGGAAGCATAAGTTCGATTAGTGCGGGTTGTGCAGCCGTCGGCTTTTCATCTTGAATATGTCGGCGAATTAATTCTCCATTCCTATCTTCTCCCTGTTTCTCATCCATCTATAGAACCAAGCGACAACCGTCATTGTTGCGACGGCGGCTATCGTTTGCGCAATCCAGGGCGTGAGACCTTTGCCCGGGATGTAGGCGCCTGTCGGAGCTTCGAGGATGAACGAGATGGTGACGAAACTCATGAATATGGCTGGGATGAGCGACACGAAGTAGTTTTTGCCCCGTTGGGTGAGATAGACAGAGATGGCCCAGAACGTGAATGCTGCTATGACTTGGTTACTCCAGGTGAAATAGCGCCACACGATGGCGAAATTTTGGGTGTCGCCTAAACTGAAAACGAGGAATGCGGCGCAGACGGTAAAGACGGGAATGCAGATGAGCAGTCGGTTTCGGATGCTTTTCTGTTCGATATGGAAGGTGTCGGCCACTATGAGACGTGCTGCACGCAGTGCCGTGTCGCCCGTGGTGATGGGGGCGAATATCACGCCGAGGATGGCGAGTATGCCACCGAAAACACCTATCCAGTTGTGGCAGATGAAATTCACCACCTGTCCCTGGGTGAAGGCAGTTCCGTTGTCCTGATAGAAAGCTGTCGCAGCCGCGGCCCAGATGAGTGCCACGATGCCTTCGGCGACCATGGCACCATAAAATACGGGCTTGGCGTCCTTCTCGTTTTTCAGGCAGCGTGCCATCATAGGCGACTGCGTGGCGTGGGCACCGCTGACGGCACCGCAGGCTATCGACACGAACATCATCGGGAATATGGGCGACGGGTCGTATTTCGTGCCGAAGCCCTCCCATATCTCGGGCAGTGCCGGCCATCGAACCAGCAAGGCCACCAGTATCACGATGGCCATGAGTAACAGGAAAATGGCGAAAATCGGATAGATTCTGCCGATGATCTTGTCAATCGGGAACAGCGTGGCGACAAGATAATAGCAGAAGATGACAGCGACCCAGAAATAGGCATTCATATAGAACGGCAGTGCCGCACTTCCGACAGTTGCTTCCGGCGCATGCAGCGACCCGACGATGATGTTGGCCGGCTGCGAGACGAAAACCGCACCTGCCAGCGTGAGGAAAAGCAGCACGAGGACAATCATCACTTTCTTGACATTTTCGCCGAGATAACGTCCGATGAGATGTGGCAGACTTTCGCCGTTGTTGCGCAACGACATAATGCCTGAAGCGAAGTCGTGCACGGCGCCGCCGAAAATGGTACCGAACACAATCCAGAGATAAGAAGCCGTGCCGAACTGCGCACCCATGATGGCGCCGAAGATTGGCCCGAGCCCCGCAATGTTGAGGAACTGTATCATGAAGACTTTCCAGGTGGGCAACGGAACGAAATCGATGCCGTCGGTCCGTGTCAGAGCAGGCGTGGGATTCTGCGGGTTGATGTCAACGATGCGGGCAATGTAAGTTCCGTAGATAAAGTAGCCCACTACGAGGATGATTAAGGCGATGATGAATGTGCACATACTTTGTGTTTGTTAGTTATAATGATGCAAAAATTTTAGTACTCTCCACTTTTGGGACGGCTTTTAATCCAATTTCTGTTCTTGTTGCTGCCTTCGTAATAAAATTTTTGCAAAGATACAAATATTATGACATCGTTGAAATTCATTACGCCATTTTTAAAAATGGAAATGTTGTGCGCAACATATCCGCGCTGGCGAATCGCCGCATCCTCAACCTCATCGTATTGGCTTTTTGCCTTACCGAGTTTGCAGTCTTCGGAGATGAGTTTCACAAACTCGCAAAAATTGCTGCTTTCGGTGCGGAGGCGGGTGAGGGAGGGCAAGAGATTTCGGGGTTGGCGTTGGCGGGAAACAGAAGCGGGCTTTCGGGATAAAGCTAAATGACGACTTTCTCGTTTTTCAGAAATTGGAACAATCCCATGAATACAATCCCTTCGTCATTTACGTATGTGGCAATGTCATCCCCGACAATGACTATTTTTTTAAACGAATCGTCAATCTTTCTTAAAGGGACCAGCTCTTGGCTCATTTTTTCTTCGTCTGGCAATGAAAAGGCCGACTGTATGTAATATTTTTTCATTCCATTGGTTGCAATGAAATCAACCTCGTGGAGAACATATTCCGATTTTCCGTTGTGATAAACACGTGTTTCAACCACACCAACATCAACAAGATAGCCACGAATACGGAGTTCGTTGTAGATTACGTTTTCCATAATGTGCGTGATTTCTTGCTGACAGAAATTCAACTTTGCATTACGGAGCCCAACATCAACAGCATAATATTTCTTGATGGATTCATAATACTTGTGTCCTTTTATATTGTAGCGTTTCGCTCCCTCAAAAAGAAACGAATCTTCAAGATAGGTAATATAATTTGCGATGGTATCGTTTGAAAGTTTCACTTTCTGAACGGATTCAAGTATATGTCGAATGCGGAGAGGATTGGTAAGTGAACCTACCGAAGAACACAATGAGTCGGTCAAAGCCTCAAGCGATTGTGTGTTTTTTACGTGATAGCGGTCGATTACATCGGTGAGGTAGGTCTTCATCCAGAGCCGTTGCAGGTAGGCCACTTTCTGTTCGGGTGTGCGATGATTGCGAAGTGCCGGCATACCACCGTAAGTGTAGTATTCTTTCCATAGCTCGCCGATGCTTTCGTTTCTGTCGGTACAAAATTCTTTGAATGACAATGGGTAAACTCTAACTTCATCGCCACGGCCTCTGAAAATTGTGTTGATATCACTCGACAGAAATTTTGAATTGCTGCCTGTGATGTACACATCAACATTATCGCGGGCGTTCAAACCATTCACAATTCTTTCAAACCCATCAACCGTTGTCGCGTCTGTCAATCAATCGCTTAAGATAGATATCCCTCTTGATGTATTTATCACCATTCATATCTACTCGAAATTTTCTGCAAATTTACAGAAAATTTCGAGTGCGAAGTCAATCTTCCTCAAAAAATTTTGTTTTCACCTTCTCGGCCACGGAAATTCTGCTTTTTGCCTTGCCGGGATTTGCGGTTGTTGGAGATGAGTTTCAAGAACTCGCAGAAGGCGGTGCTTTCGGGGCTGAAGGGTTCGCGAGGAAATATGATCTGCCGGTCGTTTATTATGAAGTCGTGAAGGAGAGGATCGGCATGTACCGTTTTGACGTGAAGCTTATCACCGAGCATCCAAACGAGCTGCCTGAAGGTGCCGTGATGCAGAGATATGTTGAATATCTTGAAGAAACGATAAAAAAGAAACCGGAATACTGGCTTTGGAGCCATCGCCGTTGGAAGCATAAGTTCGATTAGGGTGGACAAGGTGCTGGGCGACCAATGCTAAAGG
>JAKSMW010000046.1 GCA_024400395.1 Bacteroidales bacterium
GCGGAACGCCGCCTTGCGATGGCATGACATAGACCTCGGTGTTTCCGTCGTACTGGCCCGTGAATGCGATGTTTTTTCCGTCGGGCGAGAAACGCGCGAAGATCTCGAAGGCGTCGGCGTCGTTTGTAAGTTGTTGTGCCACACCGCCTTTGGCATCGACGGTATAGATGTCACCGGCATAACTGAACACGACCTGATTGCCGTGAATCGCCGGAAAACGAAGCATCTTCGCCTCGTCCTGCGCCTGCATCGACAACGCGCCGAATGCAAGCAATAAGCTGATAATCAAAGTTTTTGCTTTCATATTTTTAAATTTAAAATAATCTGTCCAATCTTACCTCCTCAACATCAATTTCATCGCCAAGATAAACGAGATACGCCTTAATGTCTTGATTTCCATTCATTTCACGAAGCGCAATCATGTAATCCAGAAGCTGCTGATGATATTTCTCGTTGTGTTTTCCGGTTTTGTAATCAATAAGAATGATGCCGTTTTTAGTCACGGCATAGCGGTCAGGACGGACAACATTTCCGAGAGAGGTGTGAATATCCATCTCGTTCAATACTTCGGCGTTGTCAGAATATGCAGGCTTAAGGCATTCGATATCAGACATTTTCTTGAACATGGAAATGAGTTTTTCAGCCGTTTCCTCATCCAAAGTTCCGTCGTTGACATACGGTCTCACGGCACGGTTTGCGTCCGCCGTTGTCCTGATTTTCGAGAAAATCTCGTGAACCAGCGTGCCCCATTCATCGGGCAAGAACGTGCCGTTCTTCGACCAAATCATCGTCGGGTCGGGTTCAACGGAAAGTTTTTCAAACCAATTCAACGATTTCGGAGCCTGCTCTGTTTCGTCAAGTTCAAGAATATCAACGTCTTCACCCTTTGAATCGGATTTGTTTTCATTTCTGAAATCAGCGTTACCAAACGTGAAAATCTTGCGGTCTTCCATTTCCTGAACGTTTATTTCCTCTTTTTTCAGGAAATAATCGTCGAACTTAATTTCTTCGTTTTCTTTCTTAATATGTTGAATATCAAGGTTATCGTTGAAAAAATCATTGAAGATATTGTAACCGGTGTCAGTCTTTGAAACCTTGTCGGTCGTGTAAATGTAAAGCCGTTCCTTGGCACGCGTCATCGAGACATACATCACGTCAAGTGTATCGAGCATCGATTTCTGTTCTTCACGCTTCAGAATGTCTTCATATTCAGTGCCTTGCAGTTCGGTTTTGCTTATCGGAAGGAGGAAAGCGTCAAGATACGGAATGTCTTTTGCGTTTTTGTCGTCAGCGCATTGAATCCACATCTCTTTCTTCGTAAAACCCTGTTTCGTCTTCAGCATTGTGTCGGCGAAAGGATACATCACAATCTTGAATTCAAGTCCTTTTGATTTGTGTATCGTCATGATATTCACGCAGTTAAGCTCGCCGGTGATTTGAACCGAAAGGCTGCCTTTCTTCCTTTCCCAATAATCCATGAAGGCGTCAACGCCACCGCTGTGACTGCATTGCCAGTCGTAAAGCATATTCATGAAATACTGGACAAAGACATCTTCCAGAATATTGAAATCATAAAACTTGCAAAGCTGAACGCACAAATCATAAAGGCTATACGCCTGATTATGAATTGATTGCAATTCATTGTGCAATGATTTTTCAAGTCTTACATTTTTGTTATCGAAAACCAACGGCATGAAGCGGCCTTCGTGTGTCTTTTCAAAAAAGTAAGACATCGTCTTCATGGTGACAGGATTATCGTCATTGACAAAATACTGCAAAGTGCTGACAATCAATTGGATTTTGTCCGATGTTTGAAGTTGCACCGACTCGGCGGAAATCACCTCAACGCCATTTTCGACAAGATAATTCGCGATTTCCGTTCCTTCGCGATTTGAGCGAACTTGAATCGTAATATCTTTATATTCAACACCTTCTGAATGCAATTCGTTAATTTTCGAAAGCATTGACTCATAAACTTTCTCCTTATAATCTTTTGTGCCAAGCTCACTCGAAAAAAGTTCAACCGATACAAGTCCGCCGTCCTTTGAATTATATATCTGTTCAGTGTCGTCAAACACATGTTCGAGATTGGTTTCCACGTCTGTATTTGCCAAATATCGCTCGGCGAAACGGAAAAACGTGTTGTTGAACTTGATGATATTCTTGCATGAACGGTAATTTGTTGACAGCGACCTTTTGTCGGCCGAACTGATGAATTGTTCCTCACAGCTTGCGGCGAATCCGTTTTTAGGGAGGTTATAAATTTTCGGAAGGCTGATAATCTGCTCGACCTCGCCGCTTCTGAAACGGTAAATGGACTGTTTCGCGTCGCCGACGATGAGATTCATGTTGCCTTGCGCGAGGCTGTTATCCACCAACGGAAGGAAATTCTGCCATTGAAGCACCGATGTATCCTGAAACTCGTCGATGAAATAATGCTTGTACCTCTCCCCGATCCGCTCATAAATAAACGGCACCGAGCAATCGCCGAGAACATCTGAAATTCGTTTGTTAAATTCCGAGATGTGAACCTGCGAACTTTCGGAGATATATTCTTTTATCAGCTCAAATATATGATTCCTAAGTACATACAGATACAAATCCTTTTCAATAAGTTTGAAAATGAATTGTCGGCATGAAAGATTTCTGTAACTTTCGACGGCGTTTTGGAAACAATAAAGCATCTCGTTGCCGATGATTTTGCTTTTCTTGTTTTTCCAGTCGTTCTCGCCGGAAAGGATTTTGTCTGTCGTTGTCGTAGTGACGCAGTTTTCACGTTTCTGCATCTTTTTCACGATGCTCGGCAGTCCTCTTGACTTCTGTGCATAGTCGTCATCGGTAATGCCGAGTTCGTTTTCTTTCTGTCTTAACTCATTGATTATGATATCAATATTTTCATTGATGGCTTTGTATTCACCGTGAACGTATTCTTTTATTTCGTTGTATTTCTGCTCGTCAATCTCGGTTATTTCCTTGTCGCAACCTTTTTTATATGCATCTTCTTTAAGCAGTTTTGTGATGAAATCTGAAATGGCTGATTTCACGTTCCAAGATATTTCTTCAGAAAGATTATATTCGACAAATTGAGATAAAACCTTGGTAATAAATTTGTTATGACCGATTTCGTCTGAAAGAAGCTGGATTATTTCATCAACGAGGTCATCGTCATCGAGCATGACGGAATACTGGCTTGGAAGGTCGAGTTCTCGGGCGAAACTGCGCGACAAGTGCTGCACAAAGCTGTCGATAGTGCTTACCGACATATCGCTGTAGTTATGTAAAATCTTGGTATATAATGTTTTACATCTTTCAATGAGGACTTGCTCCGTCACGCCGGTTTTCTCCAACAGAAAGTTTTTCATCAGTTTGATTCCGGTTTCCGTTGAATTATCAATAATTCCGAGAATGAAATTTAATATCTTGGCTTTCATCTCGTTGGCGGCTTTATTCGTAAACGTCACCGCAAGAATTTCGCGGTAGGCGTCGGAATTGTCGCCGAGACAAATCGCCAAATACTCCTTCACTATCGTGAAAGTCTTTCCCGATCCAGCCGAAGCCGTGTAAATCTTAAAAGGTCTGTCATTTTGGTTCATCTGCTTCATTATCAATTATATCGTTTTCGTTGTTTTTCTTGTTTTTCCTGTCTTTTTTCTCCTTTTTATCTTTCTTCTTGTCGTTGTTTTTTTTCTGTTTCGTAAAAATCTCGCTGAATCTATCGAAGTTTTGCGACAAGGAGATACCGAGTCCCTGCGTGTAATCAGATATATTTTCGTAAGAATAATAGTTCGAGTTATTATTTGTATTTGTGTGATTATAAGCCTTGAGACTCAATCTCTTGCTCAATTTGTAAGTCACGTCAATGTCGCCAACGATATTGTTTGCGTTGCTTGTTGTGTTGTTGGTTTCTCTAATCACTCCGAAGTTGCCTTCAACTGTGAGGCGGTCGTCGAACAGTTGCGTTGACAATGCGACTTCGATTTCCTCGTTGGAAAAGTTATCGAACGACTTGTAATTGACACCGATGTCGAAATTGTTTGAAAGCTGTGATAACCAGCTGTTTAACGCACCTGTAATGACATTGTAATAGGCCGACGTGCCCATGTTTGCGAAGTTCAGGGCATTAGAATTTGCAAACGAGCCGAGAACCATCAGCGAAAGCACATGCTGCGCCATGACGGTCTGATTTGTGGTGTCGATGACGGAGAAAACGGCCGTTTTGACATCTTCTTTTGAATTAGGCAAGTCAATTCCGAAAGTTATTGTCGGATTCATGAGCTTGTTTTCAAGATGTAAGATGCAGTCAACAATGACGTTGCCGCCGACCATTGTCGTGTCGATGCCACCGCCTACAGTCTTCAGCGAAGCCTTTGTCCTGTAAGTACTTACAATGTCAATGTCGGCATCTGTGGGATTTCCGTTGAAATTTATTGTGCCGCCTTTGCGAATGTTAAACACACGGTTTGCAACCTGAAGGTTGAATGCAAAAGAACCGCTGTTTATCAAGTAGTTACCTTTCAAAGTTAAATTTCCCGACTTCATTCCGAGATTCACGTTGCCGTCGCCTGTCGCATTGATGTTTCCCATGTTTGAAGGCAGGATGATGTTCAGCTTCGCATCCGAATTGACGTTTGCGTCGAGATTCAAGGTCAGGTTGCTTGCCTTTGCTACTTCCGGGACATAATCGTCAAATGTCGTGTCAACATCTACTTTTTTCTGTACGAAAACGATGAAATTGTCGTCAACGGTGCTTTGTCCCGAAAGCGGGATGCTTATCTCGGTTCCTTTTTGCGTGGCGACATCGATGTCAATGAAGATGTCGTCAAACGGGCCTTTGATAGCCACGTTGCCGTCGGCGATGGCGGACCCGTAGAAACCGCTCGCCTTGTCAGCCGGAATGTTCATCGCAGCGAAATTGTCACATTCAAGATTTATGTCCAAGTTAAAGTCTTTCAAATAGTTGTGAGTGATATTTCCCGTCACCGTCGCATAGTTTCCCAAAGTGTCGAGAAGTTCAAGATTTTCAAAATTGATGAGATTTTCCGACATGCGGACGGTGTCATTAATCTTATAATATGTGTTCAGGAAATTGATTTTGCATCCGGCGTCGTCCAATGCAAGATAGCCGTCAAGGACGGGCTTGGACAACGATCCGGAAATATCGACGGAGCCATTCAAAACCCCGTCTAACCTCCCGATCACCGACTTGACAAACGGCTCGACGGAAATCAATCTGAAGTCATTGACATTCAGGTTGAGTTTCAGATTGTCATCGTTTCGAAGTGTATAATAATTGCCAAGCAATTCAAAAGTCTTGTTGCTCTCGCCGCCTTCCCGTTCGCTGATTATCTTGGCGTTAATGACAATCGACTCGTCAGGGTTATTCCAATATGAATCCAACGAAACATCGCCCACATATCTGCTGTTAATCAACAGATTATCTAACAGAAGCCCTGACGTAAACGACAGGTGGTCATTGATTCCGGAAAGGCTCGCATCTCCATTGATAACGCCGTCAAGTTCAATGTTTTTGGCAATCAGCAAAATGTTCAAATCCGAAAGATCCAATTGGTGGAACGAAACGTTTATCGTATCTGCGGCCTTGTTCGGATAATCGCCATTTATCTTTATCGATTGCAGTTTTGTATGAAGGCAGAAATTGTTTATAATCGTCTTATCTTCCTGAAAATCAATGTAACAGTTGTCATCCATGGTCAATAGCGTATCAGCGATTACCAAACCATTTGACGATATCGACAGCAAGCCGCCCTTGATGTCGTCAGGAGTGAAAACAGCTGAAAAATCGCCGACATTCTGGCCTGTCGTCTTGTGATTGTCCCAGTTGAGATTGAAGAACACGGAATCGTTCTGCGCAATGGTGCTGAAAACGATGTTTTCCAAATTTATCTTCGACGAGTTTTCTTCCGTGGAGTCTCTGAAAATCAAATCACGAACGGTAAATTCAGATATAATCTTCTCATTATCAATGCTGTTTCTCAATCCGATATCTTTGACCAAGACATTGCCGATTTTCATTTCCGGGCATTCGAAATCCTGTCCGTGGACTGTGCCTTCGGTTGTGAACGTCGCTGTCAGTGAAGTCCCCGGAGCTATGCGGATTTGAGGCAAGAACAACCTCGCCAACATATCGGTTCGCTTCAAGTCGAGTTTCATCGCAAACTCCTGTTTGTCAACATCATACAAGCCGCCACCCTTTTTCAGAAACGGTAACTGAACATGAGAGAGTACCGCATTTTTCAAAGCATCGACGAAAGTGTTGAAATGGACAATGCCATCAGCTTGAAAATCAAAGAAATCGCAGTTTATTGTCGATGTTTTTATTCCACTGTAATCAGAAAGTGAAGCATTGAAATGATTCATCGTGTAATAATCTTTTCCATCGAAATATGACGTGCTGTCAATTTTGACGTCGGCGATAAGTTCATCGAGATTGAAACCGCTGAAATTAACGTCAAGATTTGCTGAAAGAATCATAACAGAATCTGTTTCAACGAGATGCAAGTTCGGAAGGTCCGCATTCCTGATTTTCGCGACCGCACCAAATACCGGCTTGTCGCCTTTGAGATTCGCCTGGGCTTCGAACTTCAAATCAATATCCGGGTCTGAAATTCGTGTGTTGACTATGGCTTTTTCATCTTTCATTGAAAGATTAATATTGAAATTTCCAAAGACATTCTCTTTGATTTCCAACGACTTCACACGAGCAAGGCCTTTCAAATCAACGTCTTGGGCATCAGTGCCTTTGCCGTTGAAATGCATGGCCATGGTGATTTTCGCAGGTTCTTTCGTCCCGATTATTTCGGTCATGTCAAAGTCGTATGTGACAATATTCGCGTCATAAACAGGCAACCCTGCGTCTTCATTGAGATTCAATTCGGCGTTGACCCTGCCGATTTCTGTTTTTATGTTAGAGCTGAAGTCAAAATCAACGGGAGTGCCTTTAAAATCAACCGATAACGCAACATTCCCGATTGATTTGATTTCTTCGGGAATAGGTATTGTCACCGACGACGATGGAATGTAAAAGTTCACGAGGTCATCGTACGATGTCACAAGTTCAGGGAAGTCAACTTCCCAATATGATATGTTAAAATCTTTTCTTGAGACATCTTTTATTGAAATATCTCCCTTGATATTTGAACGTTCGCCGAAGCTCAAATCCAAGTTTTCAACTGTAAAATCATTGACAATCCCTTTGAAATCAGCGTTCAGCACGACATTGTCAGGCATCTTTCTCATGACATCAGACCAGAACCTTATGTCACTGAGATTCAAGTGGGTATCGCGGATATTGCTTATCATGACAACCGAATCGACGAAATAGTCGAAGTCGTCGTCGTCATTGAATTTGAATTCGAGATCAAGGTCAAGATGTGAATCGTTGAGGTCAATCAGCAAGTCATCGAGAATTATGTCTGCCGGACAGAATATCAGATTGGTACTGAATGAGTTGATTACGAGTCCGCACCTTTCTTCAGCAGAAAGACTTCTTATGTTTCCGGTTATGGTATCGTTTCCGAAGCTGAAATCATCAACCGTGATGTTGATGTTCCCGACATCCAAGTGCTTGTAATCCATGCGTTTGCGAGTCTGGTCATCTCTGTTCTGATTCCAAAGGATAAAATGCGCATTTTCTATTTTTATGTCGTCAACAGCAAGTCTGAAGTCAGACTTTTTGTCAGTGTCGTTTTCTTTTCCACGATTTGGAATCCGTGAAATTATTTCAGAAAGGTTCGACAATTCGTTGCCTTCGTAGGTGACGAGTCGTCCGAGAGCGTCTTTCAGATAAACCTCCTTAAGCCGGAAAACAGAATTGTCGCCAAAGGCTAATTTTGTCTTAAGCTCCCCGATTTCAAACATCGGATATTGGTCTAAATCATTGATTTGCACTCCGTCAATATGAATTTCGAGGTTTGGGGTGACGTAGAAAGTCTTGATTTTGACTTCGGTGTTAAGTTTTTGTGACACAATTCCTGCGGCGGAACGGACAATCATGCTTTGTACAGTAACATCACGGATTGCGGCGTAGAGGCTCGCAATCAAAGCCAAAAACACAGTCATAATAATTAATATGACGTGAGTTGCTTTCGTTAGTTTATTTTTTGTACTTTTGCGCATTCTTTTTTAGTTATGAACGAATATATTTTAGCCATCGAATCATCGTGCGACGACACTTCCGCAGCTGTACTCAAAGGTACGACAGTATTGTCGAATGTCATTGCTAATCAAGAGGTTCACCGCCAATATGGAGGTGTCATCCCTGAACTTGCATCACGTGCCCACCAGCAGAATATCATACCTGTTGTTGACGCTGCGATAAAACAAGCAAAAATACAAAAAAATCAAATAAGTGCGATAGCTTTTACACGCGGACCGGGACTTTTAGGTTCATTGCTTGTAGGCACTTCATTTTCAAAGGCTTACGCTCTCGCAATGAACATCCCTCTGATTGAGGTGAACCACACGAACGGCCACGTCCTGGCGCTTTTCGCCCAGGACCCCGACAATCCGTCGCCTGTTCCGCAGTTCCCGTTTCTGTGTCTGACGGTCTCTGGCGGACACACGCAGATCATGAAAGTCAACGATTACTTTGACCTTGAAATACTCGGAAAGACAATCGACGACGCCGCCGGCGAGGCTTTCGACAAGACCGCCAAAATCATGGGGCTCGGCTACCCGGGCGGCCCGATTATCAACCGGCTCGCAAAAGAAGGCAACCCCGACGCGTTTCAGTTCAGCAAACCGCACATCCCCGGCTACGACTACAGTTTCAGCGGGCTGAAAACCAGCTTCTTATATTTCCTGCGCGACAAACTCAAAGAAAACGAGAACTTCATCGAGGAGAACAAGGCCGACCTCTGCGCCTCCATACAGAAAGACATCATCGACACCTTGATGAAAAAACTGATAAAGGCGGCGAAAGACACTGGCATCAAGCAGGTTGCGATTGCCGGAGGCGTCTCCGCGAACACCGGCTTGCAGGACGCGATGATCGCCGCCGGAAAGAAATACCACTGGGATGTCTTCATCCCGAAATTCAAGTTCAGCACCGACAACGCGGCGATGATCGGCGTCGCCGGCTACCTGAAATACCAACGCGGCGAGTTCGCCACCCAAGACCTCACACCCTACGCGAGGACGGTATATAGGTGATTAGGTTAAAAGGTAAAAGGTTAAAAGGGTAAAGGTTAAAAGGTTAAAGGTTAAAAGGTTAAAGGTTAAAAGGTTGAAGGGTAAAGGGTTGAAGGGTAAAGGGATACGAAACAAAAAACTCGTGCAACTTGTGTTAAATAATTAAAACTTGTGCAAAATGAATTGGAAATCATTACTTTCAGCGCAGCGTGACGCTCGTGCGCAGAGTGTCGCCGACATCCGCAACGAGTTCCAGCGCGACTACGACAGGATCATTTTCTCGAACGTGTTCCGTCGCTTGCAGAACAAGACGCAGGTCTTCCCTCTCCCAGGAAGCCAGATGGTGCACAACCGGTTGACGCACAGCCTCGAAGTGGCCAGCGTAGGACGCTCCATAGCGCGTAAGGTTTCCAAACATCTCGCCGAGAGATTCGGCAATGACATCCTGAACGACATTTACGACATCGACACAATCGTCACCACCGCATGCCTCGCCCACGACCTCGGCAACCCACCGTTCGGACATTCCGGCGAGGAGACGATAAGCAGCTACTTCAAACACGGAGAAGGCAAGTCGCTCAAAGGTTTGATCCCTGAATATCAATGGACTGACCTCATCTCCTTCGAGGGAAACGCGAATGCCTTCCGCCAGCTGACACATCAGTTCAGAGGCCGTCGCGAAGGCGGACTCTCGCTCACATACGCATCGTTGGCGACATTGATAAAGTATCCGTACCCGTCGTCCGGCAAAGGCGACCGCAAGAAATACAACGTCTTCAACTCCGAAATTGCCATGTTCGAGAAGGTGATGAACGGCTGCGGCATCCCGCGTCTCGACGAGACGATGCCCGTCTATGCCCGCCATCCGCTTTCGTACATGATGGAGGCCGCCGACGACATCTGCTATCTCATCTTGGACATGGAAGACGCACACAAACGCGGCATAATCCAAACAAAATCAATAGAAGAGTACTTCATCGCCTTCATGAATGAAAAGGCAGACGAATGGTTCTTCGAAAGAAAGGAACAAGTCTACAAGACCGTCACCGACGCCAACGAACGCATGGCGTTCCTGCGTGCCACCGTCATCAACAAACTGGTCGATTGCGTGTCGAAGGTCTTCATCGACCATTATGACGAAATAATGGAAGGCACGTTCAGCAAGAGCCTGATCTCGCATCTTCCGAAGTACGAAAACAAAGCCTTGGAGAGTTGCAGAAGTTTTTCAATCTCAAACATTTACAAGCATCCGTCTGTAGTTAAGATTGAAGTCACAGGTTTTAACATCATCGGCAATCTGCTGAACGAATTTGTCCACGCCATGCTCCATCAGGAGAGCGCGTACAGCAAGAAACTTCTCTCGTTGATACCCGAGCAGTTCATGACCGACAAAACGGATTTATATTCAAAAATCCAGGTCGTCTTGGACTACATCTCGAACATGACAGATTTGTACGCAGTGCAGTTGTACAAGGACTTGAGGGGGATTGAGTGAAGGATGAAATATTGGGATGAAACGCCCTGCTCCACATTCTCGCGGTTGCTGATGTCCTCTCACTTCACCAACTCCTCATACAACCTGAACAATTCTGCCACGCACTCGCTTTCGGTCAAATTGACAGTGAAATTCAGAACAGAGGTATATCGGTGTTTGTTTTGAGTTCAATAGGTTTTCCCCAACGAAGAGCGGAATAATACTGCGCAACAAAATCGCGGAAATAGGCTTCGTTTTGTTCTGGAGACAGACAAAGACCTCTTTCCAGATACTGATTTCGATAAATTTCTGCAAGGTGTAATATGGTCAAGAAATCTATTTTTTCTTTTTTCATTGTTTTTGTTCTATTATTGTTTGATGGAGTTTGAATAATTCAGCAACAATTTGAGATTCATTGTTAGAGGATAGAATTGTTGCATTGAAACCATAAGCGGCCATAACGGCACTGTCGTTTTCCTTATGGGCCTTTCGTAGTTCCGGTGGCATTGTCACCTCGTCGTACAAGTCAGCAAGACTGCTCTCTGGATATTTGGCTCTCACATCCAAAATTGCTTGGGCTGTTTGCTCAATTTTAGTCTTTTGCTCATCCGTTGGCGTTGGCCACGGGAAGTTGTTATAGACAATGTCTTTTGAATAACGATAATCCGATTTCAATCTTCCACAAACAACCCGCATCCACGCCATGTGGACATTTGAGGTTAAAATGCCAAAATGATAGAGCGTGGCGTTGGGTGCTAATCTTATTGCATTGCTACAAAGAATGTCGGGGGTCAAAAAACCGATAGGTGTATATCTTCTTTTTTCTGAAGAGGTTTCAGGAATAACAATATAATTTCCATTCGGCATGTTTTCGACATGAAAACGAGTCGGTTTGTCAGCGATTTTACGTGTTCCCGCACTTTTGCTGGACAATCGAAATTCACGAACAGCTTGAACGCGCTTTAAACATTCCGGCATCGAACGCAATTCATTTGGCTGGCAATCTCCCAACCACAGGCAATAACGAAACCAACGGTTTATAAACTCATCTGCTCCAATCCATTTTTTGAAGTACTTCGCAGATTTAGGTTCTTTTTTTATAAACTCTTTCATTTCATCTTCGGTGAACAAATAGTTGCCACCATCAATCGGCTTGTTCCCGATTCCTATTTCCGGCACATCACACAAAGGCTTGTTTCTGCTTTCAATCCAAACACTTGGTGCATCAATCAGATACGGATTTATGTTTTGCGCTTGTATTGGTGTCGCCGATTCGGTATAAATTGTTTTTTGATTGTTTCCGCACGCCGAAAAGCCGACAATAACACAATGTACGTGGGCTTTTAGGTTGGATTCGCTATCCCAGCGGAATGTGCGGTAGGCATAATCGATATGAACGCCGTAATCTTCAAACAAAGGCTTCCAGAGATTTGCCACCTGTTCGCCTTGGGTTATGCTGTTGGTCGAAACCAAGGCGGTGCGGGTGTTGTTACCTCTCATCAGCTTTGCCGCCTTCAGATACCATCCCGACACGTAATCCATATTGCCTATGTTTTTCCATTTCGAACCAAAGACATCTGTCATATCTTGCTTTTGGCTTTCCGACATCAGTCTTGCGCCCACAAATGGCGGATTCCCCATAATGTAATCGAAATCAACGTGATAAGTTTCAGGCTCTTTCCGTTTTGTGTGAAGGTTGATTTCGTCGCTGTACAAGTCTATGCTGG
>JAKSMW010000047.1 GCA_024400395.1 Bacteroidales bacterium
GAGGAATAGAGCCGTATATACCAAATTGCAAAATGCAATGGCGGATTGGACGTGCTGTCCGGTCCGCCTTTTTGCATTATGCAAGTGGTTTTATCAATGCCAAGAAAAACCCGCAAATGAATCGCTTGCGATTCTCTTCCGTCATACCGCCATGGTTGTTCAGGTTCTTCTTCAGATCCGTAAAGGTCCCTTCAATCTTGTTGTTGGTGTTGGGCATTCCCTCACACGCCGCCGTCTGACAAGTGAAAAGATACGGAAGATAGAAATCTATGCTGTGCATGGCAGAACGCAATCTCTTGTGCGTGTATTGTGTTCTGCCTGATTTAAGTTGTGTGCGTCTGTTGAGCACACCATTCCATTCCTCTTTCCATGCTCTGTAGCTCTGTTCAAAGGTGCCCCGGCTTGCGGTGGTCAGGGAGTCCGTCAGCCCTTTGAGGGCACGGGCCGCCTTAAGCCTCGGATTAAGAGTGAGATAGCGTCTGATTATCTGTTTCATATGAAATTGGCACATCTGAACCTTATAGTCATTGAAGATGCCAAACAGGCTCTGCTTCCCATCAATGATGAGCCCTTTTATCTCATAGCCGCGTTCTTCAATACTTCGCACTGCCGACTCGTAGTCTGCGTTCGTCTCGTTCTTGATGAACTCCAGGTAAAGCACACGACCTGTCGCATCATCAAGAGCAAGCATTATCCCCCAATTGCGCCCCCAGTATGTCGCATCAAGATGGACAAACCCACCTCCTGACAACGACGGCTGCTCCCATTCTATCGACACGTTTCGAAGACGGCGCTTGATGGTGGATTCGCTTACATCAAACTGTTCCGCAAGTTCTTTGACGGTTTGCTTGTTGCCCTGGTATAACTTCCACAAAAGAAAGTCATCCGGCAGACGATCATTGCGAAACTGATAACCACAGTCCGCACATTTATACACTTGCTTTCCTTTTCTCTTGCCGTTCTTTACTGTGTGTGAAGATCCGCACACGGGGCATTTACTCTTGCGCATACTAACTTTTTTTTGAGTTTTGAAACTCGCGCAAAGTTAGTGTATACAAGGGATGCAGCCATGTCGTATCCTGCAAAATGACCTATAGAAGACTTTTAAGCATCGATTTTGTGGCTGAAAGCTTTGAATCGTCGGAATCGCCTGTATTTACAAGGGGTTGAGAGATGCTGTATCCTGCAATTTGACCTATAGACCTAAATATATAACATCTTACGAATTATGAGCAACATATACTTTCCAGATCAGGAGATAACATTCAACGACCTCTATTTTGTGTGCTATGTGCAGACCGAAGCGTTTTACAACGGCGGGTTTTAAGAAAATATGAAGTTGGAAAAAACTTGTAATATGCTGCTGCTCAACTATTTTTATATTCACAGCTTATGTTTCCAGAATCCATCTGATATGTTTTCATAGTGTCGGTCTGTCAATATTTGAGGTACATCATTAATTGATGGAAATTCCAATGTGATTTCTTCTATCAGCTTGTTTAGCAAGATGTTTGCTGTTTTTAATTGATTGTATCTGTTTAAGAAACAATCATTTTCAAAGCACTTAACATCTGTTTTGCCACCGCTTTCATAACGGGGACAGCAACTGAATTTCCGCATTGATGTTTTATTTTACTATATGGTAGAGCTATTTTAAATGTGTCAGGAAAACCTTGGATTCTCAGCATTTCCCTTTCCGTAGGACGTCTTTCATCGTTTATCAAAATATAGTTTGCGGATGCACCAGTTCGCAAAGCCGCTGAATAAGGATGTGGTGTTATTGAGCCGCCGATATTTTCATGTGATATATAAGGTTTGGGGTAGTTTTTGTCTTTTAATCTTACTAATCTTGAATCTCTTATTGCAGGTTTTACGTAATATTTTTCAGATACATTTTGTTCTAAAATTTCAGATAAAGGCTTTCTCTTTTCAAATGGCTGCGGAAATGAAAACAGTACATTGTCTTTAAATCCAACGATAATTATTCGCTCTCTTTTCTGAGGGCATCCATAATCTAATGCGTTCAACACTTTTGAATAAACGCTGTATCCCAACGCTGTTAAATGATTGATTATCACTTTGAATGTGTTGCCATTGTCATGCGCTGTCAAATTCCTGACATTTTCTAACATAAATGCTTTGGGAGATTTGTCTTTTAAAATACGTTCAATCTCGAAAAACAATGTGCCACAGGTTTCGTTGTTGAATCCTTCCTGTTTGCCAATAATCGAAAATGCCTGACAAGGAAAGCCTCCCAGCAAAATGTCAAAATCAGGAATATCACAGGAATTAATTTTTGTGATATCGCCAGAAGGATGTTCTCCAAAATTAGCTTCGTATGTCTTGCATGCATCCTCATCAAATTCGGAAGAAAAAACACATTTGCCGCCGACTGATTCAAAACCCAGCCTGATTCCACCAATGCCGGCAAACAAATCAATAAATGTAAATGAAGACCAATTCATTGCAAAATTTTTTGCAAAGATAATATTATTTTGTAAAAAAAACACCTTTTTTTGAGATATAATTTGAAGCTTGTATGGTAAATGGAAACACCAATATTTTCCAAGTCAACAAAGTTGACGGCGGCTATACGAAGAATGAATTTATAGATGTGCTGAAGGTTTTGTGAATAATTTGTTTTCAATCTTTCTACTCGGCGAACCATCCCAAAAAACCAGAGGCGCCACTTTCACCGTGACGCCTCTTCTTTTTCTTTCGGAAGTCTTGTTTACTTAATTACTTTGAAACCCTGAAACTTTGAAACTTTATAACTTTCAACTAAAAAGTTATGTCGTCTCCTTTTTGGTTCAGGAAGTTGTACTGTAGCATGTGGAACGACTTGACCTCCTGCACGTGGATTTTCTTGTGGTATTTCCACATCCATCTCCTTCTTCTCGAGATGATTCCGGTGGTGAGGTAAGCGTGGACGAAAGGATGCACCTGCACTGTGACTTCTTTTTCGTTCTGGTCGAGAAGCAGGTATTTGAGGTTGCTTTCTATTTCGTCGATGAACAGCATTGATGACTTTATCTTGCCGGTGCCGTTGCATACGGGGCATTTCTCCTGGACGGTGACTTCTGTCTCGGGGCGCACGCGTTGCCGTGTGATCTGTATGAGTCCGAACTTCGTCGCGGGGAGTATCGTGTGTTTCGCGCGGTCCTTGGCCATCTCTTCGGTGAGTTTGTCGAACAGCAGCTTGCGGTTCTTCGCCTCGTGCATGTCGATGAAGTCAACGATGATGATGCCGCCCATGTCGCGCAGTCGCAGCTGCCGTGCTATCTCTGTTGCCGCCTCGAGGTTGACCGCCACTGCGTTCTCCTCCTGGGAGTTGTCTTTGTTCACGCGGTGGCCGCTGTTGACGTCGATGACGTGCATGGCCTCGGTGTGCTCGATGATGAGATAGACACCGTTTCTTATCGTCACAATCCTGCCGAACAGCCCTTTGATCTGCCGCGCGACGTTGTAGCTCTCGAAAATAGGCTCCTTGCCTTTGTAGAGCTTCACTATGTCGCTTTTCTGCGGGGCGATGGTGGATATGTAACTTCTTATTTCTTCGTAAAGAGCCTGGTTGTCAACGGTTATCGCGTTGAACGACTCGTTGAGCATGTCTCTGAGCATCGCTGACGTGCGGTCGAGCTCGCTGACGAGTTTCGCCGGGGCCTTGCTGCCGTAGATGGCGAACGCCATCTGGTCCCATTTCGCGATGAGGTACTTCAGGTCGGCGTTGAGCTCATCGATGGTCTTGCCTTCGGCCACGGTGCGGATGATGACCCCGAAATTGTTCGGCTTGATGCTCTGTATCAGCCGCCTGAGACGTGTGCGCTCCTCGTTGCTGCGTATCTTCGATGACACCGACACGCGGTTGGCGAACGGCACGAGGACGATGTAACGTCCCGCGAACGAAATCTCCGCCGTGATGCGCGGCCCCTTGGTGTTGATCGGCTCCTTGGCGACCTGCACCGGAATCTGGTCGCCCGCTTGCAGGAAGTCGGAAATCTTGCCGGTCTTCTCGATGTCCTGCTTCAGCTGGAACTTGTTCATCGTTGACTGGTTCGCGCGGCCCTCGTTGGCGAGCCTCGAATATTCAATCAACGAACGAATCTGCGGCCCGAGGTCGAGATAGTGAAGGAACGCGTCCTTCTGACTCCCGATGTCAACGAACGCCGCGTTGAGACCCGGCAAAATCTTCTTGATGCGGCCGTAATACACATCGCCCACCGCAAAGCTGGTGTTGCTCTGCTCTTTGTGAAATTCAACAAGCTGCTTGTCTTCCAACAAGACTATACTGACCTCTGAAACATCAGAACTGATGACAAGTTCTCTGTTGACTTCCGAAACTGTGTTTGTGTTGTCCATAATATTACAAAGGTTTGAATTTCAATAACAAACAATAACACAACATTGCCAACAATGTCGCAATGTTGTGTTATGTCCTGTGAGAAATCATCTCTTAGAGATTATTTCTTTTTGTGTCTGTCCTTTCTGAGGCGTTTTTTGCGCTTGTGGGTGGACATTTTGTGCCTTTTATGTTTTTTACCGTTTGGCATAGTATAAAAAATTTAAAATCTGATACTACTTGAGTTCGTTGACGAAAGTCTTTGCAGGCTTGAATGCCGGGATGCTGTGTTCCGGAATAGTGATTGATGTGCCTTTCTTGATGTTTCTGCCCATCTTCTCTTTTCTGGTCTTCTTGATGAAGCTACCAAAACCTCTAAGGTAAACAGGTTCATCACTCTTGATTGAATCTTTTACAATCTCCATGAATGATTCGACCACTGCCTGTGCTGCGCCTTTTTCAACGCCAGTCTTTTCAGCGATTTTTGCTACGATTTCAGCTTTTGTCATGTCTTTAATATTTAGTTATTACTTTTGATAAATTTCAGGCTGCAAAAATAATACATTTTTTTATCTAAACGAAAAAAAAATTAATTTTTTTCATTCATTATCTGAAAGATACGTTTTATTGTCTTTTTTTGATGATGTTTTTGACAAAAAATGCAAGTATTTCCATCCGCTTTGAAAAAAATATTACCTTTGCAAACTAAACTGAAAGTTGAATATGGCAAGTTTGAACAAAGTCATTTTGATAGGAAATCTGGGCAAAGACCCTGAAATCATCACATTTGAGAACGGAACGAAAAAGATGTCGGTTTCTTTAGCTACGACAGAAAGTTACCGCGACAAGGACGGAAACTGGCAGGAACAGACCGAATGGCACAACCTCGTGAATTTCGGACAGATAGCGCAGGACATCGCCGACAGGCGCCGTAATTATATAAAAGGTGACAGCATGTACGTGGAAGGTCGTATCAAGACTCGTCAATATGTTGACGCACAGAATGTTACACGTCATGTCACCGAGATTTTGGTTGATAAGATGATGAGCCTCGGCGGAGGCCGCATCCAACAGAGCCCGAACGCATCGTACAACGCATACGCAACACAACAGCAATAAGTCATGGAGCCATTCTTTTTAGGCGTGTCGTGGACGGCGGCGGTCTGCCTCGTGATACTTTGCCTGCTTCTTGTGTGCTCCGCCCTCGCATCGGCAAGCGAGACGGCGTTCTTCTCACTGTCGCCGAGTGATGTAAACGAACTCGAAGACTCGGAGCGTCGGTCTGACAAACTCGTGCTGGAACTGCTGAAAATGCCGAAGACGTTTCTTGCCACAATATTGATTACCAATAATTTGGTGAATGTCACGATAACGATTTTCTCGACTTATATCATGTCGCTTATGTTCAACATGGCGGCCAGCCCGGTGTGGGCCTTCATCATCAATGTCGTCGTCGTAACGTCGCTTCTTCTCATTTTCGGAGAGATGGTGCCGAAGATCGCCGCCGTGAAAAACGCACGCAGGCTGACGACATCGCTCGCGCCGGTGATAAAAGGCCTGATGGTGTTCTTCAAGCCGCTCACCGCTCTTCTCGTCGGCTCCACGAAACTCATCGACAAACGGCTCGCCAAGAAAAACGTCAGCTCGCTCTCCGTGTCGGATCTCACCACCGCCGTTGACCTCACCACCGCCGACGAGACACAGTCGGAAGAACGCTCCATGCTGCAAGGCATCGCCACTTTCGGCGAAAAAGAAGTCAGCGACATCATGCAGCCGCGCGTCAGACTCTTCGCGATACGGCATAAGACGAAATACAGCCATCTGCTCGAACTCATCGTCGAACACGGCTTCTCCCGAATCCCGGTCTATGACGATGACCTCGATGAGATAAAAGGCATACTTTATGTCAAAGACCTCCTCCCGTATTTCGACAAGGATGACTTCGAATGGCAGAGCCTGTTGCGCCCCGCGTTTTTCGTCCCGGAAAACAAGAAAATCAATGACCTCTTCCAGGATTTCCGCGCCAAGAAAATCCATATCGCCATCGTCGTTGACGAATACGGCGGCACATCCGGCCTCGTCACCATGGAAGACGTATTAGAGGAAATCGTGGGCGACATCAGCGACGAGTTCGATGCCATAACGGAAAACAAGAACTACCACAAAATTGACGACAAGACATACGTATTCCAAGCGCAGATAAGTTTGGTGGACTTCTGTAAAGTGTTTCAAATCAATGATTTGTACTTCGATGACGTGAAAGGTGAGTCGGATACGCTCGGCGGCATGATCCTCGAAATGGAAGGCCGTATCCCCGAAGCAGGATTCTCGACATCGTTCGGAGATTTTGTGTTCCAGATTGAAAAGGCCGACAAACGACACATTATTGAGATTAAAGTCACGAGAAATGAAAACAGTTAAGAGAGGAAAGTGGAGAGAGGAGAGAAACGATGCCATCATGCGTTTCATCACAGTCTTTTCTTTCATGTTTGTGTTTGTGTTCCTTTCATCGTGCGGTGACAGGAATCCGCAGCCGAAGCCGAGAGGCTATTTCCGCATCGACCTGCCTGAAAAACAATATCTCAGGCTTGACTCGATGCAGCGTTACAGCTTTGAAGTCCCGACATATTCGGTGATAACGCCCGACCCGTACTCGCCGGAGGAGAAAGACTGGGTCAACGTGGAGTTCCCGAAATACAAAGGCACCGTGCACGTCTCCTACAAGAATGTTGACGGCAATCTCGGTGACTTCCTTGAAGACGCTCACACCATGATTACCAAGCACATAGTGAAGGCGACGGGAATCCGCGACAGCGTGGTGGTGAACCACGACAAAGACGTTTACGGACTCGTGTATTTCCTCGAAGGCGATGACGTGGCGTCGCCGCTTCAGTTCTATCTCACCGACAGCACCGAGCATTTCATGCGCGGCTCGCTCTATTTCAACATCAGACCGAACAACGACTCCATGCAGCCGATAATCAATTACATCACCGATGACGTGCGTCATCTCATCTCAACTTTTGAATGGAAATGAATTCCGAGAAGATGAAAAATCAAGCGTTACATTGTTGACTGTCATGGCCGACGTGCAACCAAGAATGTTCATCCGCATGGCGAAATAGTTTTTTGAAAGTTTTTTTTGCTTTTCTGAATAAAAAATCGTACTTTTGCACGTTTTTTGAAAAATAATAAACGAATGTAGAATCAATAGTATAAAGTTTAAGGTTTGTAAAGTTATAAGTTGAAGTGTCTTCGACTTTGACTTTCAGCTTTAATTAAAAGAAAGGGGTAAAAGGATGATTGAAACATTGACAATCGGCTCGCTGAAATGGCGGCATGTGACAAGTCCGGATGAGGACGATTTTAAATTCCTAAGAGAGACGTTCCATTTCCACCCCTTGGACATTGAAGACTGCAAGTCGATAAACCAACGTCCGAAAATAGATATCTACGACGACTATTATTTCCTGATTCTCCAGTATCCCAACTTCGACCGTCAGAACAAGTTCATCAAGACAAAAGAGGTGAAGTTCTTCTGGGGCAAAGATTATGTCATCACGATTGAGAAGTCACCCTGGTACGTGAGCCAGCTTTTCAATGAATATGAGGAACGCGACCCGGAGGAACTCGTCGAGAACCTCAAGACCTCCGACATCCTGCTTTACCGCATCTTCGAGAAGCTGATGATGGAGTCTCTTTATCTTCTGAAGAAAGTCGGACTTGACCTGGAGTCGATAAACCGCGAGCTGTTCGCCTCGAAGCAGGTCAAGATCATCGAGAGAATCAGCGTTACGCGAAAGAACATCATCACGATAAACACTATCTTCAAGCCGCAGTTGCGGGTGTTCCATTCCTTCGAGACAGGTCAGATCAGAGGTTTCGGCGACCTCGAATACATGGAAGACTACTGGGGCAACATCCTCGACTATTACCAGAAGGTGTGGGACATGACTGAAGACTATGAAGACTTGATTGAAGGACTGTCGAAGACCTTCGACTCGATGCAGGGCAACAAGACCAACGAAATCATGAAGATTCTCACCCTGATGTCGTCAATCATACTCCCGCTGACGTTCGTCACCGGACTTTTCGGAATGAACGTGGTGTTTCCTTTCATCCCGGAAGGCTCCACCACGGCGTTGTGGATCATTGTCGGCGTGATGGTTCTGATGGGAGTGAGCCTGACGCTGTTCTTCCGCCATCGGAAATGGTGGTTTTGAGTTTAATAGAGTAAAGTTAAAAGAGTAAAGTTAAAAGAGGCTGGCGCACGACAGTAGGACTCAACCATTGTGCGACAGCCTCTTTACTCTTTACTCTCTAATCTCTAATCTCTAATCTTTTAACTCTACTCAGTGACGAAGCTGTTGCATTCCACGTGGTAGAAGTGAATCGGCTCGCCGTTGTTGGCTTTGATTTTCTCGCGGAGCTGGTTGATTTGGGCGAGTTCCTGATTCTCGGCCTGTTCATCGACTTCGAGGCCGGCGGCCTTGGCTTCCGTGCCGCAGTGTTCTTCTTCCGCGACAATGCCTTCTTCGATGGCTTTCATGACTTCGGCCTCCCATTCATCGAGGTATTCGTTGTCGATGGTCTGGGTGATCTTCACCGTCCCGTTCACCGTGTATGTCTTGCCGATGGTCTCCTTGTCGAAGGGTTTCATCTCCGGGTTGGTGAACACCGTCACCATGGCGTCGCCGCCTTCGGGTGACACGAGGAAGAGTTTTCTTCCGCTGTGGCTGCAGATGTGGTTCGCCACGCCTTTGATGCTGATTTCCTGACCGACAAAGTCTTTCGCCTTCGCACTGAAATCTTTGATTGACACTTCGTTGACTTTTGCGCCGCACGACATCATAAATAACGCCATGACCGCCGCAACTGTTGATAATAATAATTTCTTCATAATATTATAAATTTGAAACTTTAAACCTTTTAAACCATGAAACCATGAACCATGAAACTATGAAACCTTTAACGCTAAAAAAGACCAAGATCCAAATTACCTTCAGACCTTGGCCTTTCTGACTTAAACTATTTTAACCGATTACTTAACAACGACTTTGGTTGTCTTGTTGAAGCCGTTGGCGTTGACTGTGCAGAAATAGACACCGCTTTCGAGGTCGATGCTGATGTGGTTGGCACCGACTGTGAGGCTTCTGTTGAAGCTCTTCACTGTCTGACCTGCGAGGTTGATGAATGTGATTGTTGCATCAGCGTTCATTGATGACTCGACGACGACATAGTCTGTTGCCGGGTTAGGATAGATGTTATAGACGACATCGATTGATTCGTTTTCTTCAACACCGTCCGCGTTGAATATCTTCGCAACCTGGATGTAGTTTTCTGAAGCCATTGTCTGTGTTGCATCTGTGCCCCAGTAGAGGCCGATGACATCATCCATCTGGAATGAGAACCAGAATTCATTTTCGTGGACAGGGTTTGAAACAGCGTTTGTCCAGATGCCTTCTGACATGCTGAGCATGAAGTCTTCCTGAAGGTTGTACTGGGCGACATTCCATTTCTCTTCGCCTGCCTGCTTTGTGCTGACGTAGGCCTGTCTGTAGTAGTATGTGCCGTCGCCATCACCGATTGTCGGGACTGAATAAGCCACTGCGAGGTTGCCGGCCGGGTCAACTGCGATAGCTGGACTCGCTGAAAGGCCCATCCAGTGGTTGCTATAGTCGTTTTCATGATAGAACATGTCGTTGCTGAACTCGTTCCAGTATGTCTCCGGGTCTGGCTGGATCCAGCCGCAGAATCTGATGCTGTCGTCTTCAATGTGTCCGATGTAACCGTCACCTGCATCCCACCAGAGTCTCAAAGCGTGGTGCGGGTTGCCGTCTATTGACTGGATAGGAGCTTCCATTGTCTCGTTCCAGTAGGCGATACCGTCAACTGAAAGGCCTGACCAGTATGTGTATGAGGTTGTGTTGTCTGAATGGAGGAACTCGAAGCAGTTGATGGCGACGTGTGCGATGCCGTCGTTGTCGATGCAGATAGAACCGTTGTTAGCTCCGAACAGTGTGTCTGTGAAGACTGATGCCGGGTCTGTCTCCCAGTCGAGGCCGTAGTATGGGTTTTCCCAAATCATTGTGCGCTCCCATGTGAGACCGTTGTCTGTTGACTTGAACATTTCTGTGCCGCCTGTCACTGAACCTGTGTAAAGGATGGCGACTGTGTTGCCGTTTGCTGCGATTGCATAGTCATCAGCTGAATAGATGCCTTCGGCTGCGTCATAGTCTGCCAATGGTGAGTAGTTGCATGTCCAGTTTACGAGGTCTTCTGAACGGAAGACAATCTGTGTCTGGGTTGTTGTCGTGCCTGAGAACTGGATGTCAGCGACGATGTGGACGATATTGTGGTTGTCGCCTGATGTCGCGATTCTTGGCCATGATGGTTCTGCTGCGTTTGTATAACCTGCAGGGACCTGAACCGGAAGCTTGCCTGTTCCGTTGACCGGGATCCATTCGCCCTGACCGGCTGTCTCTCTGTAGAACACATAGACACCGTCGTTGTGAACTGCGAGGATTTCGCCGTTAGCACCGTAACGTGCGATTGACGGCCAACCTGTTCTCGTCGCACCTTCGACGCGCTCGTCCGGCTGTTCGCCCCAGCCACCTTCGTTGTCACCATTGGCGCAGAAGTTGTAACCTGTACCACGGTCTGTCGCCGACTGGTTGGCTTCGTGTGACATTGTCGCTGCCACCGCGACTGAACCGTTTGGCAACTGATACATACGGTTCGAAACGAACCCGTTCGACTGGAGGTCGTAGTTCGTCCACATTGTCTCGGCGTTTGTGACCTCATAACTTGTTCTCACGACCACACTCTTGTTCATTGCCGAGAATGTTGCTGGTGTGTTGTTGATGTCGTTGCCGACTGACATTTCCTTAAGGTTTGCCTGATGAGCAACTTTGGTGTCTTTTACGACTGGTTTCTGTGCGAATGCACTTGCGCCTAAAATAAGGCCCAATGAAAGTAAAAATACCTTTTTCATTTTGTTTAATTTTAATTATTACTTTAATATAATTTTCTTTTAAAGAATTATGCGGTTGCAAAAATACTAATCTTTTTGATAACAAACTTGATTTTTGTCAAATATTTTTCTTAAAAATATTAACAAACAAATGTTGAAAAGTGACAAATGCCTTCCTCTATGATTTTGCTGAACGTCTGTGTTCCGATGGGGTACTTCATAATGACACATCATTTTTTAAATTGCAAAAGTAATAAAAAAATCATAATGCTAATGAAGTTTGTAAAGACTTTAAAAATATAACTCACCGTAACGAAAAAAGTCTTATTTTTACGGCCTTAAAAGTGAAAATGAAAACGAAGATGAAAACTATAATTAATACAAAAATATGAAGAGATTTTTTGCACTTATCGTTGCGGCACTGCTTTTCACGGCATGCTCGTCAGAACCCCAAATCGCCGACTCCGGACGTGAGCCGGCATCTTACGTGAACACATTCATCGGCACCGGCGGCCACGGCCACACCTACCCCGGCGTCACCGCTCCTTTCGGGATGATACAGCTCAGCCCCGACACACGCATGGACAGCTGGGACGGCTGCTCCGGATACCACATCTCCGACAGCACAATCCTCGGCTTCAGCCACACTCACCTCAGCGGCACAGGCTGCAACGACTACGGCG
>JAKSMW010000048.1 GCA_024400395.1 Bacteroidales bacterium
CCTGTATTTACAAGGGGTTGAGAGATGCTGTATCCTGCAATTTGACCTATAGACCGATTTTACTTGATATTTTTTAGGAATTGATATCAAACTAATTCGTCGCTCTTTAAACAACTTGAGTTTGACCAAATTAACAGCTTGAAACTGAATCAGTTATGAAGCGGAGTGCTCGCCGCCAACGAAGATGTGCCACATTGTAAGGTGTTGATGAAGAAGTTGTCTGAGATATTGTGTAGTGATTCTTAAGTCTGCATCATGAATCGTGTTCACATTGAATGAATATTAACCTTTTTTCACATAAACCTTCGTTCCTTCCTTGCCAATCAGCCCCTGCGCGATATACCGGCGAATCTGCTTGTCGGCGGTGCTGGCAGGGATGCCGATTCGTGCTGCGGTCTGTAGATATGTGTGGCGGTCGAAAGAGGAGGGCAGGGCATCGGTAAAATATCTACTTTCCCACGCAAAACCGTCCGAAAATATTTCCGAGCACTTCGTCGTTCGTCACCTCGCCGGTGATGCCGCCGAGATGATAAAGTCCCTGCTTCAAGTCCTCCGCCAACAAGTCAGCAGAGAGGTTCATGTCCATGCCTTCGCGTACTTGGCGCAGACTTTGCGCCGCATTTGCCAATGCCTCATAATGACGTGCGTTGGTCACCAACGATTCGTTTGATGTAACCTTATGAATGTCACTACATTTGATAATCAACGATTTTAAAGTGTCGATGTCTGCGGTGTCCTTTGCGGAAATGAATGAAAAAGGAATGTTTTGGTATGATTCTTGTAATTGTGAAATAGGGAAGGAGCCGGCCAAATCGCGCTTGTTGCCAATCAGCAGCAGAGTTTGTTTTTCAGAATCGATTTTCGAAATGATCAGTTCCGCCGACTTGCAGACGTTTTCGTAGCCTTTCGTGAGGTCGAGCATTCCGAGAATGATGTCGGCTTCGGAGATTTTGCGGAAGGTGCGCTCGATGCCGATTTTTTCGATTGTCTCCGATGTCTCGCGTATTCCGGCGGTGTCGATGAAATGGTAAAGCGTCCCATCGATGTTGAAAGTCTCCTCGATGGTGTCGCGTGTGGTGCCTTCGATGTCGGAGACGATGGCGCGTTCCTCGCCGAGGATGGCGTTCAGCAACGTGCTCTTTCCGGCGTTCGTCTCGCCGGCGATGGCCACGGGGATCCCGTTCTTTATGGCGTTGCCCAGCCTGAACGAGTCGGTCAGCTTGCCGATGTGACGGAGCGATTCGTCAAGTATTTCCCGCAGCTGCGTGCGGTCGGCGAACTCCACGTCTTCTTCCGAGAAGTCGAGTTCGAGTTCAAGGAGAGAGGTGAGGTCGAGGAGTCTTGCGCGAAGTTCTCTCAGTTCTTTCGAGAATCCGCCTTTGAGTTGGTTGACGGCTATCCGGTGCGACGCCTCGTTCTGCGATGAGATCAGGTCGGCGACGGCCTCGGCTTGTGTGAGGTCGAACTTCCCGTTGATGAAGGCGCGTTTCGAGAACTCGCCCGGCCCGGCGAGGCGTGCGCCTTGGTTTACAAGGAGTTCGAGGATTCTCTGCTGCACGTAAACAGAACCGTGGCAGCTTATCTCAACGGAGTCTTCGCCGGTGTAGGAATGGGGATTTTTGAAAAACGTCACAAGCACCTCGTCAACCATTGAGTTGTCTTCTGATTTCGGGTCGAAAACCTCGCCGAAATACGCTTTGTAATCTTTTATATCATTGATGTTCAATGCGCCTGTCTTCTTCCTGAAAACAGAAAGTGCTATTTCGTGACTTCTCTCGCCTGAAAGTCTGATGACGGCGATGGCGCCCGTTCCGGAGGCCGTCGAGATTGCGCATATCGTGTCGTTGACGTAAATTCCCATTTTTTACATTTTAAAATGAAAAAGGCAACGACTTCAATTCGTTGCCTTCAGTGAACTAGGCGGGAGTCGAACCCACAACCGCCTGATCCGTAGTCAGGGACTCTATCCAATTGAGCTACTAGTCCAATTCGCCTTTCACGTTCCCTCCGTGATTGACGCTGCAAAGATACAGCTTTTTTAGATTTGTCAAGCAAAAAATGAAAAATATTTTTCTTTTATTTATTTGTTTGAAAATCAAATTGATATAAGCTATCAACCGAATCCAATTGCTCAATTATGTATTAAAACACCCGACTTATGATGCTGTTTTCAATTCCAAAACCACGAAAACATTTCTGTAATTAGTCAATTTTACAGTTCGATAATGCTTGTGTTTTGAACGTTTCTTGCCTAATTAATAAAGGTCTGTCATCTTCGGGGTGTAATGTCTCTGGATTACTGCAAGAAGTATGTTTGCGGCTTCCATTTGCGAATAACCGAGAGCCTGTTCGCCGATGTTCAGCAGGAAATTGATTTCGTCACTGTTGATTTCCTTGTCAGCCATTACGATTGAAATCAGGTAAAGGAACATTGCTTCGCGCAGGTTCGGATTGATTTCCATAATCTTGTTCACTGAATCAGAGAACATCTTGCTGATTTTATTTGGATCCATCTTCGAGACTTTTTCGAGGAAGTCCATCGGGAATATCTTCGTCGCTGAAAGTTCTTCAAGGATGACCTCAATCTCTTCGTTTGTCGCGCCTTCGTCGGATGTCGCCATCATCAGACCTGCCGAGGCGATGAAGTCGGCCATGTGCGAGTCGAGTTCTGAATTCCTGACCCTCAACAAGATAGAAATCAAATCGTCCATTTCTTCTTGCAGTTTCTCGCGGGAAGAACCGCCTTTCTTGAAAAATACACTTTTTGAGAAATCATACAATGCTTCAACTCTTATCGGGTTGACAGGATGCACGTCGAAGTTTAGGCCTTTGTCGTTGCGGAAGAAGTCGAGGCGTTTTCTGTTTTCTTCGATGAATTTGTCGATGTTGACCTTCATTTTTTCAAAATCAAGTCCCGAAGCCATCTTGAAAAACGCTGATATACAGACGTTTATGTCGGGCATCGCGAGGAAACCGTAACGGTCGGCGATGAGTTCGTTGAGCTGTCCCCAAAGCCTGATTTTATATTGAAGCGTGACAGGTGCTTCCGCGTCACCGGGATATACGAAGTTGATGAGGCGTGTGAGTTTTGTGTTTCCGTTGATCAAATGTCCCATTTCGTGGCCAACGACAAAACGTAACTCGTTGTCAGTCATGAGGTCAATGAGTGACGAGTTGACGTTGATGATGTTAGGCTCTTCTGGATTCATCGAACAAATTGAGAAAGCGTTGACGCTTGAATCACCTGTGATGTAAAAATCGATGTCGCCTTCAAAACAAAGTTTCTCCTTGATTTCGTGAAACATGTTGTAATAATGAGGAAGCGTGCCTTCTTCGACTTTGAAACTGTGGCCTTCGAGTATGCTTCTGTAGTCGTTTATCGGGTTTTGAACTTTCGCAATCTTTGCTATCTGTTCAACGATATTTCCTTGTAATGCGTTGTAAATCTGTTCACTGAGAGATTTCTCCAATGGAAGAGAATAGTCTTCCGAGTTTAATTTCTTTGTCATGATAAAAATATTTTAAAGTGCAAAAGTAATTAAAATGTTTGGAATATTGATTTGAAATGAAAAGTTTTTTCAACAAAAAAGAACGGCTTGTGACCGTTCTCTCATTGCATTTCGTGGGGGAGGGTGGACTCGAACCACCGAACTCATCCGAGGACAGATTTACAGTCTGTTGCAATTGCCGCTATGCGACTCCCCCTTGGATTTGCGAGTGCAAAATTACAATTTTTTTCAATACAAGCAATAAAATTTTTTGCAAAAATAAAATTATTTGTAAAATATTATTTTTCAATAAATTATAGTCTTATTTTTTGTTGTGGCGGTATAAAAATAGCCGACAGCCCTGCCTTCAGGACATATATTTGTACACACATTTGACGGTGTTCCGAGCATTGGGTTGCTTCCGTTGCTCGATGAAATGTCGGAAATATAACTTGCGTATCCTGATGAAATTACAGATAAATCGAGCCTCACTGTGTCGCCGTGATGAAGGATTTCGAGGGTGTCGCTGCTGCCTCCTTCGTCCGCGAAACTCCATACAGGAATCTCTCCGGCAAGTTTCGCCATCAATTCTCCGTTCACATACCAGCCCGACATACCGCCGAGGTTGTATATTCCGCAATTCGTGATTTTATCGCCACCTGCAATGCTGTCATTAACAGCAACTCTAACCATGTAATACACCTCGTTGTCACTTAAAGACTGGAAATATGGATAAAGTCCAAGTACGTTGTTGAAAGTCACATTTGCAATCTTATATTGCTTAATCACAATAGAATCAATGGTTTCGATGTTCGGAAGCATTGTGCTTTGCGCAAAATAATGACCGCCGCCTTCGTATTCTGGAATGTCAACGGACAAATGGTAGGTGTGGCCTGAAACACCTGCAAACTCCGTCATTGTTTGATAAATGCCTTTATCCTCGGTTTCCTCATACCATACAGTGTCAAATCCGTCATGGACAAAAATCGATGCGCCGGAAACCATTCCGGGTTCTCCTTCCTCGTAGAACTGCACCGTCCTGCTCAATGTGATACTGTGTTTCTTTAACTCATCGGTTATTGAGCCGTAAACGCCGATAAGTTGTTCACCTTCAACAGGTTTTATGTCAATATTCTCTCTGCATGACGCTAATCCGAGAAGAATTATACCTATTATTAATATGTGTTTCTTCATCTTTTTCATTTTTAAAACTTAAAGTTGTAAGTCACCGACGGCACCACTGAAAACAGATACATGCTTTCGGTTTTGATGTCGTTGTTTTCGCCGCTTGAGAAGATTATCGCCCATGTGTTGTGGCGGGCGTAAGCGTTATAGACCGAGAAACTCCATTCGCCCTGCCAGCGTTTGCGTGGTTTGCATTTCAGGTTGGCGGAGAGGTCAAGTCTATGATAATCAGGGTATCTGCTTTGGTTTCTGTAGCCGTTGTAAACAGAATACGTTACGCCATCGACGGTGTATTTCCCGTAAGGCAGCGTCACCGGCTGGCCTGTGTTGTAAACCCAGTTTGCGGAAATGTCGAACCTGTCGGAGAATGCGTAGTTCAGCACGATGCTGATATTGTGCGGACGGTCGTATGGCGACCTGTATTCCTCATCATGGCTGATGCCTTTGACGGTGCGGAACGAGCGGCTGTAAGTGTATGAAATCCAGCCTGTGAACTTGCCGTAGTTTTTCTTTACGAGCAATTCGACCCCGTAAGCGCGTCCTTTCCCGATTCTTGCCTCGCCGTCAATCAAAGCGTTGCCGTAGAAAAAGGCGTTATCAGTGAAATCGATGACATCGGTGAGGTTTTTGTAGAACAATTCAACGGATGTCTCAATGTCGTTGCCACGGAAATTCCTGAAATAACCGGCGGCGAATTGGTCGCATTTTTGCGGTTTGATGTTCGGGCTTGTGGGAAACCACACGTCAAACGGCAGCCCGCCTGTCGAGTTCGTCGCCAACTGTGCGTATTGCACTGTCCTTGAATAAGATGCCTTGATTGATGAGGTGGCTCCGATTTGGTAAATCGCCGCGATTCTCGGTTCAAGATGCGCCTCGGTGTGGAAAATCTCGCCTCTTTTGTAAACGGCGGAGTCAACCCATTTGTGATCTTCATCGAAAAGGTAAAGCGTCTCAGCCCCGATATTGTTGAACATCGTAAGCCTTAACCCATAACGTAATGAAAATAAAGGAGTTATCTTGTGTTCGTTTGTAAAGTACAGTGCCGATTCCAAGGCTTTCCTATTCAGTTTTTCATTTGTATTTATCTCTGCGTATGTCGCGGCGACACCTGTCCTGTCATCTAATTCTCCGATAAGATACTGATGGTAAGTCGATGATAATCCGAACTTTGCGGTCATTTTTGAATTTATGAGCCAGGTTAAATCGTATTTCAGGGAGAAATCGGTTATGCCGGCGTTGACACTGAAGTCGTATGGATTGGCGTTGATGTCAATGTTGTACTTATATTTTGTGTAGAACAGCGACAGGTTTGATGTCAGTTTGTCGCCGAAAATATGGTTCCAGCGTGTGGTGACGTTAGTGTTGCCGTATCCGAGTCCGAATAGGTTTTTCATCCAAACCATGTCGTACCCGTTGTAAACTGAAAGATAAATACGGTTGTTCTTGTTGAAAACGTGTGTTATTTTCCCGTTTAGGTCGTAGAAATACAGGCTGGTTTCTGTCAGATTTCGTAACATTGCCTTTGCGATAAGTCCGCCGTAAGTGATTCTGCCTGCGAGCATTACAGACGTGCGTTGCTTGTTGAATGGCATGTTGAGCATGATTCGGCTTGTGAGAATGCCGATGCCGCCGGTCATGGAAAACCTGTCGGGAACTTCGTCAATGGTCTTGATGTCTAAAACAGATGACAGGCGGCTGTCGTAGTTCGCCGGGATGTCACCTTTAAATAAGGTGGCGTCTTTTACGGCGTCATTGTTGAAAACCGAAAGGAAACCAAGGAAATGCGATGCGTTGTAAACCGGCGCGTCGTCTAAAATGATAAGGTTCTGGTCGGGCGAGCCGCCGCGGACGCTGAAACCCGAAGACCCTTCGCTCGCCGCGTGTACCCCTGGAAGAAGCTGTATCGCCTTTATCACGTCAACTTCGCCCATCAACGCCGGTATCTTCCTGATTTTCACCATCTCCAACTTCTGGACGCTCATTGCAAGCTCGCGGACATTCGCGTCTTTTTTCTTGCTCGTGACAATGACATTCTCGAGAAGCTGGCTTTCCATTTTCAATTCAACATTAAGCCTTTTCCTTGATTTGTCAACAGTGACGACGGTCTCTTGAGTGTGATAACCCAAGTAAGAATACCTTATTTTGTATCTTCCGACTTCAAGTTTTAATTCATAAAAACCGTTTTCATCTGTCGTCGTCCCAATCTGCAATGAATCTACATAAACGGCCGCACCAATCATAAGTTCTTTGGTATCAATGTCTTTTACCACGCCAAAAACGCTCGACTGTTGCGCTTGGATGTTCGTCATGACAAAAAACAGAAGAGATAATATGACAAAAATTCGCTTTTTCATTTTTTATTTAAAAGTTTGCAAAGGTAATAATTTTAAATTGAAAAAAATGTTTTAAATTTAAAAAAAATCTGCAATTTTGCACCCTCAAGTTTGACCAAATTTTAAACATTACAAACTATAACTTTACAAACTATCATAATATGAAGTATAATTTTGATGAAGTGATAAATCGCGTTGATACACAATGTGTTAAATATGATTTAAGAAACAATGTCTTTGGAAATCCCGATGTTATTCCGATGTGGGTTGCCGACATGGATTTCCGCACTCCCGACTTTATCCGCGATGCCGTCATTGAACGCGCGAAAGGCGATGTCTATGGTTATACTTTCCGCGAAGACTCTTATTATCAGGCAGTTGCGGATTGGATTCACCGTCGTCACGGATGGGACGTGAAGAAAGAATGGATTTCCTACACGCCGGGTGTGGTATGCGCCTTCAACATGGCGGTCATGGGGCTGACGAAAGAAAACGACGAAGTCATAATCCAGCCGCCGGTCTATCCGCCGTTTTTCCATGCAGTCGAAAGTCACGGCAGAAAGCTCGTTCTCAATCCGCTCATTGAAACCGAAAACGGTTTCGTGATGGATTACGAGCTCCTTGAGAAACAAGCGAAAACCGCCAAGATGTTGATTCTCAGCAATCCGCATAATCCTGTAGGTCGCAGCTGGCGGCGTGAGGAACTTCAGAGACTTGGTGAAATCTGCATGAGAAACAACGTCCTCGTTTTCTCCGACGAAATCCATTGCGACCTCGTGCTTCCGGGCTTCAAACACACGCCGTTCGCCTCGATCTGCGAGGAGTTCGCGCAGCACAGCATCACGGCCCACGCTGCAAGCAAGACGTTCAACATCGCTGGAATGGCGACTTCGTCAATAATCGTGCCAAATGAAAATTTACGCAAGCAATTCGTTGATTATGTGCATAATACAGAAATCGACCTCGGAAACATCTTTGGCAAAATCGCGACAAAAACGGCGATGGAAAAAGGGGAGGAGTGGCTTCGGGAATTGCTTCAATATATAAAAGGCAATATCGATTATGTTGTTGATTTCATTGGCCGTGAGCTTCCGAAAGTGAAGGTTCACAAGGCGGAGGCGACTTATATGTTGTGGCTTGACTTCTCGGCTTACGGGCTTGATAACAAGGCGCTTAACTACAAGATGATTTTCGAGGCCGGCCTTGGCTTGAACAACGGCAAGGAGTTCGGCAAGGAAGGCGAGCAGTGCCTGCGGATGAATCTCGCATGTCCGAGAAGCGTTGTCGAAAAGGCGATGTCGAAGATGAAGGCGGCGTTTTAAAAAGCGAAAAAAGCCTTAAAAAGTCCTTGCGAAAACCTGAAAAAATGCTTATCTTTGCATTTTAAAATTTAACAAATCATGGATTCGGAAAAGATTTCGATACGTTTTTTTGAAGATCAAATGGTTCGTGCTCAATGGGATGGCGACAACCAATTGTGGTGGTACGTTGTTACAGACATCGTTGCGGCGATAACAAAAAGTGAAAATGCACGAAAATATTGGAGCGTACTTAAAACACGCTTAAAGAAGCAAGGTAATGAGTTGGCTACAAATTGTAGTCAACTGAAATTTGAAGCGTCTGATGGGAAAAAATATAACATGGATTGCATCAAACAGTCTGATGTTGAAGAACTTGCGAAATTGATACCAAGCAAAAATGCCATTACTTTTTTGGATTGGTTCACTTATAGTGACAATACAATTGATGGCAGAAGTAAAAAGAAAGCTTACACGTTTTGGGAGTCGAATTTAGTTTCGCCGAATGATCTTGGTACGGTAAAGTCATTGCAGCAGATACACGGGTTTATCTTTGGTGGTTTGTATGATTTTGCAGGGAAAATCCGTAACAAAACCATTTCAAAAGGTGGTTTTACTTTTTGCTTGGCACAGTATCTTGACAATGCTTTAAAGCAGGTTGAACGGATGCCTGAAAATAATATCGACGAGATTATTGACAAATATGTTGAAATGAACGTCTGCCATCCATTCATGGAAGGGAATGGCAGAAGCACCCGCATCTGGCTTGATTTGATATTGCGTAAACGGTTGAAAAAATGTGTTGACTGGAGCAAGATTGACAAGCAGGAGTATCTGAACGCAATGATTGTAAGTCATTCAAATACAACACAAATAAATCGACTAATCAAAAACGCTTTGACCGACGAAATCGATGACCGCCAGATTTTCATGAAAGGCATCGACTACTCCTATTATTATGAAGAGGGAAGCGATGTGGTTGAAGAGATTTGATATTTATTGGAATCATCGTTATTGCGACGTATGCGGCTGTTGATGAGACGATAAAGGTTGCACGAAATATATTTCAGTAACAGAATTTGCGGCGCATTGTGTCTTTACTTGATTATTTTCCGGATAAAACACTGATTTTGTGATAGTAAATACATCTAAATAAAAAAAAGATTCTCTGACGAGAATCTTCACTTTGTCGGGGTAGCAGGATTCGAACCTGCGACCCCCTGCTCCCAAAGCAGGTGCGCTAGCCGGACTGCGCTATGCCCCGATTCAACTGCGGAGAAGGGGGGATTCGAACCCCCGGTAGCCTTAGGGGCTACGACAGTTTAGCAAACTGTTGGTTTCAGCCACTCACCCACCTCTCCGTGTTCTGTGGTTTTGCGAGTGCAAAGATACATCGTTTTTTGTTACGCACAACATTTTTTTTGAAAAATTTTTTGAATGCAATCTTTGTTGCGTTTTTTGTGATTTTTATTACCTTTGCGGAAAATAAACGTGTAATGAAAACGAACAGATTCTTCTCTTTAATGTTGGTTGTAACTATAATGTTATCAACATCTTGCGAAAATTATGAAACCAACTCGCGCAACAAAGGGAATGCCAATTCGCCTCAAAATGTGGTGCTTATGATAGGCGACGGAATGGGCATCGCACAGGTGTGTTCTTTGATGTTGGTAAGCGAAAATCGCACCTCTTTCGAACGTTTTCCATATACGGGTTACGCCATTACACGCTCCGCCTCGAATAAAATCACCGATTCTGCCGCCGCCGGATCTGCGATTGCGACAGGTCATAAGACGAACAACCACATGATCGGGATGACATCCGACAGCATTCCGGTGCCGAGTCTGCTTGATCTGTTGGCGGAAAAAGGAAAGAAAACAGGTGTCGTCGTCACTTGCTTTGCCTCACATGCCACGCCAGCGGCTTTTCTCGCACATAACATCGACAGGGAAAAATATGAGGAGATCACTTCCGAAATTGTAAACCGCGAAAATCTGGATGTCATCATCGCTGGCGGCAGGAAATATTTCAATGAAAGGAAAGATAATGGCGATTTGATCGAGGTGATGAGGCGTTCCGACTGGGCTGTTTACGACTCGTTGTCGAAAATCGCTGAAGGAGAGGGGAGAGTCGCTGTTATTGCGAGCAGAAAACATCTTCCGAAAGTGTCAACACGCGGCGATTTTTTGCCAGATGCGACGGCAAAAGCTCTTGAAATTCTCAATAAAGACAATGAAAACGGTTTTTTCCTGATGGTTGAGGGCTCGCAGATTGACATGGCATGTCATGCCAACGATTCCGCATATCTGATTGAGGAGATGAGGGATTTTGACAAGACCATCAACGTGGTGCTTGACTTTGCCGAGAAGAATCCGAACACGCTTGTGATAGTGACGGCTGACCACGAGACCGGCGGGCTGACAATTATTGACCCTGAAAACAAATATGCCAAGACTAATTTCCGTTTTTGCACAAATGGTCACACTCCTGTCATGGTTCCCGTTTTCGCGTTTGGCCCTGGAGCAGAGAATTTCAGCGGAATTATGGATAATACCGACATCATGAAGAAAGTGCTTGAAATTGCGAGATAACACGGTGCTTTACGTGATTTTTGCCGATTTGTACCTTTCTCAAGTCGGCTGAATATTTTTTTTATAAAAAAACTTGCAAAAATGAAAAACATATTTTATCTTTGCGGCGTTTTTTATAAAACACTGTGTTACAATTAATTAAACTTTAATTTTTCATTTATGAAAATTTTTATTGCAAAATTAGCTCCGAAAACGACATCAGATGATGTCAAGAAATTATTTGAAAAGTACGGAAAAGTGTCGGTTTGCAAGGTTATCATGGACCATGAGACGAAGCGTTCAAAATGCTACGGATTTGTGGAGATGCCTGTTGAAACCGAGGCGTATGTTGCCGTTGTTGAGACCGACAACATGGAATTTATGGGTAGTGTTCTTGACGTCAAGAAGTCGAAACCGCAGCCGGTACAGACGAAAAAATAGTCTTAATTTCCTGATATTCAGTTGATTTGGTTTAGATAAAAATATTTTTGCAAAAATGTATTTGCAATCTCAAAAAGTTGTATCTTTGCGCTCGCAAAAAGCAATGGTCTGGTAGCTCAGCTGGATAGAGCAACAGCCTTCTAAGCTGTG
>JAKSMW010000049.1 GCA_024400395.1 Bacteroidales bacterium
CATGCATCTGCACCATGGCTTTCCACCAGTATTCGCGGATGTTCTTCTTCAGTTCGACACCATTCTGGCCGTAATCGTAAACGGCGGCCAATCCGTCGTAGATGTCACTCGAAGGAAAGATGAAACCGTATTCCTTGGCGTGTGACGTTATCTTCTTGAAAAATTCTTCTTGATTCATTATTTTATTTTTATTTGACCTGTTTTTTCTGTTTACCGGGCACATGTCGGCTTCGCCCTCTTTTCTGCCGCCGGGCACATGTCGGCCTCGCCTCCATGTACTCGGTTATTGAAATAGTGCCTTACAGGCACCTAATTACCTCAAACTCCTAATCACCTCAAAGTATAAGCATGGCGTCGCCGTAGGTGAAGAAGTTATATTTCTCCGCAACGGCTTCTTTATACGCTTTCATGAGGAAGTCGTATCCGGCGAAAGCGGCCACCTCCATCATCATCGGCGACTTCGGCAGGTGGAAGTTGGTGATGAGTGCGTCGGCTGTCGTGAAGTCGTACGGCGGGAAGATGAACTTGTTGGTCCAGCCGTCGAGCGGCTTGAGTTTCCCTGTGATGCTCACCACTGTCTCCATGACTTTCAGTGTGGTTGTGCCGACGGCGAACACTTTGTGTCCGGCTTCTTTTGTGTTGTTGACGGCATCGCATGTCTCCTGCGAGATGTACATCTCCTCGGAGTCGGTCTTGTGTTTCGTGAGGTCTTCGACCTCGATTTCGCGGAAGTTGCCCATGCCCGTGTGGAGCGTCAGTTCGGCGAAGTTCACGTCCTGGAGTTCCATGCGTTTCATGAGGATTTTGCTGAAGTGCAGTCCTGCTGTCGGGGCGGCGACGGAGCCTTCCATTTTCGCATAGACGGTCTGGTAGTTGAACTCATCATCGGGTTCTACCGGACGGTTATGCACTTTCGGCAGCGGTGTCTCGCCGAGGCCCATGATGACTCTCTTGAACTCTTCGTGTGTGCCGTCGAAGAGGAAACGCAGCGTGCGGCCGCGCGACGTGGTGTTGTCGATGACTTCAGCCACGAGCTCGTCGTTCTCGCCGAAATAGAGTTTGTTGCCGATGCGGATCTTGCGCGCCGGGTCAACGAGGACGTCCCACAGACGGCTTTCGTGGTTGAGTTCGCGGAGCAGCATGACTTCGATTCTCGCACCCGTCTTCTCCTTCTCACCGTAAAGACGCGCCGGGAAAACCTTGGTGTTGTTGAGGACGAAAAGGTCCCCCGCGCCGCAGTATTCGAGGATGTCGCGGAATGTCTTGTGTTCTATTGTCTGTGTGTCGCGGTGAAGCACCATCATGCGTGCGTCTTCACGCTCCTTCGGCGGATAGCTCGCAATAAGAGTTGATGGCAGATTGAATTTGAACTGAGATAGTTTCATTGTCTCAAATATGTTTTACTAATTTTTTCGCAAATAATTTGCAAAGATACAACAGAATGAAAGTTTTGTCAAGAGGAATTTCTATCAGATTGAATCTGCCATCAAATCTTTTCTTCCGATAAGGCTGAAAATGCTTATATCGTTGTCTTCATTAAAAATACGTAAAGTTCGGAGAATTTCGTTAAGCGTTGAACCACTTGTAGTTACATCATCAATGATGAGAATATTCTGCTGACGGATTGTGGCACAAAGTTCTTCATCAGTCTTGTTCGCAAATTTCAGAAATTGCATAATGTATGGCCTGAAACGACTTTTTTTCACATCTTTTGCAATCGTGAAATAATCTTTTTCATGAATCAGGTCAAGCATGACTTTTATTGATTTTTTCACTTCGTCTTTTTGCGATTGGGTGTAACGCGGACGGCCGTTTTCAAGAATGTCTTCAAGATACTGTTGCTCAAAAGCGTCCATGTCGAACGAAATATTTGCGGGAAGTGCTTTCACCAATTCCATTTTCCTGAGAGTCGGCTGGGCGAAACGGTAAATGTACCGCAGCATGTATTGGTTCACTTTGCTTGAAGACTCAGGCATCACAACCAGGTCGTAATTGTAGAGATTGATTTTCTTGTTGAGACTGTCAACGGCGTTTTTAATGAAAGTCGTCAGTTGCTCATCGTTTTGCAAATCATTGGAGAACTTGACTCTTTTGATGAATGCGCTTCTGACAGTGCTGTCGGTGTTTTCAGAAAATTCGTATCCATAATAGAAACATTTGCCGAACGCATGAACCTGATAGCCATCGCCCGTCAGACTGACGATGTCGTCTCTGCCATCATGTTCAAAATCAAACACGAATCTCTGTTCTTTTTCGTCAAAAGTTACTCTCATATTTTTTTTGTTGCGAAAATAATACTTTTTCAGAAAAAGAGAGGTGCTTTTTTAAAAAAAAATAACGTCAAAAATTCATGAGATATGTGGAGTTTTTCACCTCTTCTTTTCAAAAACCGCGATCACAATCACTGAAAGGAAAGTGACCGAAATGACCGACAGCAACGTTATTATCAATCGCTGCGGATGGCACGGCCTGTCGGACACGGTGGCCGATGAAATAACGAATTTGTGCGGGATTGTACTCATCGCGTCGATGCGCATCTTCTCGTATTTCGGTTTTAATGTTGTGAGATACGAAAACTGGCACTCGATCTCCCTTTCAAGTCGCCTTGTTTTGCTGATGTTTTCGGCGGATTCAACGACACTGCTTATAACATGGAGCGAGTCTTCGAGTTCGTTGAGTCTTGCCACAACCTCGTCGTAATGACGCTGTATTATATCGAACGACGCTTTCGCCATCTCACTCTGCATCTTGCTTACGGTTTCGTCGAAGATGACCGCCATGTCGTTTGCCATCGCCGCAGCCAGCCTTGGGTCGGTGTCGATCACGTCTATCCTCACCGCGTTGAATTCGGTCTTGGAAATCTTGAATCTCTTTTGGAAAAGACTGTTCATCTCAGAATACTTTTGTTCACAATTGGCTAATGCGTAATGGTTCAGCAGGTCGTATTTCTCGATGATTTTCGTTTTTATGTCATCCGACTTCAGAATCTGAATCATCTTGTCGGCCTGCTCCTCGTCGCCGATTTCAAGATGATCGATGTTCTGCATCTTGTTGTTGTTCATCAACTCGTTGGAGATTGAGAACGATGTCGTCGGGTAAAGCACTATCGATGATTTGTAGAGAGGCGCGATGAACGCACCCGACGTGAATATCACAGCCGCCACCGCCGAACACAACATGATCACAAACAGCGTGACGCGGTTGCTGTATATCATTTTAAAGAGGTCTCTCGTATCCAACTCGTTCATCTGCAAGCGGATTAAAAGGGAGCGGCTTTCGTCGCTCCCTTGTGCTAACAAAACGTCTATTAATAACTCAATTTACTTTACTCTTTTACAACTCTGCCCTGAATCATGCCTTTTTCGGTTGAAATCTGGTAGAGATAAACTCCGTTTGCGTTGTCGGCGGCGTCCCAGCGGAATTCTGTGGTTTCGTTGCAGTTCATCGTGCTGCTATAGACCATCTCGCCGATTGTGTTGTAAACCGTGAATGTGGCCACGCCATTGACCGGCTCGGCAGCGTTGATCGTAACATTGTTTGTGAACGGGTTAGGATAAACGCTGTGGCTCAATGAGTTGGCACCGATTTCGTTGACGGAAAATGCGATATTGACATAGAAGAGATTTTCAAGAATCTGCTCCTGGCTGTTGCCGGCTGCGTCTGTCACGACGAGTTTCATCGAAACCCACTGGTTGTTCACGCCTTCGAGCTGTGAAAGCTGCACGTTGAAATACATGCCGTAGTTGATGTGGAACATCTCCTCAACCTCCGTGAACTCGAGCGGCATGAACTCTTCGTCTTTTGCGGTCTTGTAATAAAGCTCGACCTCCGCACCTTCAACGTAGATTGGATAGAAAGCCCATGTTTCCGGATCACTGTACATCATCCAGTCGCCAGCGGCAACGTTGATTTGTGCAAAATCGAGATTTGTGACGACGATGTTTTCCTTGCCATTCTGGTCGAGAACCTGAAGCATTGTGAATGTCGGAGGCATCGCATCGTCTCTGCTGAGGTCAAATTTAATATTTGTCTTGTTGACTTTATTGACGCTGTCATTTTTGATGTTCATGTTTTTGATGTTCATTTCAATCTCGCCGGCTTCCTGAAGTTCAAATCTGTACTGGTTGAAGTTGAAAAGTGAGTCATTCCACATTTCATTGCCATTTACGGTGACAATAATAGGCTGCCACTGGTCACCTTCGCGTTGCAGGCCGTTTTCACCCAAGTAGCTTGTCTGGCTTTGGATGAAATTGATTTCTCCTTCCGGATTTGTAGTCGCATTATGGTTGTAAGAATTATGATAAAGCAAAGGTGTCCTGTTTCCGTAGTATGTCGTTTCATCAAGATATTGTCTTGCAGGTGTCGTGGCAAGAAAATCCGGGAATGAGGCGACATCATAGCCGATGTTGTAGAAATTGCCGTAAGGCTCATAGAAAAGTTTTCCATCGCTGTCAAGTCCGATTCCGAAAGATGTCATCAAATCTTCGTAAGGTGGCCAAGCCCATGAATATAAATTGTATGAATTATAAACAGTTGGAGATACCCTTACTTTCTGTTGGTCAAAGCTTGTCGGTGTGCCATCATCAACAGCGTTCATCAAGATAGTATAAGGTTTTGTCTGGTCAAAAACACACCAAGATGAAAAACTTCCGGATTTGCTCCAGCTTTCTCCTGCATACGTCATATAGCATATTCCATAATATGACGTACTATCCTGATTGTTGAGGTTGAAATACTCTTCGTGTTTCACAAAGTCGGAAGGGTCGTTTTCAAGCGTGACATCACCTGTCATTTCTCTGATATCAGGGTATTTTACAACGTAAAACTTCTGTTCCTGTGTGGTGAAAACCACGTTTGTGAAAAGTTTGCAGTAATCCTTCAAATCATTGAACTTATAAAGTGACATCGGGAAATAAACATCCGAACTGGTTGATAGAGTGGCAGTAAAAATGCCATCGCCGACAACAAGATTATTATCAATGTTATACGTGAATGTATCTATCGGCAAATCTGCGAAACCAATACCATTTTCATCTTTACCACCTATAAAGATGGTATTCTTTGCGTCTTTCATTGCAATGTTAAGTGTTGTGGTGTCTGTCTCGCTTGATACGGCGATGTCATACACACACCATCCTGGCATTCCATCCTCGCAAGCGCCATCCATAATCACATAATAAGTGCCTTCTGAGACCTCTTCGCAGAAATCCATTCCAGGGAAAGCGAAATTGAAATAATCATCTTCATTCGCGATTATTATCATGCTATAGTCACCAAGTGCGTTGATTTTTAGGACACCAGTTCCTTTGCCTTCGGTCATGACGATGTTTTTCTCGAATTTCGGAGTTGCAACCACTTGGTTGTCGTTGATTTTTCTGACAACCATGTTGTCTGATACTTCGTAAGTCCTGCCGTGAGTCTTGTCACCGACAGTGCATTTTGTTTGTGCGTTTGCGCTGCCGACACCCATTATCAATAGTGCCGCAGCGATGATTGATTTGTAAAATTTGTTCATTTGCATAAAATTTGTGTTTAGCGTTGCAAAATTACATATCAACCACAAACCAACAAAATTTTTCAAGGAAACAATATAGAAACAACCTAATGTTTTTATAGAAACTTTAAGGAAACATCAGGGCTTAAACATCGAAAAATCAATATTTTGAAAGGAAAACTACCAAATCTTTGTCGGTATCGGTCAGTTTCAAGCTCTTGCGCAGACGTGTCCTCGCCACCCTCGCACTGTCAATGCTAATATTGCTTATGGCTGCTATGTCCTTTGTGCTAAGGTTAAGTTTGAGGAAGGCGCAAAGACGCTGTTCGTAAGTTGTGAGATTCGGGAAGTCGGCGAGCAGATGTTTGTAGAAATCGGGGTTTGTTTGTGTGAAGTAATAGTCAAAATCCTCAGGGGTGTTCGATGTCTTATATTTCTCCATGTCGCTTATCACTTCATTCAGGTTCTGCGAAAGTTTCCTTTTGTCATCAACAATGGCTTTTAGTTTGCTTGTCATTTCGGCGAGCAGTTCCTGCCTTTGAGCCTGAACCAGGGCTTTTGCCGTCAGTTCACGGTTGCGCATCTCTATTTCCTTGGTTAGCATTTCTTCTTTCAACTCATTGTTTTTCAATTGAATGTTTTTGTTTTTAATCAGCATGTTTCTTCTGTTGAATGCCAAAGCCAAAATAACGACAATCGAACCCAAGCCAAATATCACCATATAAAGACGTACTTTCGCCCTTCCGTTTTTCACATCGCTCAACTCTTTTTCCAATCGCAATTGTTCTTCTGTTTTCTTGAACTCATTTGAAAGCCATGCTTTTTCAAGTCGTTGCTGGTCGCCGATGACATCAAGGCTGTCGCGCAATGCAAGGTATTTCATTATGGTTTCAGAAAAACCTTCAAATTCGCCATATTTGTATTGCAACTTTGATTTGCTTGCATAGCATTCCATTTCAAGACTTGGGAAATTGTATTCTCTCGCTTTTATGATTGCACTGTCGATATAGCTCATAGCCGAATCAGACTTTGATTCCAAGCCGAGGACAAAGCCGTAATATCCCATCGCAAGGATTTCAGCATCTTTGAACATTTCATCCCTGTAATTGTCTAAAACAAATTTGAATGTCTGTCTTGAATTTTCGTAATCTTCAATATTATAGTATAACAACGCCTTATTGGTCAGGCAACGCGATTCATCATGACGGGTGGCGGATGTACTAAACGCCGAGTCATAGTATTTCAATGTAATGTCATAAGGTGATTTTTGTCTGTAACTTTCAGCCAATATTAGATAAATAACATGTTTACTTATGGCTAAATCCGTAGTATGCGCCAGGTTTTTCTTGCACAATTCAATCGTTTCTTCATGCCTTCCCATTTGGTTGAGGATGTTTGCGGTGTTTATCTCCAACAAAGATGTCAGATACGCATCGTTTATGTTCTTACAAAATTCCAGTCCTTTTGAAAAGCATGCAAATCCTTCGGCAAACATACGCATATCACAATATAAGGCGCCAAACGAGTTTAAAAGCCTTGCGTGAAGCCTGATGGTTTTTTCATTTTCAGGTAGAAACGACACGGTATTCAATCCTTTGTCAAGATATAGCAAAGCCTCTTTATAATCGTTTTTGTTTAATGATATTGTTCCTTGGTAAAAATCACTCAACGCCTTAACATATTCATTATCAAGTTTTTCGGATATTTGCGTCAGGTCGTCGATATAAGGTCGTGCCTTTTGGTATTGTCGGTTTTTGTTGCAATAGTCGATTATGTTTGCCAAGGCTTCAACGCGGTTCATGTCGGGTTTGCTGTTTCGGTTCATCTCTACGATGAGGCTGTCAGGCACACGGAACTCGTTTTCTTCCTGCGCCAAGCCGGAAACGCCGGCGAGCAATAACATTAATATAAGGAGATGTTTTTTCATAACGTGATATTTTATAAAATCGGCACCATATAAAATGGCAGATACCTCACACCGTTTTCAATTCTGAAATCGCCGGAATGGATGACCGTGGGCTGCATGACGTATTCGGAGAATTTTTTCATGCACTTGTTAAGCGAATTTAAGGTGTAATTCTTGCCAGATTTCACCTCTAACGGTATAATGTTGTGGCGAGATGTCAGCGATGGTTTTGTAATCAAAAAATCAATTTCCATACGCGCTTCGGAGTCCTCGTTGCTTGATTTACTGAAGAAAAACAATTTATGTCCGGATGTCCTAAGCATTTGAGCCACAATATTTTCCACAAGCATTCCTTCGTTTATCTCAAGTTTGTCGAACATCAATTTCTGATGCAGTTCATGTGTAGAGATTGTTTTTGCGTTGAAAGCATGACTGATGAGAAGCCCGGTGTCGCCCATGTAACATTTTACCGTTGTGCGGTCCTCGTTCAGGCGAAGCCCAATATTTGGTTCCGTCGCGTTATAACAGCAGTTTATGATTTTGGCATCGTCAAGCCACAGGAAAGCGTCGGCGTAATCTCTCATACGTGCGTCGGTTTCGAGTGAAGAAAGGGTGAATTTTTTCTCGTGTTTCTGAAGCTGTCCGGGTAATTCATCGAAAATGGCTGTGACATGTGTCTCTTCGTTGTCGGCATATTTATGAATATCGTTTCGATACAATGTGAGTATTCGCCTTTTTACGGCATCAACTTTCTGAAAATCATGCGATTCAACAAAAGTCTGCACAGCTTGCGGCATTCCACCGACAACAAGATACTGTCTGAAATAATCTAAAGCCCTGCGATGGAAATCGGCCATTGCCTTTTGAGAATCAAACTGTTGGCGAATATAAGGCATCAGCATCTCATCACCCAAAGCCCAAAGAAATTCTTCAAAATCCATCGGAAACATTTCTATCGTTTCCTCTTCGGAAGGAATCAAAATGTCTTTTACATTTTTCTTTATGCTGATGAGCGAACCTGTTTCAATATAATCGTAACGACCGTCGGCAACCAACGCTTTTATCGCCTCACGAGCGCGCGGACAGTTCTGGACCTCGTCAAAAACAATCAACGATCGGCGCGGAGTAAGTTTCTTTTTGTATCGAAGCTGTAAATTTCCAAGAAGCGTGTCTAATTCCTCAAGATAATCATCAAACCAACCTTTAACAACATTGGGGGCTTTGCTGAAGTCAACTATCAGATACGAGTCGTATTCATTGCGTGCAAATTCTTCAACGATGTAACTCTTGCCAATTCTTCTGGCACCTTCGATGAGAATTGCACTCTTTCCGTTACTCTCATTTTTCCATTTTAATAACTCATTGTATATCTTTCGTTTCATAATATCTTATTACACGTTTTTAAGATTTTTAGCACTGCAAAAATACACATTTTTAAGATTTTTTATAAAAATTTTGAAAAAATTCTTGGAGTGTTCTTTTCATTTTGCAAAATTTATGATGCCAAATTTTAAAATGCAAAAGTAAGCATAAAACCATAAATCCGACAAGAAATTTTTCAAAAACCTGTTGCGGATGCCGTTTTAGAAAAAAGAAAATTCAAAACTTCACTGCTCCAGTTTCAAGTCGCCGTCTTTGATCCAATGCAGTTTCCTGAAGACCCAGCCGAAGCACCATGTCAGGATTGCGGGCAAGATGAAGCAAACCAACAATATTCCGAGCCACATCTTCGCGCCGCCTTCAGGCATGGCGTTGATGACGCAGAGCGGCCCGACGAGTCCGCAGGTGCCCATGCCCGCGCCTATCGGGACGTTTTCGAGCCGGAAGACGCAGGTCGCTATCGGTCCTGTCACCGCTGCCGCCAACGTCGGCGGGATCCATATCAGCGGGTGTTTTATGATGTTCGACATCTGTAGCATCGAGGTGCCGAGGCCCTGTGAGACAAGTCCGCCCCAGCGGTTCTCCCTGAAGCTCATCACGGCGAAGCCGACCATCTGTGCGCAGCAGCCCGCCGTCGCCGCACCCGCCGCGATGCCGGAAAGCCCGATGGCTATGCACAACGCCGCGCTGCTGATGGGAAGCGTCAACGCCATGCCGACGCTCACCGATACGATGATGCCCATCGCGAACGGATGAAGGTTCGTCGCCTCAATGATGAAGTCGCCGAAAGCCGTCATGAACGCGCTGATGCCCGGCCCGACAAACAACGCGAGCAAGACGCCGGTGATTATCGTCACAGAAGGCGTCACGAGAATATCGACCTTCGTCTCCTTTGAGACCATCTTCCCGAGTTCGGTGCTTATGACGACAGCCACGAGTACTCCGACGGGGCCACCGAGAGTGTTTCCGGCTATGCCGACGGCCACCGCGCTAAACAGCACGAGTGCTGGGGCGTGGAGCGCGTATGCTATCGCGACACCCATAGCCGGACCGGCGGCCTTGGTGCAATAACCCGCGAACTCAACAAACAACGAAACCGACAGCTTGTCGCCTATGGTCTTGAAAATCGTGCCGATGAGAAGCGACGCGAAGAGTCCGAGCGCCATCGCACTCAATGCGTCGAGTAAGTATGCCTTGACGGAGATGTCGATGTTCTTACGCTTAAGGAAAGATTTAAAGTTGTTCATTTTTTAACACAAGTTACACGAGTTTTTTTAACACAAGTTGCACGAGTTTTTTTAACACAAGCTTCACAAGTTTTTGCAGCTTCGCTCTCTCTTTACTCTTTTAACTCTCCTCTTTACTCTCTAAACTACTCGGAGCCGTCTCGATAATCCTCTTCTTCAGCTCCATAAGGTCCCAGGCGTCTTTCACGTCGAAGCCGCCGATGTTGGTTCTGCGGAGTGCTGTCAGGTGTGCGCCGTTGTTCAACGCCGCGCCGAAGTCGTTCACCAAAGAACGGATGTAAGTGCCTT
>JAKSMW010000005.1 GCA_024400395.1 Bacteroidales bacterium
TTTACAAGAGAGGTTTCCGCGGCTCGGTCATCTGCACCAACGCCACACGCGAGCTTTGCTCGATAATGTTGCCCGACAGCGGTTTCATACAGGAAAACGACGTGCATTGGTTCAACAAGAAACGCTCGCGTCAGGGACAGAAACCTGTCGAGCCGATTTATACCGAAAAAGACGCCCGCGCCTGCATGGAACTTTTCATCTCAACAGAACAAAACCGTCGTTTTTATATTGACAAAGACATCAGCGTGAAGTTCTACAACACTGGTCACATGCTCGGAAGTGCCTGTGCCACAATAAGAATCGAAGAAGACGGCAAGGTCACAAACATCGGTTACACCGGTGACATCGGCCGTGACCACAACTATCTGCTGAAACCGCCGGCGCGTTTCCTTCAGTGCGATTATCTCATCACCGAGAGTACATACGGTGACAGACTCCACGAGGACAAAGCTGGCACCGAACAGAAACTTTTAGACATCATTTATCACACTTGCGTTGAGAAAAAAGGCAAACTCATAATCCCGTCGTTCGCCATCGGAAGGACGCAAGAGATTGTGTATCTGCTGAATAACTTCTATAACGAAGGGAAACTGCCTCGTATCCCGGTTTATGTTGACAGTCCGCTTGCGACCAACGCCACGTCGATTTTCAGGATGCACCTCGATGATTTCAACAAGGATGTCGCGGAGGTTCTTGAATATGATGACGATCCGTTTGGCTTCAACACGCTCCGTTATGTCACCAATGTCAATGTGTCAAAATCGCTTAACGCGACGAAAGAACCTTGTATCATCATCTCCGCTTCGGGCATGATGGAAGCCGGACGCGTCAAACACCATATCGCAAACAGCATTGACCACGAGAAGAATACGATTCTTTGTGTCGGCTATTGCGCTCCGACGACATTGGGCGCAAGGCTGTTAAATGGAGAAAAAGAGATTTCCATCTTTGGAATGCCGCATAAGGTCAACGCCGAGATTTTCAGGATTGATGCGTTGAGCGGTCACGGCGACTACAAGGAGATGGCGCATTACCTTGAATGTCAGGAGCCGTCGAAGGTGAAAAAGGTGTTCATCGTCCACGGCGAGCGCGGCGTTCAGGAGAAATACGCACATTATCTCGCCAAGACCAACGGTTTCAAAGACATCGTGATACCGGAACCAGGCGAGACGTTTAAACTGTAAGGTCATAAAAAGTTTTGAAATGCAGTTTTTGCATTGTTTAAAATCAAATAAATATTAGTTGCAAGATAATTATTCTTATCTTTGCAGCCGCAAAAAAGTAGTTGTAAGAAACAGAAAGTTAAGAACATAGACATATTATAAAGAAGCGTTTGCTGTTTACATGATTTTCAAAAATCGCCAATTTTTAGAGTTCATCATTTGTAAATGTGCGCGAATGCTCACCGGTCAGGTGTGGGCTTCCGTATTTTGATGAACGGGTGTTTGGCGATACCTTGAAAGTAAGTAGGGAAGTAACACACCTTTTTTATTTGTGTCATCAAATACGGTGATATGCTGTTCCAATCCATTGAATTCCTGATTTTCCTGCCGGTAGTCTTCATCCTCTACTGGTTCGTCTTCAAGAAATTGAAGATTCAAAACGCGCTCGTCCTGGTCGCCAGCTACATCTTCTACGGCTGGTGGGACTGGCGTTTCCTGATTCTGATCGCGATAACGAGCGGCTTCAGCTACTGGAGCGGACTCCTTATTAAAAGCAATGAAAGAAAGCCCAAGGCTCAGAAATGGATCTGCGCCGGGAATATCACGATTAACCTGTTGATTCTGTGCGTTTTCAAGTATTTCAATTTCTTCTCTGAAAACTTCGCAAAATTATTTGGCTTGTTTGGACTTGAACTTGATTTCGTAACTTTGAACGTAATTTTGCCTGTCGGTATAAGTTTCTACACTTTTCAGGCTTTGAGCTACACGATTGATGTTTACAGAAGAAAGATTGAACCAACCAAAGATGCCGTGGCGTTCTTCGCCTTCATCAGCTTCTTCCCGCAGCTCGTGGCCGGCCCGATTGAAAGGGCGACGAATCTCCTGCCGCAGTTCCTGAATCCGAGGAAATTTGACTATGCGACAGCCGTTGACGGATGCCGTCAGATGCTCTGGGGCTTCTTCAAGAAGGTGGTCGTCGCCGACAACTGTGCCGTTTACGTGAATTATGTTTTTGAAAACTATCAAAGTGAATGCGGAAGCACCTTGCTGCTCGCCGCCATTCTATTCACCTTCCAGATTTACGGCGACTTCTCCGGCTACTCCGACATCGCCATCGGCTGCGCGAAGCTGTTCGGCGTGAGGTTGATGCGCAACTTCAACGTGCCTTATTTCTCGCGCGACATCGCGGAGTTCTGGCGCAGGTGGCACATCTCGCTGACGACGTGGTTCCGCGACTACATCTACATCCCGCTCGGCGGAAGCCGCGTGTCAAAAGCAAAGGTGGTTCGTAACACGTTCATAATCTTCTTGGTGAGCGGATTCTGGCACGGCGCGAACTGGACGTTCATCGCATGGGGCGCGTACCACGCATTGCTTTTCCTGCCCTTGATTCTGTTAGGTAAAAACAGGAAGAACACGAATATCGTGGCGGAAGGGAGGCTTCTGCCCTCGTTCGGGGAGTTTTCACGGATGCTGCTGACGTTCGCACTTGTCGTCATCGGCTGGATAATCTTCCGCGCCGAGAGCATCGGGCAGGCGTGGGAGTACGTCTGCGGGATGATGCAGTTCGGCACGTTAAAGGCGGTTTACAGATTTTTCCTGCCAAACAGACTGTTGTGTTGGCCGACTAACTTGTTAATTATCATTATGCTTGTCGTTGAGTGGCTACAGCGAGACAAGCAGCATGGGATGTCATTTTCAAACAAATATATTTTATTACGATGGTTGTGTTACTTAATAATTTCAATGTGTATATATTACAATTATCTGAGTGGTAATGCTGGCGAATTTATATATTTTCAATTTTAATGCTTATGAGATCTTTTTTAATTAAAATACTTGTTTTTATTACTATCACCTGCACTATTGGAATATTTGTTCAATCAAGAATTGAAAAAATCAACTTATTGGACAATATAGATGATAAAAATTTCGAATGCATTTTTGATAGCATAATAAATGCCGACATTTTGATTATGGGTAATTCGCGTTCCTATACGAATTATTCAACTTTTATTTTGGATTCCATATTTAATTTGAGATCGTACATAATTGGAATTTCAGGCTATCCAATAGATTTTCAATACGAGCTAAAATTATTGCCATATTTAAAAAGAAATTGTTCGCCCCAATTAATAATTCAAGAAATTAATACAATCGCTTTTCTTGATGATGCTAATGATCCTCTAAACGTTCTATTTTTAAAATATAATTATAAATCAGATTTTAAATATTACAATGATTATGTAAATTTTTCTTTTTATGAAAAATACCTGCCACTATTAAAATATAAAGGAATGCTAAACGATGAATTATTTCACAAGGAGCTTCCTGGCCGATCGAAAGCATTTAAGCCACAGAATTATTTAGATGACGGTTTTTTTATTACAAAAATAGATACTGCTAAATTATGTAAATTCTATGAATACATGGATTTTTGTAACAGACAAAAAATGAAAATTATTTTTGTTTTTTCACCGATTTATCACGAAATGACTGACGCCACAATAAACATAGAAAAATTTTGGGATGTCATTAAAAAGATAGCATCTCAATATGATGTGCAAATTTTAGACTACACTCATAATTCAATGTGTAATGACACATCAATGTTCCGTGATTTAACTCATTTAAGAAAAAAAGGTTCTGAACTATTTTCCATCAAACTCGCACACGATATTGATTCACTCAATCTGCTGAAATAATCCACTATCAATGACGTGATTCTACATACTTTTCCCTCACAGTTCATGTTTCAGTCTGGCATTTATTGGTCACGGATATGTGAATGCTGACACTGCGTATTGCTAATCCATTATGGCTCAATTGTATATTTCACAATCTCGAATTTGAATTTTATTCACACGAGGGTTATTCTTCCCAATTCCTCGGCGAATTTCCTTATACCATCCTGTATGCGCCTTACCGTTTTTGGAGATGGCCTGCGATAACCGGTGACATAATGATTCAACTGCTTTCTGCTTATTCCTGTAATATTTTGTAAATCAGCAAGATTCATCCTGCCCTTGAACATCTGGAGAAAACTTGCCGTGTCGTATTCGCATTCAAATTCCATCTCAGCAAGCGATGGTTCCATCGATTTCGCTTCTTCGTATGAGTTCCGTAAATCATCCATTGCAGCAAAAACAGTTTTTCCCATTCCGAAAAAACCGATCTTTTCGTCAATTTCAGGCACCGCCTGATAGTTGCCGTTGTCGTTCCGTTCAACAATTACCTTTACAATCATATTATATTCAATTTATTTTAAAATAATCAAAGACTGACTCCTGACTGTTTGCCGATATATTTCTGAAGAGGTGTCCTGATATCTTCATTGGCGTGTCTTGGTACTTGAAACCGCCGCTTTGTTATCGGACTGTACCACCATTCATGGTTCTTGCCTTCTTCGAGAAAGTAGCAGTCGGCTTTCTGCAACTTCCTCTTCAATTCAATCGTTCTCATGAAAGGATAAAATTGATGTGGCAAAGTTAGACAAAAATCTAACATTATATTGTTAAAATTTTATTTTTTCACACCTTTTCCAAAAATTCCGCAAACTTACCGCTGACTTCGAGGTATTCGAAGAAATAAACGAAGTCGATGACATGTTCCGGCGTGATTTTCAAGGTGCCGTAAATCTCGTCAAATGAATTTATTTCATCAAGCTCCGTGAGATATGAGACGAGCGTGTCTCTTATTTTCTCCTTGTCGGAAAGACAATAAAGCTCCAATAATATGCAGATTGTGTTGTCAACGACATCGGGCCTCCCGAATGAGTCAATTGCAAGATACTTAAACAGTTTCGCTGTGTTCAGCGTGTCAACGAGCATCCTTCGCGTCTCTTGGCAATTGACGATTCTTGCCATCAGGTTGTCGAGAAGTAGGCTGAGATAGTCAAATTGAAGCTCGAAAAGCGACACTTTCACGACTTCGGGCATGTCATCAATATAAAGATGCAACTCGCATTGCTCTCCGAATCCAACGTTGTCGGTCATGTCTCCGAACAAGGGGTTGTGGAGATTCTCGAAATAAAGCTGTGCGGCGAGGTTGATGGTCTCCCCGAAAATGTAATAAGCCTCGTCTTCATGTCCTTTCTTGAAAAACAGTGAGCACTCGATTCCGGCATTGAAAAGACTGCTGATTTTCTGTTGCAGAATGTTTTGGTTGTTAGTCATGTAAAAAAAATAAAAATATATCTCAATTTAAAAAAATATAGTATCTTTGCGCCGTCAAATTTGACCGAAAGCATCTTGAGACATAATAGTGTATTGGCTTCAGTCCTTGATGCTTTTTCTTTAGACAAAAGACACTGAAAGAAATAAGAGTGTATGACTTCAATCTTCAGTGTCTTTTGTTAGTTCTGGGATTGTCACAGAATAGTGTAAAAAGTTTCCTATTTCTTGGACACCAACAATAATTTTCACCTCTCCAAATCCAATCAAAAAGCTTTTTAGAATGTAAATGAAAACAAATTGAAAATTTCTCTTTTGTTTATTGCTTCTTGGCATATCTCCGGCATAATAATGCGCATTCTTAATCAAGTTGATAGTGTTAAGTGCAGCAATCGTGGAGTCAATTGTGCGGGCTGCTTTTCTTGCGGCTTCATTTACGCTGGATGTGGTTATTCTTACCTTCACATTTCCAAGTGCGGGGCATGTTATGCTTTTGTTTACAAGTCTGGACAGTTCTTTAGTAAGGAAAATCCTCCTTTCTTGCACCGTTTGAGGTATCATTGCCAATGTCTCTTTGCCAACACAATTTCTTGTCCTTTTAAAATAACTTTTATCTTTTTCCATAGATTTTTCTATAAAAACATGATTTTTTTCAGAAGAATTATACTCAAGTCAAACCATATTCGACACATAACGCCATGCGTAAAAGGTTGGCCTGTTTTCAGTTCTGATGGTGCAAAATTAAGATAAACAGCGACTTATGTCAAGAATTTTTATGTAAATTGTTTTTTACAAACACATTCGGAAAAGACGCAAAAAAGAGAGGAACACCGTGGTTTGGCGTTCCTCTCGTGTCAAATGTTATAAGATATTTACAATTATGCGTCGATATTGGCGTAAGTGGCGTTCTGCTCGATGAACTCGCGGCGCGGCCCGACGTCGTCGCCCATCAACATTGAGAAGATGTAGTCGGCTTCGGCACCGTTTTCGATGTGGATTTTGCGCAGCGTGCGGAACTCCGGATTCATTGTCGTCATCCAAAGCTGCTCCGGGTTCATCTCACCGAGACCTTTGTAACGCTGGATGTGCAATCCCTTGTCGGTGCCGTCTGTAGAAAGCTCGTTCACGATGGCCTGACGTTGTTCTTCGGTCCAGCAATAACGTTCGGTCTTGCCTTTCTTGATGAGATACAACGGAGGCGTGGCGATATAGACGTAACCTTTCTCGATGAGTTCCGGCATGTAACGGTAGAAGAATGTCAGGATAAGCGTTGAGATATGGCTGCCATCGACATCAGCATCGGTCATGATGATGATCTTGTGATAACGTAACTTCTCTATATTCAACGCCTTGCTGTCTTCTTCCGTCCCGATTGTGACACCGAGTGCTGTGTAAATGTTTCTGATTTCTTCGCTTTCGAAGGCGCGGTGCTGCATTGCTTTTTCGACATTCAGAATCTTACCTCTCAAAGGAAGTATCGCCTGGAACTTACGGTCGCGGCCTTGTTTCGCGGAACCGCCTGCGGAATCACCCTCAACGAGATAAAGCTCGGTCATCTCAGGGTTGCGCTCCGAACAGTCGGCGAGTTTGCCGGGGAGACCGGCTCCGCTCAATGCGCCTTTGCGCTGCACCATCTCGCGTGCCTTGCGTGCCGCATGACGTGCCGTGGCCGCCAAAACGACTTTGTCAACGACCATCTTGGCTTCTTTAGGATGTTCTTCAAGATAATTTGAAAGGTGTTCGCTCACGATCTTGTCAACGATGCCCATGACCTCGTTGTTGCCGAGCTTGGTCTTGGTCTGGCCCTCGAACTGCGGCTCTGGCACTTTCACCGATATAATCGCCGTCAAACCTTCACGGAAGTCGTCGCCGTTGATTTCAAATTTCAGCTTCGAGAACATGCCCTCTTTGTCGGCGTAGGCTTTCAAGGTGCGTGTCAGGCCGCGGCGGAAACCTGCGAGGTGCGTGCCGCCTTCGTGAGTGTTTATGTTGTTGACATATGAATGCAAGTTTTCGGAATAAGAAGTGTTGTATTCAAGTGAGATCTCGACCGGCACATTGTCGGCTTCGCCTTGAATCGCTATCGGCTCCGGCGTGAGCTTCTCGCGGTTTTCGTCAAGGTAATTGATGAAATCCACGAGGCCGTTTGCCGAATGGAACGTCTCCGACTTCCCTTCGAGACCTGTCTCCGGGTTGATGCGCTTGTCACTCAACGTGATGGTGATGCCTTTGTTGAGATATGCGAGTTCGCGCATACGGGCGGCGAGGATGTCGTAGCTGTATTCGCTTGTGAGGAAAATCGTGTCGTCAGGAGTGAAGGTGATCCTCGTGCCGTGGTCGGAAGACTCACCGACGACTTTCACCGGATACAGTGGCTTGCCGAATTCGTATTCCTGGACGAAAACCTTGCCTTCGCGGTGGATCTCCGCCTTCAGGTGTTTTGAAAGTGCGTTGACGCAGCTGACGCCGACGCCGTGCAGACCGCCGGAAACCTTGTAAGAGCCTTTGTCGAACTTTCCGCCGGCATGAAGCACAGTCAAGACGACTTCGAGAGCTGAACGTTTCTCCTTTTCGTGCATTCCCGTCGGGATGCCACGGCCGTTGTCAAGGACAGATATGCTGTTTCCTGGTAAAATTTCAATTCCGATAGTGTCGCACCAACCCGCCATCGCTTCGTCGATGGAGTTGTCAACCACTTCATATACAAGATGATGCAAGCCTCTGACGTTCACGTCGCCGATGTACATTGCAGGGCGTTTGCGCACCGCCTCCAATCCTTCCAGAACCTGGATGTTATTGGCACCGTAGTTGCTTTCAGCGTTCTGGATTTTCTCTTCTTCAGTCATTTTTTATGTTTAATTTCTTGTTTGTTCAAAATTTGTAAAAGCGTGCAAAGATAAGAAATTTTTCTTTAAGAACCACCAAAAATGTGACTAAAAATATGCTAAAACTTATATTTCAAACCCAAAAACAACTCGAATCCCATGCTCGGATAATTATAATAAAGTTGGTATTTGTTGTGGATGAGATTGTGGATTTCCGCGAAGGCGACAAGGTCTTTATTTAATTGATAATCAGCTCCAAGTTGAATGTCGAGTGCGGTTTTCAATTCAATTTCCTGGGCGTTTTCGTCCAAAGCCCAGCGTTTGCCCATGACAAGTGCCGAGGCGTTGAATTTCCAAGCGTCGTCGAGACGGTAGTCGCCGCCGAGAGTCAGCTCGAATGCCGGCTTGTACCAGGCGCGCGAAATCGAATAGTTGTTGAATGTCATCGACAACGAGGCGTTGGCGTCATCGTTGATTTTCCAGTTCACGTCAAACATGAATTTCCAAAGGTTGTAGTCCATGAAAGTCACGTCAAAGGCCTGCAAATGATAAATGGCGTCGTCTTTGTCGTAATTTGCGTAAAAGTCATAGTCGGGAATGTAGAACAAACCATTCTCCATGATGCGGTATCTTCCTCCGATGTACAAGTCCAAGATGTTGAAAATGTTCATCTTGGCACCGAAATCAAAGTCAAAGGAGTTTTTCTCATAGCCGAAATCGCTCAGGTATGTGAAGTCTGTGGTTACAAACGGATTTTCTTTGACGATGGATTCGAAAGTGTTGATTTTTGAACAGCCGCCGAGTTTCGCGAAGAGTTCTAAGTCTTTGTTAAACAGAAGGAAACTGCCTTTGATGTCGGGGTAAAAACCGGCTTTCTCGTCTGTCTTGAAATCGACGTTAAAGCCGAGTTTCAGCCCGTAAAATTCGCCGTTCATGGTGAAGTTCGGTTTCAGGCCGATCATGAACTGGCTTTTGTAAACGTAATCGAAGTTGGCGCCAAAATCCACGTTGATTGTCTGTAAGTTATCGATGCTCTTTTTGCCAATCCAGCTGTCGGAATAGGCGAGGTGGGCGTTCACGTTTACTTGGTTTTCGTTGGTTCCTCCCACGATTCTGGCGTAATGGTAGTCGCCGCTGTATTCTTGATACAGCTGTCTGTAGCTTGTCCCGATGGAAGTCCATTTCGCCCCAGCCTTCAGGGAATGGATGTTGCGGCCGTTGTCGTTTGTTATCTCGTTGCCAAGATAATCATCGTAAGAGCGCAAATGATACATGTCGTAATGGTAATTGCCGAAGATGTCGAGCTGTCCTGCCTTGAATTTGTTGGTGGTCACGATGTTTGCGCCGTTGTTCATGAATGTCGATTTCTTGTAGTCTTTCTGGTCGAGCCATGTAGAATAATGGTCGATGCCGACTTTCAGGCTCATTGTTTTCGACAGGTCTGAATAATGATGGTACGAGAAAACCGGCGACAGTCTCGTTCCGAAGGCCGCCTTGAGCATGTTGCCTTTGATGTCAGAATCCTGTGATGGTTTGTATTGCAACGCGCTCATCGTCTCCATTTCCAAGTCGTAGCCGTAGTCGAAGTCTTTCGTGCTGGCCTTGTATTCGGGGATGTTGAAGTTGTTTTTTGGCGTTTCGGGGTTTTTCACGAGCCGTTCGGAACGTTTGATCTGCGGTCGGTACGAACCTTCAACTGTCACCTGTTCGTTGTGTTCCTGCGCGTTTGAGCCGAAACTCATTGTCAATGCCAAAATGCTTATAATCAGTGATTTTGAAATGTTTTTCATTTTTATTTTATTCTTTAGAAATGATTAATCTTCTTTGTCTTCGTTTCTTTCAATTTCAGCGAGTTTCAGCTGCGCCGATTCAACAATCTCGTTTTTATGTTCGTCATCTGGATAATTTTCAATCACGCTTTTCAAAGTTTCTTTGGCCTGGAATGAATTTCCTTTTGCAACGTAAACGTCGCTGAGAACCAGGAACGACTTGGCAACCAAATAGTTGTAATTTCCGAAGTTGTCGGAAATGTAAAACACCTTGCTTTCGGTTTTGTCGATTTCTTTTATGTTCCAATTTGCAAGGACGTCGTGATATGCAGCTTCGGCACCGGTCTCGGTCCTGTCGTTGCGTGCGCATGTCTCAAGCTTTGTCGCCGCCGAGATATAGTCTTTCAGGTGGAACATCGACATTCCGACTGCGTGATTCATCATGTTTTTTTGTGTTTGTGTCAAATCCATCGCCGCCAAAGAATTTCCAGCCTCAATCGCTTTCTGGTAGTTGCCGAGTTTATATTCGCAAATCATGTTTTTTTCAAGTGCCTCGGTCTTAATCTTTTGATTTTCAGTGATATTCAAGAGTCTTGTGCAATAACTGTTAGCTTTTGAAAAATCATTGGCGTCAAATTCCATCTTGGCTAACTTCAGGAGTGAGTTGTCGGTGTAGTCGTTGTCGGGTTGTGAGATGATGTATTCGAGATACGGCTTTGTCTCATTCGCCCTGCCTGTCTTTTCGAGAGATGTGAGTGCGAAGTAATTGACTTTCAGAAGGTATGCGCCTTTTTTGTTGTGCTCGATGTATTTTTTTGCAGCGTTGAATGCTTCATCGTAATTGCCTTCCTGGAAAAATCTCTCGGCAGTCCTGAACGCTATGGAGTCTTTTTCGGAAACGCTTGTGTTGATGCCGCAGTCGTAAGCAAATTCAAAAAACTCCTGCGTGCGGTTGGTCTCCATGAATATACTCCTTATTATATTAATGGCCTCACGAGCCTCTTCGGTGTTCGGATGGTCTTTCACCACCTTTTGCAGTGATGTCAGTGCCTGTTCATACTGGTCGTTGTTGTAGTACAGCATCCCGATTTTCATCAGGCCTTGTCGTGCGAAAGATGAGCGCGGGCGTTCTTTTACAAGGCGGTCGAAGGCACCGATGGCTGAACGCTCGTCGTTGGCTCCGAGATGTGCCATCCCGATTTCATACAAAGCTCTGTCGTAGAACGATGAGTTTTTGTAATTTTCGCATAAAGTGTTCATGCTGTTCACTTTGCTGTTCAGATTGCCGAGTGCTCCGTAGCCCATGCCGGTCTGGAACATCGCGTAATCTGCGTTTTCGGAGTCGAGTTTTGATGCGTTGCCGTAGGCTGATATTGCCTTGTTGTAGTTCTTGCTCATGAAATAACAGTCGCCGATGCGCATCCATGCATCGGATTCGTAGCTTTTTTCGACGTCATTTTTGTTCACGAAATAGGCGAATTCCTTGGCTGCGTCGGCGAAGTCGCCTTTCTGGTATGCGATGTAACCGAAGTTGTAATATGAAATTGGAAACATTTCCGAGCGTTCCGCCGCTGGCATCTTGATGAATGCCAGAAGGTTTTTCTCGGCATTGTCGATGTCTTTTTTCTGCAGATATGCGTCGGCGAGCCAGTAAGTCGCATCGGCGCGGAGATTGTCGGAAGCACCGCCGCTCTTGATGGTTTTGTTGAAATATGCTATCGCATTGTCGTAGTCTTTGTTGGAATACGACTGAACAGCAATGTTATACGTGAGCTGGGCGTAAATCTTCTCCATCTCGGCATCCATTTTATTGCAGCGTTCGAGAGCCAGCAACGCCTTGTTATAGTCTTTCGCGTTTAAAAGAAGATGAACAACCATCAGACGGGCTTCGTCGGCGCGTTTCGACTGCGGGTTTTTGTCAAGAAAATCATTGAGTTGCGTGACGGCATCGTTGAACGGATCGACGCCGGCTATGAAACTCAGCTTGGCGTAGTTGAATAATGCGTCCTCGCTCATCTCGCGGTCGAATCCTGATTTGTAGGCGGCGAGGAATGCGTTGCGTGCGAACTTCTCCTGATGTGTCTCGATGTAGCATTGTGCCATATAATATGAACCGAACTGGCCAAGCTCGTCGTCGTTTTTCCTTGTCGCGTTCTGAAAATGTCCGATGGCGGCGTTGTAATCGGCGGCTTTCATCTTGCAGAATCCGATTCTGAACTCGACTTCGCGTGGGAAGGCGCGTTTCATGTTTTCTTTCGCAATATTGTAGTAATCAAGTGCTTTCGTGAAATTTTTCTGTTGATACCACGCTTCCGCAATCATCATTGCCAGCTCGCCTTTACGGCCTTTGTCCGCATTGGCGAGTGCGTTGTCGGCGTTGTCTGTCACGGCGGAGAAGTCGCCGCCTGAGAAGTTCATCTGCATCATGTAATTCGGAACTATGTCCTTGTATTTCGGCGAGTTTTCGATCAGCTTGAAATACTTCTTCGCCTCATCGTAATTCTTGTTAAGGTATTGAATGTGAGCGTAATAGTAACGTGCATCGTCTTGATATGCACTTTGTTCCACTGTGGCGTCGTGGAACAACGGAGTCGCTTCCGTCACATCGTTCACCTGATAAAGTGAGATCGCTTTCTTGAAGTTGTATTCCGATTTCTCTTCGCCGGAAAGCATGCCCGGATTGATTGACTCATAAATCTTTATTGCGTCGCGATATTTTTTGTTTTCGAGTAACATATTGGCATACAAGAAATTGGCTTTTGTCGCCAAGATGCTTGCCGGATTTTCATGCACAAAATTCAGAATCAGTTGCTGACCTTCACCGATGTAAGCCGAACCGACGGCCTCGTAAAATTTCGCTTCCACTGTGTGACGGCTTTCATTGTCTGCCGCAGCTTCAAGATATTGGTGGAAAAGTTCTGTCGCCGAGCCGTAGTTTTTGTTTTCAAATAATATTTTTGCTTCGTTGAAAATGGCTTCAGGTTCATATTGCGCAAGTCGTTTTTGAGCTGATAATGAATAAGTTGTAATCAGAAAAAATGTCAGGGACGCTAATATTCTTTTCATTGTTGTCATAAATCAAATTTTTTGCGAAATTACTAAGAAAAACGTAATTCCAAAGCGTTTATTATGTAAAAATTTCGCCTTTGGACGTGCGTCCAAAGGCGAAAGAAAAGCATAAGCGGGATTCTGTTCTCATTTCTGAGTGACTGTCATTTCTCTAAGCCAGCCGTCACCGGAAGGCTTTAGCAACCTACCCACCCGACTCGGACGAGCAGCCCTTTCAGCCCGAAGGCCTTCATCGGTATATTTGGTCTTGCAGCCCATAAGGTTTACCCCATGTCCGTGTCACCACGGAGATGCGTGAGCTCTTACCTCGCGTTTTCACCCTTACCCTTTCGGGCGGTTGTTTTCTGTGGCACTTTCTTCCTTTATTTCTAAAGGCTTCCCGTTAGGAAGTATGTCGCTCTGTGCTGTCCCGACTTTCCTCATGCGTAAAATACGCCCGCGACAGTCGCTTTTCAGGCTGCAAAATTACAAAAATAATGAAGACGGCAATTTTTTTTAATCATTTTTTTGTAGGCCAATCAAATAAAATGTGTACTTTTGCGGCGAAAAGTCGCCCGAAAAAATGCGAATTTACGTAAAAAGTCGCCCGAAAAAGTGTGATTTTATGTAAAAAGTCGCCCGAAAAAGTGTAAAAATAATTTTAAATCAATAATATTCAATGTTTTATGTATAAGCGAAAAATTGAAGATGTTTTACAGAAATGGTTTGACACGTTTAGTCACAAACCTATTGTCATAAAAGGCTGCCGTCAGTGCGGAAAGACGTATTCTGTTGTTGATTTTGCAAAAAAACATTACAAAAATGTGATTTACATTGATTTTCATGAACATAAGGCATATAAATCATTTTTCAACGGCGATTTGGATGTGGATACGATAACCACGAATATAATGCTTGGTATTCCGGGGACAAAATTTATTCCCAAGGAGACATGTTTGATTTTTGATGAAATTCAAGATTGTCCTTTCGCACGTTCGTCGTTGAAGTTTTTCAAACTTGACGGACGTTATGATGTGATTTGTACCGGCTCGTTGTTGGGCGTAAGTGGTTATAAGACAATGGAAGAACGATTGGAGGAGGCCGAAGCGTCGATTCCGGTCGGATATGAATATGTTGTGAACATGTATCCGATGGACTTTGAAGAATGGCTGTGGGCAAATGATGTACAGCCGGTTCATTTTGAATTGCTTAAAAAACATCTCGCGGAAGAGACTCCGATGCCGGAAGCTGTACACAAAAGGATGAGGGAACTTTTGCTTCAATATGTCATTGTCGGCGGAATGCCTGAAGCTGTCAAGGCTTTTCTGACAACTCGCAATATTTCAGAAGTAATTGATGTTCAACATGGTATATTGGAAACGTATAAAAGTGACATGGTGAAATATGCCCATGGTTCTGATAAGGTAAGGGTTCGTGAATGCTTCGATTCTATTCCGGCGCAATTGAGCCGTGAAAACAAAAAATTCACATATTCGCTCGTCAGGAAAGGCGGACGTAGCAAAGAATATGTCGGCTGTCTGCAATGGATTGAAGATGCAGGGATTATACGCAGATGTTATAATTTAAACGCTGCGGAACTGCCGTTGGACGGGAACAGCGACCGTGATTCGTTTAAAGTCTATATGGCTGATACCGGATTGTTTGTCAGTATGTTGGAGGAAGGTACGCAATGGAGCGTGGCGCAAGGCAACCTCATGAGCTACAAGGGTGCGATTTTCGAGAATTTAGTCGCCGACATCCTTGGAAAGATGGGACGGAAACTTTACTATTATCATCCGAGTGACAGTCTCGAACTCGATTTCGTGATGAGATACAAAGGCGAATGCACCCCTTTGGAATGCAAAGCAACGACCGGCAACGCCAAGTCACTCAAGACAGTGCTGAATCATACGGAAAAATATAATATTCACAGTGCAATAAAACTTGGCGACTACAACATCGGACGCAATGGCGGAATCTTGACCTTGCCGATGTATATGGGTTTTTTGTTGACAGAATTCTGATCGTAATTTTCTGCGAGCTGTCTAATATTCCGCAATTCAAACTTTTCTCTAAAAAATTTGTTTTTAAAAGAAAAAATCGTAACTTTGCACGTTTTTTAAATTTTTGAATCTTAAATTTTAAATAAAATATGAGTGCTACATCTATTCCGCTTTGGACGCTTATCCCGTTCATTCTTATGCTCCTGTCGATAGCGGTGTTCCCGCTTGTGAAAAAGACCGAGCATTTCTGGGAAAGCAACCGTAACAAACTGATTGTCTCAATAATTTTGTCGATTCCGGTGATTGCAATTTTCGCCGCTAACGGGATGACACACAATATCATACATCAGGTTGTGTATGATTACGTCCCGTTCATCGCGTTGCTGCTCTCACTATTCATCGTGACCGGCGGCATTTTCATCAACATCGATTTTGAGGCGAAGCCGGTCAACAACACTGTCATGCTCGCGATAGGTATGATGCTGGCTTCGTTCATGGGAACGACCGGCGCCGCGATGCTTCTCATCCGTCCGCTCCTGAATATCAACAAGCAACGCAAGCACACGGTTCATACTGTGCTTTTCTTCATCGCAATCGTCGCGAACTGCGGCGGCCTTCTCACACCGCTCGGCGACCCGCCGCTTTTCATGCTTTACCTGCGCGGCGCATCGTTCGGCTGGTTCTTCGGCCTCTTCGCCGAATGGCTTGTCGCCGGCTTGCTGCTTCTGCTGATCTATTTCATCTATGATACGATAATGTACAAAAAAGAAAATAAGTTAAGCCTTCGCCGTGATGCAGCTGAACGTGAACCACTTAAGATAGATGGCAAAATCAATTTTGTTCTTCTTTTAGGCGTCATCGCATCGGTGGCATTCATAAACAAAAATTATTTTGTGGTGTCCGACGATCCGGCCAAGAACGACAATATGCTCAAACTTATACAAAGCGGCGCCCTTATCATAATCGGATTGCTTTCAATGCTTCTGACGAACAAGAAGACGCGTTTTGAAGACAACAAGTTCAGCTGGACGCCAATCTTGGAAGTCGCGGCCTTGTTCATCGGAATTTTCATCACGATGGTGCCGGCACTCATGTATTTGCAGAACAACGCGCCAAACATGGGTCTTGAAAAAGATTACCAGTTCTATTATATGACGGGTGCGCTCAGCTCGTTCCTTGACAACACCCCGACAGCGTTGGCGTTCCACAGCGTGGCTCTCGGTCTCGACTACACCGGTTTCGCCGGAACGATGGTCGCAGGCGTTCCGGAGTTCCTCCTCAGAGCTATTTCCACAGCGGCAGTGTTCTTTGGTGCGATGACCTATATCGGCAACGGCCCGAACTTCATGGTCAAGGCAATCGCCGAGCAGAGCGGAATCAAAATGCCCGACTTCTTCAAGTATATCTACAAGTTCGCAATAATATTCGTGCTGCCTGTTTACGTCATCGTCCAGCTGATATTCTTCTAAAAGATATATTTCCGAGTACGAATAAATTTTTTGTAAAAAAGTCAAAAATGTATGTAACATTTTTGACTTTTTTGGTACTTATATGCAAGAAATTGAGTCTGCCGTTCAGTGGTGGCTGCAATGTATATTGTATTATTTGATGTATAAAGAGTAAAATATAGCAATATATATTGTTAAATACGCTATCATAAAACGGATTGAAAATCAATATTTTGTTTAATTTTGCGAATAAAATCTTGTAAAAAATGAGTGAATTGGAGTATCATGTAGGGAATAGGATAAAAGAATTCCTGAAAAGCGAAGGACGTTCAGAGGTGTGGTTGGCGAAGGGTGTGCATTGCGACCCGGGCAATTTCAATCGTACTCTGAAGAAGGAGTCGCTTGACACTGACCTTTTGAGAAGGATTTCGGTCAAGCTGAAACACAACTTCTGCGCGGAATATGCGCGGTTTGTGGAGAAACAGATTCAGGCGGAGATGAGATCTGACATCATAGAGCTGCCCTGACGAACCTGTCTTTCCCGAATAAGTCTTTGATTACGACAGAGTTGCCGAACCCGTTGCTTCTGCACAGTTCGGCAGTCTCTTCGCCGAGGTTCTCGTTGATTTCAAACCAAACCGCACCGCGTGGATGCAAATTGCCTTTGGCGAAATTTATAATGTGTCTGTAGAAAACCAGCGGGTCATCGTCGCTGACAAAAAGCGCGGTGGATGGCTCAAAGTCCAAGACATTGGCTCGCATGTTTCTCTTCTCACTTTCACATACGTATGGTGGGTTGCTGACAATAATGTCGAATTTTTTTGTAAAATGAGGACTCGACAGTATGTCGGCATGAATGAAATCAACGCTGACACCGTTTGAAACGGCGTTCCTTCCCGCCACTTCCAAGGCTTGCTCGGAAATGTCAATGGCGGTGACATCGACGTTTCGCAACGATTTTGCGAGGCTGACGGCGATGCATCCACTCCCGGTGCCGATGTCTAATATATTTAAGGTGTCCGTCGGCTGTTTTCCGCTGTCCGTTGACAAAATCATGGAGACGAGTTCTTCGGTCTCCGGCCTCGGAATCAGGACGTTTTCGTTGACTTCAAACTCCATGCTGCAGAACTCGGTCTTCCCGATGACATATTGTATCGGCCTGTTTGTCATAAGCTCGCTGACGGCATGGTCGAGTCTCTCGAATCCGTCCTCGTCAAGACATAAATCGGGATTCAGGGCGAGTGTAATCCTGTTGAATCCGAAAAAATGTTCGAGCAACATCAAGACTATCGTGTTCGATTCGTTTGTGTCGTATATTTTGCCGAGCATCGCGGCGTAACGTCTGCGCAGTTCGCCGACTGAGTTTGAATGTGTTTTCATGCTGCAAAAATAAGAAATTATCAAAAGCATCGGGAGATTTTTCAAAAAGTCATTATCTTTGCAAAAATTTTTTCACGATGATGTTTGAGGATTCATATAAAATTGTCACGGCGGCGGGCGAGGGGCTTTACAAGGAAAAGGGCAGCAAGTTCATCGCCGAGGCGTTCCCGGTTCATACCGAAGCCGAAGTGAAGGCGCATGTCGCCGAAATAAAAAAGAAATATTTTGACGCAAAACATCATTGCTACGCCTTCATGATTGGCCCTGACAAATCGTGTTTTCGTTCAAGCGACGACGGCGAACCTTCAGGAACCGCCGGGAAACCCATTCTGAATCAGATACTTTCAAAAGATGTCACTAATGTGTGCGTTGTTGTGACACGTTATTTCGGCGGACAGCTGCTAGGCGTTCCGGGACTTATCAATGCCTACAAAACATCGGCTCGCGAGGCTCTCGACAACTGCACCGTTGTTGAAAAAACAATAGACGAGGTATATTCCTTGGAATTTGATTATCCACTGCTCAATGAGGTCATGCGGATTTTGAAAGACGAGAATCTCGAACAGCAAAACCCGAAATTTGAACTGCGCTGCTATCTCGAAGTGTCAATAAGACAAAGCGAATCCGACAGAATTGTTGAAAAGTTCAAACGCTTGTTTGGAGTTGATGTGAAATATGTTAAAACTGTTTAAAATCAATAGGTTAAGTCCGTTTTTAAGCATTTTTTTGTTTTCGCTCGTAATATATGTGAAAAATAATTAATAATCAATATAAAAAAAATATTTTTATTCACTTTTTTATGTTGATATTTGTAACCTGAAATTTTGAGAGAAAATAGTTTGTAAATCATTGATATTGAGTTAATTGATAAAAAATGAACAGGGATTTGTTTGAAATATGGGATGAATGTCTCGCCATGATTAGGGAGAATGTTCCAGAGCAGACTTATTCGACTTGGTTTGAACCAATAAAGCCGGTGAGCCTCGACGACGCTCTCCTGACGATTATGGTGCCATCCGACTTTTTCTATGAATACCTGGAGACTCATTTTATCAAGGTGTTGAAAACCGCCATTCGTAAGGTTTTGGGTCCGGAAGGACGCCTCGAGTACAATATCATGATGGACAACGACGCAAATAAACCCGTCGTAGTCCGCCAGCCGTCAGTTGACCGCACCAACACGAAAAATCCTCCGAAGCCTATTCAAATCGATTTCGACAGCAGCGAACAGACGATTCACAATCCGTTTGTGTTCCCTGGCATCAAAAAAATCAATATTGAGTCGAATCTGAATGAAAACTATTCTTTTGACAATTTTGTCGTGGGTGAATGCAACCGTGTGGCGCACGAGGCGGGTCTGTCGGTGGCGAAGAATCCCGGAAAGACATCTTTCAACCCGATGTTCATTTTCAGCCCTACCGGAATGGGGAAGACGCACATCGCACAGGCAATCGGACTCGAGACCAAAAAATATCATCCTGAACTTACCGTTCTGTATGTCAATGCGGAACAGTTCATCATGCAGTTCCTGTCATCGTGCCGCAACAACAACTCGAAGAGCAACACGCGCAACGATTTCGTGCATTTCTATCAGATGATAGACGTGCTAATCGTTGACGACATACAATTTATGGCGGGAAAAAACGCAACGCAAGACGCTTTCTTCCATATTTTCAATCATTTGCAGCAGACCGGCAAGCAGTTGATTTTCACTTGTGACAAGCCGCCGGCGGAGCTGAAGGACATGGAACAACGTCTGATTTCCCGTTTCAAATGGGGGCTTTCCGCCGAAATGTCAATGCCGGATGTCGATGTGCGTTGTAACATTCTGAAACGTAAGGCTTTCACAGAAGGTGTCGAGCTTTCTGACGAAGTCGTCACTTATATTGCCGAACATATCAAGACAAATGTCCGCGAGATGGAGGGCTTCCTTATCTCGCTTGTGGCGCAGTCTTCTCTGAACAGGAAGGCGATAACTGTCAGTTTGGCAAAGCAGATGGTCGAGCGTTTTGTCAACAATTCAAATCATGAGGTCACGATAAACTATATTATTAATGTAGTCTGTGACGAGATGGGGACATCGCAGGCCGATTTCTTCACTGCCTCGCGGAAACGCAGCGTGGTACAGGCACGTCAGCTGTCGATGTATATGTCGAAAAAATATACAAAGTCACCTCTTATTGTAATTGGCGAGCAGTGCGGAGGCAAAGATCACGCAACTGTGATTCATGCACTGAAGACCGTCGCCAATCTGTTGGAAACAGACAGACAGTTCAAGGCGATGGCAGACAAAATTGAAAAAAGTCTTCAATAAAATATTATGAATCAACAGTTTGGCAAGCTATATCTCATTCCTGCCTTGCTTGGCGCGACAAACGCTGAGCAGGTGATTCCTGCCGGAACTCTGGAAATTGTGAGGACTTTGAGGTTCTTCGTCGTGGAGAATATCCGCACGGCTCGCAGGATGTTGAGCAAGATGCAGATGCCTTGCCCGATTGATGAATTGCAGTTTGTGGAACTTGACAAACATAATCCGGATAATTTGGATTTGATGACTTACCTTGGGCCTGCGCTTGAAGGCAACGACATCGGCGTGATGTCGGAGGCCGGAACACCGTGCGTGGCCGACCCGGGTGCGTTGGTCGTGGAACTCGCACATCAGGCTGGGATGCAGGTCATACCGCTCACCGGACCTAACGCTATGATTCTCGCACTGATGGCTTCTGGCTTCAATGGACAGTCGTTCGCATTCCACGGCTATCTCCCGATAAAAAATCCTGAACGCATCCAGAAAATCAAGGCGTTGGAACGCCAGTCAATGGCAAACGACGAGACGGAACTGTTCATCGAAACACCGTTCCGCAACAACGCCATGATAGAGGAATTGGTGAAAAACTGTCATCCCAACACTATGCTTTGTGTGGCCTGCGACATCACGATGCCGGATGAAAAAATTGTTAGCAAATCTATATCAGATTGGAAATCAATAAAATATGACTGGAACAAAAAACCGGCTGTGTTTTTAATTTATAGTAACAAATTCAGAAAAAAATATTAATCATGAGGAACTTGACAAAAGAAGAATTCAGAACTTATTGCTTGCTTTATGCGGCAGATGCAGATTTCAACATCACGAAACAGGAAATAATCGCCATCGGCGCGAAGATTGCACCGGAGGATTTCATCCGCGTTTACAATTGGTTTGAGGCCGACAATGACATGGATCGCATTGAGACGATTCAGTCGAACAAGATGCAGTACATAAATAATGACGATGAAAAAAATGCTCTTCTCAATGAATTGAAAGAGGTGTTTTTCGCTGACGGCGTGTTTGATTCAGTTGAAAGGAGTGTTTTCCTTATGTTGAAGAAACTTCTGTAATCGTTTTAAGGTATTGAAACACAAAAAGACTTCCAAAATGGAAGTCTTTTTTATTAGTATTGAAAGTCAAAAATTATCGTCGCTTCGCGCTCTTTTAACTTTCAACTTTCAACTTTTAACTATTTAGTCACTCTCTCGAGCCATTTCACCATGCAGAACATGACCGTCATTGAGATGAGGCAGATGGCGAGGAACACTCCCCAGCAGTTCCATATCGGCCATGCGTTGTACATGATAGGTCCGAGGAAGATGAAGAGGTTGCCTATGGCTGTTGCGCCGAGCCACAGACCTTGGCACAATCCAACCATGTGACGCGGGGCCACTTTCGAGACGAATGAAAGTCCGAGAGGCGAGATGAACAACTCGGCCACGGTGAGGAAGAAGTAAGTCACGATGAGAACCCACGGTCCTGATTTCGCAAGTCCGGCCTCTGCCATCTGGGCGGCGTCCATGGCGCGGAATTCTGTGCCCGAAGGATAGTTGCAGGAAATTGAAAGCACCATCAGGAAGAGGTAGGCGCAGCCTGCGATACCCATGCCGTATGCAATCTTGCGTGGCGTAGAGACACCTTTGCCTTTTCTTGCCAAAGCAGCGAAACCGAACATGACCAATGGAGTCAAGATGATGACAAACAACGGGTTAAGAGCCTGCCAAATCTCTGGCGGGAAGAAGTCGGTGATGATGAAGTCGCGTGAGAAAACCATCAATGACTGGCTGTTCTGGTGGAATGAGAGCCAGAAGAAGATGGCGATGCCGAGAACCGCAAACAAAGCGTAGAGACGCTGTTTGATTTCCTTGGCCATGGCGAGTTTTTCTTCTTCGGTGTAGTCCACAACTTCCGCCTTTTCTTTCTTTGAAGGCTGCGGGAAGATGCTCTTTGTGCAGAGGAACACCACCAGTGAAATCATCATGGCGATGACCGATGCGATGAATGCGTAATGGATGCCTGTGTTGAACACGTCGATGTACTGTGAGCTGAATGCCACGAGGTCGGTAGGTGCTGCGGTGCCCGGAACCAATGAATTGGCCATTGTCTCGGTGAACTTCTGTGTCTGTTCGCCGTTGGCGAGATACTGGTGGCAAAGCGCCGGCATGTCTGCGTTATATACGAAGTTGTGAACCCTCAGCCACCATGTGCGAAGCATAGGTGCCACGAACGGAGCGATCACGCCGCCGATGTTGATGAACACGTAGAAAATCTGGAAACCGCTGTCGCGACGGTCTTTTGCTTCAGCCAACGCCGCAGGGCCTTTCTTCGCGGCATCAGCCTCGAACTTGTCGTAAAGCTTGCCGACGAGAGCCTGCAGGTTGCCTTTGAACAGACCGTTACCAAACGAGATGCAGAGCAGCGCAACGCATGTGAAGATGAGGATGCCCCACCATGCCCCACCGTTGTCGAGGATGATGCCGTTGGCGTCTTTGCTGAACAACGGAATGGCGAGAGCCACATAACCTACCGCCATGGTAATCAAACCCCATTGGATGGTTTTCGGATAGTTCTGGGTGCGGTCGGCGATGATACCGCCAACCAAACTCAACACGTAAATTCCGAAGTAGAACACGGAATAAATCATACTCGCGGTCTTGTCTTCCAAGCCGAATTTTGAAACCAAGAACAACAGAAGGATTGCGTTCATGATGTAATAGCCGAAACGCTCGCCCATGTTGCTCAATGCAGCCGCTATCAATCCCTTCGGGTGATATTTCTTCGCCTGACGAAGATAATAAATCAGGAACGGGACGACAACGATGAGAATGCCAATCAGAATCACCAAGGTGCGGTTGGTATTCCACAAGTTTAAAATAGATAATGACGTCATTTGATAAAATTTTTAATTATACATTAATTTTAAAATTAGCCACAAAAATAGTTAATTTTTTGACAACTCCAACGAAAAATTGATTTATCGGGCAAATTCTTCATTTTATTTAAAAAAATGATGTTTTCATCTTGATAAAACGGGAAAATTCGTATTTTTGCAAGTTTTTGAAAAATATCTAAAAATGGAAATATCAAGCAAATATAGTCCGCAGACTACCGAAGAGAAATGGTACGAGCATTGGATGAACAAGAATTATTTTCATTCAACTCCCGATGAACGTGAACCTTATACCATCGTGATCCCGCCACCGAATGTGACAGGCGTGCTTCACATGGGCCACATGTTGAACAACACGATACAAGATGTACTCATCCGCCGTGCGCGTATGCAGGGCAAGAACGCCTGCTGGGTCCCCGGCACCGACCACGCCTCGATAGCAACGGAAGCCAAGGTGGTCAATAAACTGGCACAACAAGGCATCAAGAAAACCGACATCGGTCGCGAGAAATTCCTCGAACACGCATGGGACTGGACCCACGAACACGGCGGCATAATCCTGAAACAGCTCCGCAAACTCGGCGCGTCGTGCGACTGGGAACGCACCTCGTTCACGATGGACGAGACACGCAGCAAGAGCGTCATCCATGTTTTCTGCGACCTGTATAACAAAGGTCTCATCTACCGCGGCGTCCGCATGGTCAATTGGGACCCGAAGGCACTGACAGCTTTGAGCGACGAAGAAGTCGTCTATAAAGACGAACACAGCAAGCTTTTCTACTTGAGATATAAAATCGAAGGCGAAGACGGCTGCGCTATCGTGGCGACAACGCGTCCGGAGACAATCATGGGCGACACTGCCATGTGCATCAACCCGAACGACCCTAAAAACCAGCATCTTAAAGGTAAGAAAGTCATCGTCCCGTTGGTGAACCGCGTGATTCCGGTCATCGAAGACGAATACGTTGACATCGAATTCGGCACCGGCTGCCTGAAGGTCACTCCGGCGCACGACGTGAACGACTATATGCTCGGCGAGAAACATAACCTTCAGAGCATCAATATCTTCAATGATGACGCCACTATCAGCGAGGCTGCCGGAATGTACGTCGGAATGACGCGTGAGGATGTCCGCAAGCAGATTGTCAACGACCTCGCGGAAGCAAATCTCCTCGAGAAAGTTGAAGACTATAATAATAAGGTGGGATATTCCGAGCGTACTAACGTGCCTATCGAGCCGAAGCTGTCAATGCAGTGGTTTCTCAAGATGGAGCATCTCGCAAAAATAGCCCTCGAACCTGTCGAGAAAGGCGAGATTCAGTTCTATCCTGCGAAATACGTGAACCTTTACCGCCACTGGCTCGAAAACATCAAGGACTGGTGTATCAGCCGCCAGCTCTGGTGGGGACATCAAATCCCGGCTTATTATCTGCCTGAAGGTGGCTACGTTGTCGCCGAAACCGCTGAAGAAGCACTTCGCCTCGCAAAAGAAAAGACCGGAAACAATAACTTGACACTCAATGATTTGCGTCAGGACAGCGACTGTTTGGACACATGGTTCAGCTCATGGCTTTGGCCGATGTCGCTCTTTGACGGCGTTATCGACCCTGAAAATCCTGAATTTAAATATTATTATTCGACAAACGACCTCATCACGGCTCCCGACATCATCTTCTTCTGGGTCGCCAGAATGATTATGGCAGGCGAGGAATATACCGGAAAAGTGCCGTTCCGTAACGTGTATTTCACTGGTATTGTGAGAGATAAGCTCGGACGTAAGATGTCAAAGTCGCTCGGCAACTCGCCCGACCCGATTGAACTCATCGAGACTTTCGGTGCCGACGGCGTGCGCATGGGAATGCTTCTCACAGCTCCGGCCGGCAACGACATCCCGTTCGACACAGCCTTGTGCGAGCAGGGACGTAACTTCTGCAACAAGATTTGGAATGCACTCCGCCTCGTCAAAGGTTGGAGTGTCGATGAAAACGCAGCACAGCCGGAGACCGCGAAGATGGCGGTGAAATGGTTCGACGCCCGTTTCAACCAGGTGCTTGCGGAGATGAACGACAACTTCGACAAATACCGTCTCTCCGATGCTTTGATGGGAATTTATAAACTCACTTGGGACGACTTCTGCTCATGGTATCTTGAGATGGTGAAAGCCCCGATGGGTCAGGCTGTTGACGGCGTAACGTACAGAGCCACAGTGACTTTCTTCGAGAACCTCATGAAAATGTTGCATCCGTTCATGCCGTTCATCACCGAGGAGATTTATCATTTCCTTGATGAGAGAAAAGAAGGCGACGACATCATCATCGCACAGCAGCCGAAACAGAAAGATGTTGACGGTCAGACTCTTGCGCAGTTTGAAATCACGATGGATGTCATCAACAACATCCGCAAGATTCGCGCGGAGAAGAACATCCCATTCAAGGAAGCCATTGACCTCGTCGTCGTTGACAACGGCAATGTCTGCAAGGATTTCGACTGCATCATTGAGAAGCTAACTAATGTGAAATCAATATCTTACGTTGCTGAAAAGCCGCAAGACGCATTCGGATTCCTCGTCCGTTCGATGGAATATTTCATTCCGGTGACGGATTCCGTTGATGCCGAAGCCGAACTTAAGAAACTCGAAGAAGAATTGAAATACACTCAAGGTTTCTTGAAGTCGGTTGAAGGAAAGCTCTCGAATGAGAAGTTCGTGAACGGCGCACCGGCGGCTGTCGTCGAGAAGGAACGCAAGAAAAAAGCCGATGCTGAAGCCAAGATTGCGGTCATCGAGCAGCAGATGGCGGCGTTGAGGAAATAAGGAAATCTGTCAAAAGAAAGTGGGCTGAATTTTTTAATTCATTGAATTTAAAAGTTCAGCCCATTTTTAATTAACACGTGATTTTATATATGATTTCAGCCAAATAGAGAAGTAAAATCCAGCCAAATGAAGAAGCAAAACCCAGCCAAATGAAGAAGCAAAACCCAGCCAAATGAGGAAGTAAAATTCAGCCAAATGAAGAAGTAGAAAAAATATTTATTTGAGTTTCAAATATTTGTATTATTTTTGCAGTCTGAAAAAAATTCTTAAAAATATGAGCAATTTTAACTACAAAAAAAGGATAGCTGACGACCTTCTTGACTTGCAGTTGGAGAGTGCTGGCGCGGTGCTTGTTGAGGGGCCGAAATGGTGCGGAAAGACGACGACGGCAGAGCAGAAGGCTGGGAGTGTGCTGTATTTGGACGATCCAGAGAACATCGAACAAAACCTAATGCTTGCCGAGACACGCCCGAAAGCCATCTTGGAAGGTAAGACGCCAAGGCTGATTGACGAATGGGAACTTGCACCAAAGCTTTGGGACACGGCACGTTTTGAGGTTGACCATCGGCACGAGATGGGACAATTCATATTTACTGGAAGTGCAGTGCCAGCTGACATTAAAAAAATCATCCACACAGGGACCGGACGTTTTTCGTGGCTTCTGATGCGTCCCATGAGCCTTTGGGAATCGGAGGAGTCAACGGGAGAAGTCAGTTTGAGGTTGCTGTTTGAAGGCAACACCGACATCTTCGGCCAAAATGACAGGAAATTGGAAGACATCGCCTATCTCATCTGCCGCGGCGGATGGCCAGGCTCCATAAACCTGAAACAAACGCCGTCGCTGACCATTGCGACAAATTATTTTGAAGCCGTTGTGAGAAGGGATATTTCGCGAGTTGACGGCGTGTCGCGCGATGAGCAACGTGTACGTCGGCTGATGCGGTCATACGCGAGAAACCAAGGCTCGCAGGCTCCGTTCAACACCATTGCCGACGATATTTCGACTAATGAAATCGAACCGCTCTCATCTGCATCGGTGGCTGACTACGTCGAGGCGCTGAAAAAAATATTCGTGATAGAGGATATGAAGGCATGGAACCCCAACCTGCGTTCAAGGACAGCCATCCGGTCGAGCGACACTCGCTATTTCGTTGACCCATCTATCGCTGCCGCTGCTCTCGAACTCGGTCCGGACAACTTAATGAATGACTTGAAAACAATGGGGCTTCTCTTTGAGACGATGGCGGTGCGCGACCTTCGTGTCTATGCCGATGCTTTGTCGGGCAATGTCTATCATTACAGAGATAAAAACAACCTCGAGTGCGATGCTGTCGTTAGTCTTCGCGGTGGCCGCTACGCATTGATAGAGATAAAGTTAGGTGGAGAAAGACTGATTGAAGAAGGTGTGAAAACATTAAAACAACTTGAAAGCAAAATCGACACTGATAAAATGAACAAACCATCATTCCTCATGGTTTTGACCGCCACCGGACAGTACGCTTTTCGTCGTCCCGATGGCGTGTTTGTCGTCCCGATTGGCTGCTTGAAAGATTGACTTTATCAAATTATTTCGTTGTCAACGAAAAACAACGCAATCTGCCTGATGCCTTGCGCGCCGATAACTAATTGATTGTCAAATTCAATGCTTCTGCTTGGCCCGTTGATGAACACTGTTTCCGCAGGCATGTCGTCCTGATATTTCCCTTTCAAATAATTGATGGCATCTTTCATCCCGTCAACGAGCTGGTTTGGTTTTGCGAAGACCAAGAGCGTGTCGGCTTTCGAAAATGCATTCTTTGAGCCGGCGCACCTGTCGCTTATTACGATGCTTCCAGTCTGCGCCACAAGGCATTCGCAGTCGGTTATGCAAGTCACTTTTTTGCATTCCGTTGAAAAGTCATCGCACAACTCAATTCCGGCTTCGTTTGCCTCAAGAAAAGCCTTTATGTCAGGACTTGTGCAGAATAACGGATTCCATTGATTTTCAGTGATATATTGTTTGAGAGCACCAATGAAATTCCTGTCATTTTCAAAATACATGAAAATTCCGTCGTTGTTTTTGAACCTCTCGATGAAAGTGAACTCGCTTCCGTCTTCTTCTGTAAAAGGTTTCCACGTGTCATTCTGGAGGTTGACATCGGAGAAGATGTTCTCGTCTTTTGAGATGACAGCGTTGCGCACTTTTGCGAGAATCTGCTCTTTGTTGGTGCGTTCATTCAGGCCAGAAAACGAGAACTTCTTCATAATTAAGCTATTGATGTGTTATCCGATTCTTCAACTTTTATTCCTGATTCATCTTTTTTGTCATATGATTTGGAGAAATCTCTTTCTTCCGGTGTCCAAGGCCTCTTCCCGAAAATTGTCTCAAGGTCATCGGCGAAGATTACCTCCCTGTCGATGAGTTTTTCGGCGAGTTGCGTGAGGCCGGTTTTATGCTCGTTGAGGATGCGTATCGCCTCCTGATATGCGCTTTCGATGAGTTTGCTCACTTCCTGATCGATGATTTCGGCGGTCTTTTCGCTGAAAGGCTTTGTGAAGGCGTAGTCGCTCTGACCTGTTGAGTCGTAATAACTTACGTTGCCGATTTTCTCGTTGAGGCCGTAATATGTCACCATTGCGAAGGCTTGTTTCGACACTTTTTCGAGGTCGTTCAACGCGCCTGTGGATATATGTCCGAAGATGATTTGTTCTGCGGCGCGTCCGCCGAGGGTGGCGATCATCTCGTGATACATCTGTTCTTTTGTGGTGATTTGTCTTTCGTCAGGGAGATACCATGCCGCGCCTAAGGCTTTGCCTCTTGGCACTATGGTGACTTTCACGAGCGGGTGCGCGAACTCAAGCATCCAGCTTGTCGTGGCGTGGCCGGCTTCGTGGAAGGCGATGACTTTCTTTTCCGAAGAAGTGATGACTTTGTTTTTCTTCTCGAGTCCGCCGACGATACGGTCGATGGCGTCGAGGAAGTCTTGTTTCTCAATGTTTTCCTTATCGTGACGTGCGGCGATGAGTGCCGCTTCGTTGCACACGTTGGCGATGTCGGCGCCGGAGAATCCAGGTGTCTGTTTCGCCAGGAACTCTTTGTCAACGTCATCGGCGAGTTTCAGTCCGCGCATGTGGACTTCAAAGATCTCTCTTCTTCCGTTGAGGTCGGGGAGTTCGACGTATATCTGGCGGTCGAAGCGTCCGGCGCGCATCAAGGCCTTGTCGAGGATGTCGGCGCGGTTTGTGGCGGCGAGCACTATGACGCCGGAGTTGGTGCCGAAGCCGTCCATCTCGGTAAGCAGCTGGTTAAGGGTGCTTTCGCGCTCGTCGTTGCCTCCGTTCATCGGGTTCTTGCCGCGGGCGCGTCCGATGGCGTCGATTTCGTCTATGAATATAATACAAGGTGATTTTTCTTTCGCCTGTTTGAAAAGGTCGCGTACTCTCGAAGCACCCACGCCCACGAACATCTCCACGAAGTCGGAGCCTGAGATGCTGAAGAACGGAACACCCGCCTCGCCCGCCACCGACTTGGCTAACAACGTCTTACCTGTTCCGGGAGGGCCGACGAGAAGCACGCCTTTAGGAATCTTTCCGCCGAGGCGCGTGTAACGTTTCGGGTTCTTAAGGAAATCCACAATCTCCATGACCTCCTCCTTCGCCTCTTCAAGTCCGGCGACGTCTTTGAAGGTCGTCTTCTGGTCTTTCTCCTGGTCGTACAGCTTCGCCTTCGACTGCCCGATGCTGAAAATCTGACCGCCACCGGCTCCGCCGTTCATCCTGCGCATGATGAAAATCCAGAATAACAGTATGATTACCAATGGCAAAACCCATGAAAGCACCTCGGCACCCCAGTTGTGCCTTTCAATTGGAATGATTTCGACAGGGTCGCTCAGACCTTCCTGAGCCTCGTCAACCTTCTGATACAGACGGTCTTCCGAAACTTTCATGGTGTAATTCGGTGTCTCCCCGAAGTTCGACCTCCTCTCGTCAGGGAAGTGTTTCTTCAAACCTTGCTCGTTGAGATAAATCTCCGCAACGCTTTTGTTCACCAACTCGATTTTTTCGACATCCTGGTCACGAAGCAACGTCATCAGCTCCGTCATTGTCAGCTCTTTTGCAGGATTTACCCCTTTGAAAAAGAGCGAACCGAGGAAAAACGCAATGAGTATGATGTAAATCCAATAGAATCCTATCTTCTTTTTCGGCTGCTTGTTGCCGCCGCCCATATTCTGGAAATTGTTGTTGTTCTCTTCCATTAAAACACTCTTAACTAATCTTCGTAAACTTTCTTTTCTGCATCTGCCCACAACTCTTCGAGCCGGTAGAAACTGCGTTTCGGCTCAAGGAAAACGTGAACCACCACGTCAATATAGTCCAGCAAAATCCATTCCGAATTTTCAAAACCTTCTTCGTGATATGTGTGAACGCGCAATGTGTTGCGGACATTGTCAATGATTTTCTCGGCGATTGCGTTGACTTGTGTTTTAGACTGCGCATGGCAGATTACAAAATAATCAGTCACCGCCGTATGTATCTCTCTCATATCCAATGTGGTGACTTCTTTTGCCTTGCTCTCAAGCATCGTTTCCACGACGGTCGAAAGCACTTCTTCCGTATTGTCTGTTTCGTGTCTTACTCTCATTTTTGCTATCAAAAAATTTTTTGCAAAGATACTTAATATTTTTATTTTTCAGAATTATAAAAGAAAAAAATACTACTTTTGTTTTCTCGTTTGAAATTATTTTTATTTGGAAGAAATTCAAGGGCTATGGGAGAAAATTTTGGTTTGGAGAACATGAAAATTTTTCATTTTGAAGAAGTCTCTTCTACGAATACGATTTTGCGTGACATGATGGCGGATGGATGTGACGTTGCCGGTACTGTCGTCGTCGCCGGTCATCAGACAGCGGGGAAGGGGATGGGCGAGAACCGCTGGGAAAGCGAACCGAATAAAAATCTGCTTTTCAGCATCGCATTGAATGTCAGCTTTTTAAAGGCCGAAGAACAATTCAAAATCTCGCAAGCCGTCGCCGTCGCCATCCTCAACGCCATCTCCCCAAAACTCCTAACCTCCTCAAACTCCTCAAATTCCTCAAATCCCTCAATCTCCTCAAACTCCTCAAACCCTTCGATAAAGTGGCCAAATGACGTTTACGTCGGCTCAAAGAAACTTGCCGGAATGTTGATTCAAAACACCATTTCGGGAATGATGATGCAAACATCAATTATTGGTATCGGATTGAATGTCAATCAATTGAAGTTCGGCGGGAATATACCGAATCCCGTTTCTTTGAAGATGCTGACCGGAAACGATTTTGACTTGGAATCGCTTCTTGATGAATTGATTGTCAACATAAATGATGCCGTTGAAGATCTTCGGACCGAACAGGGTAAGGAAAGAATCGACGTTGCTTACAGGAAACGTCTTTTCCGCCGCGGCGAGTGGGCTGAATATGAACATGAAGGAGAAATTAAATCTATGATTATCAACGGATATGACAAATACGGCCGTCTTTGCCTTTCCGACAAAAACGGCCATGAAGTCGTCTGTGATATTAAAGAAATCAGGTTTATATTGTAGCCGCTTTCTCGGCCATCATGTTCACGAGATTCTGCAAGGGGCGTTTCGCCATCATCGACATGAGTGCGTTGAGCTGGGCGTCAATCTCGAACATCACGCGGCATTTGTCGCCCGTTGACGCGATGTGAATCGAGAAGACGAATGGAAACGGGACTTTCCCGACAGGAACAAGTTGCACCAAACTGTATGGAACTCTTTGACTTACGCTTAAAGTGATGCTTCCCATCCCTTGGACGGTGAACGCCAAAGTGTCGGCGTCGGCTTTCACGTTCAAAGCCTGTTCAGGCAGCATCGCCGGAATGTTTCTCATGTCACTCGCAAGGGCGTACATCTCCTTCTCGCTCTTGCTTGTGTCAATATATTCTGATTTAAATAACATCCTTATTCCTTTTAACTTTCAACTTTTAACTTTCAACTTTCAACTAACTCTGGTGTGCGTCTGACCATGCCTGCGGGCTTTGTCTCCATCCCATGAGCGATTGAATCTGGTCGTCGGAGACGTAGTTCTCTTCGACGGCTTTCTTTATCAACGCCTCGTAGTTGCTGATGGTCACGAGTTCGCAGCTGGCGTTTTTGAATGCCTCGGCCGCGGCGTTGAGCTGGTATGTGAAAATCGCCATCATGCCTTTGACGTTTGCGCCTTTCTCGCGGAGCGCCTCGACTGCGGCGAGACTCGACTTGCCTGTCGATACGAGGTCTTCGATGACAACCACCGAAGAGCCTTGCGGCACGATGCCTTCAACCTGGTTGTTGAGACCGTGTGACTTCGCCTCAGAACGCACGTAGCAGAACGGGAGTCCGAGGTCCTGTGCGACCAATGCGCCTTGCGGGATGCCACCCGTGGCGACACCGGCGATGATGTCAGGTTTGCCGTATTTCTCAAGGCATTTCTTGACAAAAGCCTCACGGATGAACGTCCTGATTTGCGGATACGAAAGAGTAATGCGGTTGTCGCAATATATCGGAGATTTTAATCCACTCGCCCATGTAAAAGGATTTGCAGGATTCAATTTTATTGCTTTAATTTGCAGCAAAAAATTTGCTAATGCTAATGCGGTCTCTTGATCGTTCATGATACGTTAAAATATTTAAAAATCGAGTGCAAATGTACAGACTTTTTTGTAATGACAGAGTATTAATCTCAAAAAATTTTTCTGTTGAAACCTTTGAATGCAAAGATGAAAACGTAAATTCTCCGTTAGACGTTGATAATGTTATCGTTAAAATAAAACAATGGCTTGATGATTCCGCTGCTGTCACCCTTGACTTGGGTGATCTGGACGGTGATGCCGTCGCTTTGGCGATAAAGTCGGTTTTCAGGCAGGCACCTGCTGCTGGCGGCGTTGTTATGATTGACAATCAGTTCGTTGCGATAGAAAGAAATGGCATTCCTGACCTTCCGAAAGGACATATCGAAGAAGGTGAGACACCTGAAGTCGCTGCGCTGCGCGAGGTCGAGGAGGAGACAGGAATCACTGATTTGAAGATAACAGGAAAGCTCCCGGTCACCTGGCATTGCTACCTCCTGAACGGAAACTGGACGATAAAAAAGACTTCGTGGTTTCTGATGAAGACCGCTTCCGGAATGAAAAACGTCCCGCAGACCGAGGAAAGCATCTCGAAAGTTTACCTTATTAATATATACGGTGATGAATTTGACGACTTCTTGAAGAAAACGTTTGCGTCGCTTCGCCCCGTTGCAGAGTTCCTAAAGTTTATAAAGTTATAAAGTTTGTAAAGTAGAAAGTGGCTGGCGCACGAGGGTTTTTCTTCCTCATGCGCCAGGTACTTTATAAACTTTCAAACTTTACAAACTTTAAGAACTTTTTTACTATCTTTGCAGCCTGAAATTTCAAACATAAAATAGTGATGAAAACTGCCATCTTCGCCGGCTCATTCGACCCGATAACACGCGGACATGAGAACATCGTGCTCAAGGCACTCCCGCTTTTCGATGAGATAATCATCGCCATCGGTGTCAATAGCAACAAGAAATATGAGTTTGCACTTGACGACAGAATACGCTGGATAAAAAATACTTTTAATGCTTTCGATAAAGTTAAAGTCATTAACTACGAAGGACTTACCGTTGATTTTTGCAAAAAGATGAACGCCCGTTACATAATACGCGGCATCCGCAACACCAACGACTTCGACTATGAGAACCTCATCGCCGAGACCAACAAACAGATCGCGCCCGAGATTGAGACAGTGTTCTTCGTGCCTGACCTGAACATGCGCTGCATCTCGTCAACACTCGTGCGCGACATCATGAAAAACGGCGGCGACGTGTCGATGTTCGTGCCGGAGAAATCAGGTTTTTATGATTAGAGATTGGAGATGAGAGATAAGAGAATCGTTTTCGCTTTGCTGCTTCTTCTGCCGCTTCTGTCGCCTTCGCAGAACCTGAAGATCGTGGGTAAGACCAACAAACCCAATGCGTTGGTGCGCCTCCTGACGTACAACGAATTATTCACAAACGAGCAGACAACCATCGGAGAGACTTATTCCGACTTCAGCGGCAGCTTCTCTTTCAACACTGTCATCCAACACGATACGCCGGCGCAGATAGCCGTTGACCTCGACCGCGTTGACCTCGTGCTGAAGCCGGGCGGCTTCTACGACATAAATGTTTCCATCCCCGCGAAAAATGCAGACCTCTCGTTCTTCGAGCAGGAGCCTCCGTCGCTGACGATAAATTCGGCGAGAGACAACGACATGAGCCGTCAGCTCATCGCGTCGGAAGCCATCGTCAATGACTTCGTTTATGAATATGCCGATCAGGTTTTTCGTGCCAAAAAGTCATATCTCATAGACACGCTCGCACACCAGATCAGCAGGGCGACGGGCGACAAGAAAAACGATTTCGTGGATGATTACGTGCGCTATAAATTAGCTGCGCTGAAGATGGTGGCATCATCGGGTAATACAACCAAGATTATAACTGAATATTTTGACAATCAACCTGTTCTGTATCTGCAAAGTTCTTACGTTGACCTGTTCAATGAGATTTTTGACGGCTATTTCGACTCGCGCAGCTTCAGTCGTCACGGGCTTGTTGACGCCTTGTATTCAGGCTACGACGGCTTCTGGAATTACATCAGAAAAGATGACTTTTTGTCACGTAATCCGCAACTCGCGGAACTAATAGTCCTGAAATATCTGAATCAACTTTATTACGGAAATCCCGAACTGAAATGGCTCGCCTTCGACTTCATCAACAGAATGAAAAACGTGTCGGAATACCCGCAGAACAGAGTGGCCGCATCCAGCATGATGACACGTATCAGAAGACTTTCGTACGACACCGACGCACCTGATTTTTCGTTGATAGACAAAAACGGCGACACCGTCAGCCTTTCTGACTATCACGACGGCATGGTTCTCCTGCAATTTGTTGACAGGGTCTCCGACATGACCGACTATGAGTTTTCAAAACTGAATGAGTTGCAAAAACAATGGAACGACACTATCGCCGTCGTCACAATCGCCACAAGAGAATCGTTCAATGATTTTATTGAACTCTTTGAAAATCAAAAATATAACTGGCAACTTCTGAATCTCGGCGATGACATCCTGCTGCTTGAGAAATATAATATCAGGACTTGTCCCGATTATATTATTCTGAAGTCGAGAGGACGAATCGGCATGGCTCCGGCCGCCGCTCCCGGACGTTATCTCGACTACCATGTCAGAAGAATTTACGGTTACAAGTAAATTTCACATTTTTACATAATAATAAAAAAAAATTAATTATTTTTGCGCAACTTTTGTGGAACGAAAGTTGTAAAATAACATCGTAAAAAAATATAGACGAAATATGGGATTTTTATCAAAATTATTTGGAAACAAATCAACGCGTGACAACAAGGCTTTGCAGCCGATATTGCAGAAAACACTCGATGCGTACGAGAAAATCAAGGACTTGGATATTGACAGCTTGCGTCATAAGACGGTAGAGTTCAAGGAATACATTCAGAACCACATAGCCGACGAACAGGCGAAGATTGAAGAGCTGAAGGCTCGTGTGGAGAACAACGCCGACATGGATTTGGAAGAGAAAAACGACATTTACGAGCAGGTTGACAAGCTTGAGAAGCAGGTGCTTGAGAAGATTGAGGAGGCTTTGAACGATGTCATGCCGGAGGCTTTCGCCGTGATGAAAGAGACGGCGAAACGCTTCAAGGATAACGAAGTCGTCGAAGCCACGGCTACCGACCTCGACCGCGACCTGGCTGCGAGATACGACCACATCAACGTCGAAGGCGACCGCGTCTTCTACAAGAACAGCTGGATGGCCGGCGGAAACGTCGTGACATGGGACATGGTGCATTACGACGTGCAGATCATCGGCGGCATAGTGCTTCACCAGGGAAAGATAGCAGAGATGGCTACCGGTGAAGGCAAGACCCTCGTCGCGACACTGCCTGTTTACCTCAACGCCTTGGCGGGACGCGGCGTGCACGTCGTCACCGTCAACGACTATTTGGCGAAACGTGACTCCGAATGGATGGGGACGATTTACAACTTCCTCGGCCTCACCGTTGACTGCATCGACAAACATCAACCGAACTCGCCGGAGAGACGCGCGGCGTACAACTCCGACATCACCTACGGAACCAACAACGAATTCGGTTTCGACTACCTGCGCGACAACATGACGGGCAACCCGGAGGAACTCGTGCAACGTAAACATCACTACGCCATCGTTGACGAGGTTGACTCCGTGTTGATTGACGACGCCCGTACACCTTTGATTATCAGCGGTCCTACACCGCGCGGCGATGACCAGGAATTCAACGAACTGAAACCCGATGTCGTGAACCTCTACGAAGCACAGAAACGCCTCGTGACACAGTGTCTCGCCGAAGCGAAGAAAATACTGACAAATCCCGCATCGACGGAAGAAGAGAAGTCGCATGGCGCCGACCAGCTCTTCCGCGCCTTCCACGGCCTCCCGAAGAACAGCGCACTCATCAAATTCCTCTCTGAAGAAGGAATGAAGTCGCTGCTGCTCAAGACCGAAGGCTTCTACATGCAGGAACAGAATAAGAACATGCACATCATCGACGACGAGCTTTATTTTGTCATCGACGAGAAACTCAATACCGTTGTCCTTACGGACAAAGGCACCGAGCAGCTCTCGAAGGCATACAACGACTCGACATTCTTCGTCATCCCTGACGTCGGCTCCGAAATAGCCGACCTCGAAAAGTCAGACCTCGCCGCTGACGAGAAGATTCTGAAGAAGTCGGAGATCATGCGTAACTTCACCGTTAAGTCGGAGCGTCTGCATACCGTACAGCAGCTTCTGAAGGCTTATACACTGTTTGAGAAAGATGTTGACTATGTTGTCATCGACAACAAAGTGAAAATCGTCGATGAGCAGACGGGTCGTATCATGGAAGGCCGCCGTTGGTCAGACGGATTGCATCAGGCTGTCGAGGCGAAGGAGAACGTTGACGTCGAGGCGGCGACGCAGACCTACGCCACCATCACGTTGCAGAACTACTTCAGGATGTATCACAAACTCGCGGGCATGACAGGTACCGCGGAGACGGAAGCCGGTGAGTTCTGGGATATCTACAAACTCGATGTCGTTGTCATCCCGACAAACAGACCTATCGCACGTGATGACCGCGAAGACTTGATTTACAAGACAAAACGTGAGAAATACAATGCTGTCATTGAACAGATTGAGGAACTCGTCCACGAAGGCAGGCCGGTTTTGGTCGGCACCACTTCTGTTGAGATTTCGGAGTTGTTGAGCAGGATGCTGATGCGTAAGAATATCCCGCACAACGTGTTGAACGCCAAGCTGCACTTCAAGGAGGCGCAGATTGTCAAGGATGCTGGTTTGGCCAAGACGGTCACTATCGCCACCAACATGGCTGGCCGTGGTACCGATATCAAGTTAGGGCCTGGTGTCAAGGACGCTGGCGGTCTCGCCATCATCGGCACCGAGCGTCACGAGTCACGTCGTGTTGACCGTCAGCTGAGAGGCCGTGCCGGTCGTCAGGGCGACCCGGGTAGCTCACAGTTCTTCGTTTCTCTCGAAGACGATCTCATGCGTATGTTCGGCTCCGAACGCATCGCCCCGATAATGGACCGTCTCGGCCTTAAAGAAGGTGAGGTCATCCAGCATTCGATGATAACGAAACAGATTGAAAAGGCGCAGAAGAAAGTGGAGGAGAACCATTTCGGAGTGCGTAAACACTTGCTCGAATACGACGACGTCATGAACTCGCAGCGTGAGGCCATCTATGAGAAACGCCGCCACGCCCTGTTCGGAGAACGTCTCCAGATTGACATCAACAACATGATGTATGACCTCGGCGAGTCGTTGGTCGAGAAACATAAAGAAGACGAAGACTTCGAGGCGTTGAAGATGGATCTGTTCGCTAATCTCGGTATCGAGATTCCGTTTGACGAAGACAAGCTCAAGCACGGCAAAGTCGATGACCTCGCGGAGATGGTGTTCGAGAGTGCCGTCGATTCGTATAACAAGAAGACGCAGCTCGTCGGGGAGAAGACCCTCCCGCTCATCAAGCAGATCTACGAGACGCAGCCGGGTTACAAGAACATCCTCATCCCGTTCACGGACGGAAAGAAAGGAATGAATGTCGTTGTGAACATCGAGAAGGCGGTGCAGAACGGCGCACGCGAGATCTCGTTGTCGCTCGAGAAAGGCATCACGCTCGGCATGATCGACGACGCGTGGAAGGAGCATCTCCGTGAACTCGACGACCTCAAGCAGTCGGTGCAGAACGCAACATACGAGCAGAAAGACCCGTTGGTAATCTTCAAGTTGGAGTCGTTCAACCTCTTCAAGGAGATGGTGATGAAGATTAACAGCGAGGTTATTTCGTTCCTCATGAAGTCGGATCTCCCGCAGCAGGATCCTAACAAGGTGCGTGAACATCGCGCGAAGCCGGCTGACAGGAGCAAGCTCAGGGAGCAGCGTAACGACCTTCTCTCGCAGGCGCACAGCAACACGCAGGAGAATCAGGTCACGCAGCCTATACATGTGGAGAAGAAAGTCGGGAGAAACGACCCGTGCCCGTGCGGAAGCGGCAAGAAATACAAAAACTGCCACGGAAGAGAGCAATAACATAACACATTTATTAATTATTCCGGGAAATTAAAGTCATAAAGTATGAAAGACATGAGAAAATTGAAAATTGCGATGGCGTTGCTGTTCGGTGTCATGCTGTTCCAAGACGCAAGTGCCCAAGCCATTTATGAAGTCGCCAGGAAACCGGGCGACACTGCCGTGCATCGTCCGAAGATAGGGGTGGTGATGAGCGGCGGCGGCGCAAAGGGCTTCGCGCACATCAGGGCGTTGAAAGCCATCGAAGAAGCCGGCATCCCGATCGACTACATCGCCGGAACCAGCATGGGTTCCATCATCGGCGGACTTTACGCCGTAGGCTATGACCCGGACATGATGGAGGAGCTTACGACACATCAGGACTGGGGCTTGATTATCATGGACAAGGTGCCGCGCAAGTACATGTCGCTCGACCACCGTCTGAACAAACGGAACTATTTACTCGAATTTCCGGTCAGCGACGGCAAGATCCGTATCAAGAACTCATTCGTTGACGGTGTCTATGTCAATATGTTGCTAACTCGACTGACGCTTCCAGCCTACGAGCAGCGTGACTTCAACAAGCTGTCGGTGCCGTTCTTCTGTGTGGCTACAGATATGACGACAGCCGACCCCGTCATCTGGGAGCAAGGCTCAATAGCACGAGCGATACGTTCAAGCATGTCAATACCGTTCCTTTTCGCTCCCGTGGAATACGGCGACCGACTGCTGTGCGACGGCGGCCTGCTTAACAACTTCCCGGTCAGGCTGATGCGCGAGAAAGGCGCCGACATCGTCATCGGCATTGACCTTGAAATGGATTATATAGAAAAGGAGAAACTCGACAACTCACTCAAAATCCTTGAACGTCTCATCGCTGTCGTGTCACAACATGAAAGCAACAAGGCACGTGAAGAATGTGATATCCTCATCAGACCCGACATCGGCAACGCCAATATGTTGTCGTTCAACGATTTCAGCCCTATCTTGAAATGCGGCGAAGAGGCCGGCAAAGCTCATGAGATGGAACTCAAGGCGTTGGCCGACTCGCTTCAGAAGATAGAACCGTTCGAAATCAACCGTCCTCATGTGCAGCCTTTGGATTCAATTCAAATCGTGGAAGTTGAAGTGGATGGCGTGGGTTCTAATGACATACAAAGCATAAAATCGTATTTCTTGGAAGAAGGTCTGCCGCGAGTCTTCGCCATCGATGAGATTGAGGAGATCATAGTGAAGAACTATTCCACGGGATTCTATTCTGACATGTGGTATGAAATCAAGAAGTCAAATATCGGCAATATTCTTGTGCTGCATTGCAAATCAAGCAGTTATCAGACATTCGGCTCTACGGCTCACTACGACAACAATTACAGGATGCAGGTGCTTATCAATTATACCATGATGCATGTTTCAGACAGATACAAGAGAAGGGTGTTCAGCGTCGATGCGTGTGTCGCCGATTATCCATATCTCAGAGTCAATTACACCAAGCATGTGAACAACAAGTTCCGTATCGGAGCCAACGCTTCAACGATGCTTCTCAAACTCAGCATGAACACATCGCATAAGTCACTCTATGCTTTGTACGGAATCCAGGAAAACAAATTCAATCTCTACATGCAGTATGTGCCGAATCTGCATCAGCAGTTGAGTGCGGGATTTACGGGAAGCTATTCGCAAATCAAGGACAAAATGTACACCATGTATGAGATCAAGAGTCCTTACAGGTTTTATCCTAACGTCTTTTTCCGTTATTTCTACAATAATGAAGATGACGCTGACTTCACGAGAGATGGTTGGAATGTCGATTTCATAGCCAAATGTATTCTCTACGATAATAGCACGGAATATTATCCTTCCCCTGAACAGTATTTCACTTTGAAATTAGATGTCAACAGGGCATTCCCTATCGGGAAAAATCATTCTATAAGAGTCGGCGCTGTAGGCACGATGCCGCTGGTAAGAGAATTTCTGCCTGACTATTTCCAGATTTTCTGCGGCGGTCAGTCAAGGATGAGATATATGGACAACATCATCCCGATTTCAGGTGTGCCGTTTGCTTCCAAACTTGGTGACTTCATCGCTTTCATGAAAACGTCGTGGTACTGGAACTTCTGGAAAGGCTTATATACAACTGTCAGCTGCGACTTCGGATATGCCTCATATTTCTGGGAGGATTGGTTTAACTCATCGAACTTCGGTCTCGGCACCGGCTTGACGGTCGGGTACAAGACACCTATCGGACCTGTTGAATTAGGCGTGTCAAAAGGGTCGATGTTTGACAAGGCTGTCATGTATGTAAATATTGGATTCTGGTTCTAAAAAATATTTTATATGAGAAACTGTATTAATTTAATAAGGTGTGTCGCAGTTCTGGCTGTGATTGGAATGTTTTCCATGAATGTCAAGGCGCAGGGCACAAACAACGATTCAATCCGTCGTCCGCGTGTCGGTGTCGTGTTATGCGGCGGCGGCGCAAAAGGCTTCGCGCATATCGGGATATTGAGAAAGATAGAAGAAGCCGGCATCCCGATTGACTATATCAGCGGCACGAGTATCGGCTCCATTATCGGAGGCCTCTACGCCGCCGGATATGACCCTGACATGATGGAGAAGTTAGTCAGGGAACAGGATTGGAACACAATAATCTATGACAGGATTCCTGACCGTATCAAACCTATTGAAAAGAAAATGGAGAACACAAAGTACATCGTCACCCTGCCGATAAAAAAAGGCAAGGTCAAGATGGGTGAGTCGCTCGTCGATGGCGTCTATGTGAACAATCTTCTCAGCCGTCTCATGCTTCCCGCCAAGGGAATCGATGACTTCACCAAGCTGTCGGTGCCGTTCTACTGCATGGGAACGGATATCGAAAAGGCCTGCGAATACGAGATGGACAGCGGCTGCCTCTCACGCTCCATCAGGGCGAGCATGGCAATCCCGTTCTTCTTCACTCCTGTCAGATACGACGGACGCCTGCTCATCGACGGCGGAATGATCAACAACTTCCCTGTGAGAAACATGGAGGAAAAAGACGTTGACATCATCATCGGCATCGACCTCGAAGACTACAATATCGCAGCGGATGACATCGATAACTCGTTGAGCCTCCTGACAAATGTGATGAATCTGTCGTCACTCGAACAGACCGAATACGGCAGAAAACACTGCGATATATATATCCGCCCGAATCTTCACGGACGTAATATGATGTCGTTCAACGACTTCGACTCAATCCTTTACTATGGAGAACAGGCAGCCGAAGACATGTTCCCGAAACTGAAACGTCTCGGCGACTCAATCCACGCGATCTCTGACTTTGAAGTCGTCAGGCCACATGCGCAGCCTATAGACAGCCTGTATGTCGTTGATGTCAGATTTAATGGTTTGAGAGACAATAACGACCCATACGTCAAGAGGGAGTTCAGCAAGACGTTCCCGCGGATGTTCAGCGTGGACGAGATAGAGGAGACAATCCTGCGTCTCAAGGCATCGGGGTTCTATTCCGACTTGTGGTACGAAGTGAATGATGCGCCGGGCGGCGGCGTGCTGCTGACATTGCATTGCAAGGAAGTCAACAACCAGTCGTTCTCGTTCGATATCCATTACGACAACAACTATGGCATCGGTGCACTCGTGAATTACACCTTGACGAGCAAAGGCAACAAATTCAAACGCGGCGCCTTGAGCGTTGACCTGAACGTGGCCGAATGCCCGTATCTGCGCGTCAGAGTCAACAAACGCGATGGAAAGATCTTCCGGTATGGCACCGAACTCTTCGGAGGCTATTATCAAATTGACCAGTATAACGATGGCAAAATTAATCACACATACAGCGTCCAAAACGACAGGATGGAGCTGTTCGGCCAGCTGACACATTCTTATTTCAGTTCATTGAAACTTGGTGTTGCAGGAGAGTTTTTCCATGTGAACGACCTTGTCGGTAACATGGGCCTTTCCAAGAATTATGAATTCTATGGCTATCTTTACGCAAACTATTACCTTAATACTGAAGATATTACGACATTTGCAAAAAGAGGCTGGAAGATAAATGCCACCATGAAGTGCATTTTCTATGATGGCGTGTTCAGCAATTCTTCGTCAAAACCCGCATGGTCATTCCAGGCTGACGCCATGAAGACATCGCCGGTGGCTGAAAAGCACTCCATCAAGTTCGGTGGCTCTGTCAACGCAAGACTTGGAACCACAGAACTCCCAATCCCGTATAAATATTTTATCGGCGGCCAGTCGAAAATGAAATATGCGGATAATATAATGGCATTCGACGGCATGGATTTCATCGAAAAGGTGGTTGACTTCGCTTCGTTCGCGAGAGTCGCATGGCAGTGGAACATATACAAGCAGTTCTATACGATTGTAAGCACTAACTTCGGCCACATGAACAGCGATTTCAGGCAGTGGTTCAAGAAAGACAGCTTCGTGATGGGCGCAGGCTTGACATTGGGCATTAACACTTTCGCCGGACCTGTCGAAGTCAGCCTCATGACATCCAACATCAATGAATTTGTCGGATTCATCAATGTCGGCTATTGGTTTTGAGAGTTGGAAAACTTAAAAGTTTATAAAGTTGAAAGTTAAATAGTTGAAAGTTAAATAGTTGAAAGTTTGAATATATGAAATACAAAAGAGTGTTATTGAAACTCAGTGGGGAGTCACTGATGGGAGAACAGCAGTACGGCATTGACCCGAAGCGGCTTGATGACTATACTGATGAGATTGCGGCGTCTGTGAGAGCTGGCGCACAGATTGCTGTCGTCATCGGAGGCGGCAACATCTTCCGCGGCTTGCAGGGTGCGGCCAAGGGCATCGACAGGGTGTATGGCGACAACATGGGTATGCTCGCGACGGTCATCAACAGCATCTCGTTGCAGTCGTCACTCCGCTCAAAAGGCATCAAGACGGTGCTTCTTTCAGGCATCGGAATCGACAAGATCGCCGAACTGATGAGCGGTCCGAAAGCAATCGAGTATCTTGAACAAGGTTACGTGGTGCTTATCGGCGGCGGCACCGGAAACCCGTACTTCACCACCGACACCGGCTCCGCATTGAGAGCCATCGAGATAAAAGCCGACATCATCCTCAAAGGAACACGCGTTGACGGCATTTACACCGCCGACCCAGAGAAAGACCCGACAGCAACAAAGTTCGAAACTATAACATACACAGAGGCTTACGAGAGAAACCTCAAGGTCATGGACCTTACCGCATTCACCATGTGCAAGGAAAACAACATGCCGATGCTCGTGTTTGACATGAACACCAAAGGCAACCTCACAAAAGTCCTTGAAGGAGAAAATATCGGAACTCTCGTGACAAATTAAGAAGTTAAAATATTGAAAATTAAATTACTATGACAGAAGAATCACAATTTATCTTGGACGAGGCAGGTGAGACAATGGAAAGCACCATAAAACACCTTGAATCGGAATTTCAAAAAATCAGAGCGGGGAAGGCAAGCCCGATGATGCTTCAGGGCGTGAAAGTGGAATGCTACGGCGTGCTTATGCCAATCGAGCAGATCGCCAATATCGGCACACCCGACCCGCGCCAGATTATCGTCATGCCTTTCGACAAAAGCTCAATCAGCGCAATCGACAAGGCGATTCAGGCGGCAAACCTCGGATTCAACCCGAAAAACGAAGGCGAGTTCCTGAGGATACTCGTCCCGCCGTTGACAGAGGAACGCCGTAAGGATCTGGCGAAACGCGCCAAGACAGCCGCCGAAGAAGCCAAAGTCGGCATCAGAAACATCCGCCGTAACGCCAACGACGACGCTAAGAAACTTGAAAAAGAAGGCGTCTCCGAAGACGAAGTGAAACAGCTTCAGGAAGAGATCCAGAAACTCACCGACAAGTTCACAAAGAAAGTCGATGACCTTTATGAACTGAAACAGAAGGATATCCTCACTGTTTAGTTGAAAAGTTTGTAAAGTTGAAGGATGCTGGCGCACGAGGAAACAAATCCCTCGTGCGCCAGCTGCTTGTTTGCGCCTTGCAGCCACTTACAGTCTTTCGTGCTGCCCGCAGGGCAGTACCTCAATAACCGGGTACGCGGCACGCGTGCCCGGCAAGCATGTCACGCACGCCCGTCATGGTACCCGGCACGTGTGCAAAAAAATGAAAAAAAAAGTGTCCATCGTATCGAAAAAAGTTGTACTTTTGCCGCCAATATGAAAAATGTGCAATCACAACATGGTAAACAACGCGTAAGTCCGTCATTCTTGACGGATGGCGTTTTTAGTTTTACCCCCCCCGTTGTGTAAGTTGCTACAAATCAATAACATACGATTTATTCAAAAACTCCGCCGCTGACCGCAAGTCAGGGGCGTTCGAGGTTTTCAGGGGATTTTTTTTCAAGACATTAATGACATTAATCGACTTTAACGACTTTAAAAAACTTTACCAAAAATAAATAACAATCAAATTAACAACTTTAATTAAATCAAATCAAAAAATGAAGGAAAAAACCAACAGGAAGCGGGGCTACGAAGCCCCGAGGATTGAAGCCACGTGCTTCGCGACAGAGAACGGCTACGCCGCAAGCGCGGCGTCGACGTCAAAAGCAACAGTAAACCTCAACGTAAACGCAGGCTCACTCTAAAAAATTAATCATTTAAAAAAATTAACAAAATTCAATCATGAAAAAAGTATCATTATTGATTGCAGCATTCGCACTGGTGCTTGGATTTTCACAGTGCAGGAAGCCGAACTTGCCGGCATTGAACGGCGAGACACAGCATGTGGTGCTCAACGCATCATGGGACAACGGCGGCTCGAAGATCGAGCAGAACGGATCACTTTTAAAGTGGACAGAAGGTGACAAACTCACAGTGAGCGGTGGCGCGACAGGTACTCTGTCATGCACAGATGCTGCCAACGGCACCTTTGAAGGGGAAATCACTAAAGGTTCCGGAGAAGACATCACTTTCACATTCCAAAGTGAGGACTACAAAGAAAACTTCAAGGAACAGACAGGTGCTTTGGCCGACGCCGTGTCGCTCAAGTCAGCCGAGTTGGACTACAAGGCTGACGGGAATTACGGGACGGTGTCAATGGGAATGCCTCACGCCGTTCTGAAGCTTGACCTGAGCCACTTCGCGTCTCCATCCAAAGCAGATGTGACCGTGAACATCAGTGTAAAGGCTGAAGCTGAAAGCAAGGAGGAAGATGTCATTGCATCTGTGAAATGTGCATCAGACAAATTGGGCGAAGTGTACGTGGCCGTTCCCGCAAACGGAAGCGCGGCGACTTACACATTCAGCGGCAGCGGCAAGACTGTCGAAATGTCATGGCCGGCACTTTATGGCAGCACATTCTTCACTGCGGGCGGCAACGGCGGAGCTGCGGTGATCAAGCCGACACCGAAGTTCACCGTCGCCGACGGCAAAACGGTGGAGTTCTCGCCAGGCAACCTGTACTGGGACGGCACGGAAAGCAAGTTCAGGTTCGAGGCGAACCAGTGGGACACAAAGCCCGCTTACAGTGAAACAGAAGATGGATTTGGTACCTGGAACTCAATCCACGTGAGCCATTTCTTCTGGAGCAATACCACAGACTGGCAGGAACCAGGCATGGAGCCGTACGCAGAGGATTATTCATATAGTACGCAGGAAACGAATGACGTGTTCTTCACGGAGGCCCCTGGCTTCCAGGTGGAAGGCGAGGATGCCGGCGCATGGCGCACACTCAGCAGAGCCGAGTGGAACTACCTTTTGGGCTTTGACCCTGAGCAATGGGGACAGACTGACGATTACGGCAGGCCAGGCGCCAAGGCCAAGAGCGCGTGGAAGGATCTTGGCGGCGGTGTAAGCGGCTTTGTCATCCTTCCTGACGACGCGGACGCCTCGGTGATGGAAAGCATAACGGAGACGTCACACCTCGCCACCCACGGCGCTGTCTTCCTCCCTGCCGCAGGCGACCGCTACTATGGGGGCGTGGAAAATGTCGGCTCGAAATGCAAATACTATTCGAGTACTCCCAACGAGGACGAAGCGGACCACGCGTACTACATGAGCTTCTCTTCGGACTTTGTGTACTCGAGCTACGACTATCGGAGCACCGGCTACGCCGTTCGCCTCGTGCGTTAGTCGCCCGTTTGCAGAACCTTACCCTTCACGCGCCGCAGAGAGACGATGCAATAACTCAAAGTCAAGGTCTCACTTCGTTTTCGGGGTGAGGCCTTTTTTTAGTTAAGAGAGTAGAGAGTAGAGTTAAGAGAGGCTGGCGCGTGCCCGGCATCTACCCCGCAGATCAAAAAAACTCCACTCTCAACACTTTATAAACTTTCAAACTTTATGAACTTTACAAACTTTTTTACTATCTTTGCAGCCTAAAAAAATAATACCGTTATGAAGTACCCCATCGGAACCCAGACGTTCAGCACCATCATCGAAGAAGGCATGGTTTATGTCGATAAGACAGACCTCGTCTATCAACTTGCGCAGAAGCGCATCTGTTTTTTCTGCCGTCCCCGCAGATTCGGAAAATCGCTGTTAATATCAACATTGGAAAGCTATTTCAAAGGCGAGAAGGAACTGTTCAAAGGCCTGAAAATAGAGGAACTGGAAAAGGAATGGAAACAATATCCGGTGTTCAGGATAGACTTCTCACAAGGCGGTTACGAGGTCGAAGACAATCTCAGAAAAGAACTCGATAAATATCTGACGCAGTGGGAACGCCGGCTTGGAATACAGAAGCAGATAGACAAATTGGGGTCGAGATTCTCCGACATCATTGCGGAAGCGCACCGTCAGACGGGCATGAAAGTCGCTGTCCTCATCGACGAATACGACAAGCCGTTGCTCGATGTGCTTATGGAGCCGATGGAAGCGGAGAACCGTGCCGTGCTGAAAGAGTTCTACGGCACTTTCAAATCAGCCGACGAGCATCTGCGTTTCGTGCTTCTGACGGGCGTCACCAAATTCTCGCAGGTGAGCGTTTTCAGCGGCTTCAACCAGCCGGAGGACATCAGCATGAAGAGCGAGTTCGACGCGCTTTGCGGCATCACGAAAGACGAACTCGTCAGTTATTTCGACAAGGAGATAGAAGCGATGGCCGAGAAAAGGAAGTGCCCGAAGGAGGAGATGTACATCCGCCTCAAGAAACAATACGACGGCTACCATTTCTCCGAATGGATGACAGACATCTTCAACCCATTCAGCGTACTCAATGCGTTGAACGACAGGAAGTTGGATGACTATTGGTTTGTGTCGGGCACACCCACTTACCTCATGCGGCTGCTCGACCGCGGGAAGACCAACATGCAGGAGATAGTGGGCAGGCAATATGAGAAAAACTATTTCATGGACTACAAGGCCGACACCGAAGACCCTTTGGCGATGATATACCAGAGCGGCTATCTCACGATAAAAGGCTATGATGAAACGAGGGGTCAATACAAACTCGACTTCCCGAACGACGAGGTTAAGAACGGTTTCGTCACGCTTCTCGCGAACAACTACTGCGGTCGCAGGAATGACCCGAAAAATCTCGTCCTCGACATCAACGACATGCTCAGGCAATGCCGCCTCGACGACATGCGCGACGCACTTTCCGGTTTCTTCGCCTCAATTCCGTACAACGCATACTATCAGGAACGCGCTTGGAGCTACGAGAGCCATTATCACTACACATTCTATCTGATATTCAGGCTGCTGTCGTGTTACACTACTTTTACAGAGAAAGAAAATTCCCGCGGAAGAGCCGACATGATTGTCGAAACCACCGACTACGTTTACATCTTCGAGTTCAAGCTTGACGGCACCGCCGCCGAAGCCCTCAAACAAATCGAAGACAAAGGCTACGCCGAGCCTTACGCCGCGGATTCGAGAAAATTGTTTAAGTTTGGAGTGGCGTTCTCGAGCGAGAAAAAGAATATCGTTGAGTGGGAGGTGGTTTAAGTTTTTAGTTTTTAGTTTTGAGAGTGGAGTAGAGACGGTGCCGGCCATGCAATTCGTTAGATTTGTGTAATTCGTGGTGAAAGTTCATAAAGTAGAAAGTAGCTGGCGCACAACATGATGCGTCAGCCACTCTTGATTTTCATTCCTTTCTTTTTTCTAAAAAATATTCTCTAACGCCATTCCGAAGAGCTTGTCCAAAGAGATGCCCATGAATGCCGCCTGCTTCGGCATGATGGAAGCCTCCGACATGCCTGGGACGATGTTCACCTCGATGAAAGTCAGCTGTTTCGGCGTGAGGATGTAGTCGAAACGTGCGAACCCCTTGCATTCGAACTTGTCGTAGAGCATGGCAGATGTGGCTTTCACCTCGATCTCGCTTATCTCGTCGAGGTCGGCGGGGGTTATTTCGTCCGACTTGCCGTCGGTGTATTTCGCCTCGTAGTCGAAGAACTCGTTTTTGCTCACCACCTCGGTGATCGGGAACACCATCATCTTGCCTTTCACCGACATCACCGTGCAAGCCAGCTCGCGGCCGTTGACGAATTTCTCGCACATGAGCTGGTCGCCGGCTGAAAACGCCTTCTCAACGGCGACATCAAATTCCTTCTCGTTGTGGACCTTGGTCACGCCGACAGACGAGCCGTTGCGCGTCGGCTTGATGAACAACGGCAACCCCAACGCCTTGATGATTTTCGCCTTGTCGTAGTTTTCACCTCTGTTGATAACTATTGAAGGCGCCACGTTGGCACCCGCAGCCGCCGCGATCGTCTTGCAGAATTCCTTGTGGAATGTCAACGCCGATGTCGTGAAATTCGATGAAGTATATGGCAGACCGAGCATTTCAAAGTAACCGAGAAGCTGCCCGTCTTCGCCAGGCAACCCGTGGATGGCGTTGAAGATGCCGTCGAAAGTGATCTTCCTTCCACCCAAAGTGATTGAGAAATCGTTCTTGTCAACAATGGTATGAGTGCCGTCTTCTGCAAGATGATACCAGCTATCTTTTTGAAACACAATGATATAAGATTCGTATTCTTCAGGATTCAAATGCTGTTTCACGACCTTCGCACTCTTGACGGAAATCTCGTATTCCCCCGAATATCCGCCGCAAACAATAGCTATTTTTTTCATTTCAAAATAAACTTTAAATTCAAATTATTTGATTATCTTTGTGGCTTCAAAAATACGAAAAACAGCGTTATCAAAGAGTAAAAAAATAAAAAATAATGAAGGCACCGCTTTTTTTGAAAGACAAATGGCTTTATATCAGTCTTGGTATTATTATATTATTGATAATCATTGGCTTTGAAATTGTTTTCCATTCGCTTGACAGCTTTACACGGCATGGAGAGGAGATGGATGTGCCAGATTTGACCGGCATGAATTACGAAAAGGTACAGACTGAATATTCCGACATTTTCCATTTCCAACTTGTTGACAGTGTTTATGTTAAGGATTTTCCGGAAGGCGCCGTATATCAGCAGAATCCGAAACCGGGTTCAAAGGTGAAAAAAGGACGTAACATGTACATCATCATGACTTCTGTCGCGCCTGAAGTCGTGAGAATACCGAATCTGCGTAATCTCTCGCTCCGTCAGGCGATGGTTTCACTTAATTCCGTCGGCCTGAAAGTCGAGAAACTTGTGTTTGTCGATTATTTCGCGCGTAACGCCGTTGTCGAGCAATTTGTTGCTGATACTGTCGCCGAACCGAATACCGAATTGGTGAAAGGAACAGGAGTGACACTTCATGTCGGGCTTGGAACCGGCGACAAGACCACACATCTTCCTGATATTGTCGGCGTTGCACAGAACGTGGCTAAAGACAGAATCAACAATGCATCGCTGAATCTCGGCACAGAGATTTTCGTTGACAATGACGAACCTGAAAACATGATAGTCTGTAAGATGGAACCGGAGTTTGACCCGAACACGATGGTGGAATTGGGATCCGAAGTCAATGTATGGTATAAGTCGGTGAAAACCTTTGATTTGAAATGGTATAAACTTGAAAAACATAGACGTGACTCCATCGTCGAAAGACTCAGAGTCAGAAAAACCGACCCGGAGAAAATAAAATATGTGTTGGACAGCTTCAATTACATACTATCTCACCGCAGTTTTTCGTTTGACCCTGAACAACGTGCCAAAGACAAAGAGATGATGTTTGAGCAGGTTGATGATTCAGATGATTTGTATTTTAATGATAATGAGGAAGATAACAATTATTTTTATGATGAGTAAAAAACTTTTTATATTGACGGCCTTGGTGTCTTTTGTGTTGACAGGCCGTTCTCAGGAATATCTGACAGTTTTCGGCAATGAGCCGGAATCGAAATATTGGCAGAACAGAATCGTGAGTAACGACAACGTGGCGACGCTTCCGTTTTTCGATGATTTCACTGAAACGGGGAATTATCCTTCGGAGATGAGATGGCAGAGCCCGTGTGTCTTCACCAATTCGGGTTTCCCGTTCAAGCCGGTGAATTACCGTGCGGCGACACTCGACCTCGTTGATGACGCTGGAGCTATTTACACAAACGGCAGCAGCAATCCGTTCATCGCCGACTCGCTGATGTCGGTGGCAATCAGACTCGATAACATTGACGGTCAGGCTCTTACACCCGCCGACTCGGTTTATTTGAGCTTCTATTATCAGGCCGGAGGCTACGGCAACGCCCCCGATGAAAACGACTCCCTCGTGCTTTGCCTCGGTTACGGCTATGAAGAATATGACACCATCGATGACGTCATTTACGTTTATGAAAAAACCGTTTGGAAACATGTCTGGAGCATCGCTGGCGAAGCGTTCGACAGCACTTTCAAAAAAGTGATGATACCCGTCAAGGATTCTTGCTATTTCACCGACAGATTTTATGTTTTGTTCTACAATTACGGCACCCTGCCCGCTGTCATGTATCCTAACGACAGAAGTAACATGGACATCTGGAACATCGATTTCGTTTATCTCAATGCCGGAAGGTCGGTGCTGAAAGAAGATTCTTATCCGAAAGTAAGTCTCACCGGTCTCGAACCGAAATTCCTAAAACGTTACAGCTCAATGCCTTATTCACATTATAATGAGACAAGTCCGGATGTGACGATGAACTATCTGTACAACATGAGCGTTTCAAATTTGGACTCGATTTCGCATGAAGTCCATTATTATTGCACGGTTGAAGACAGGAACATCGGCAATATTTACACCGTAAATGACACGAATTTAATTTCTCAAAAGTATTCATATTTCGGATTTGAAGATTTCAATGTCAGGATGAAAGGTTTCAGATTCCCTGATAATCAACAATATGACTCGGCGACATTCGTGATTCGTCAATATGTTGAAGTCGTTGACCAATATGGTGATGTCGTCGCCGGTGACTCAATCGTGAGCCGACAGGGATTTTATAATTTTTATGCATACGACGACGGCACGCCGGAATGCGGCTACGGACTTTCCCCTGACGACACCTACTTTGCGACGCAGTTCAACGTGGCATCACCAGAAAAACTTTACGGAGTCCAGATTCTTTTCAATAGGATTTTCACAACAAATCCAACTGCACCAAGTTACAGGTTCTTCGACGTATATGTCTGGGGAAATAATGACGGAAAACCTGGTGAGGTGATTTACAAGCTTGAAAATCAACTTATTGAATGGACAGATGATTTGTACGGTTTTACATATTACAAGTTTGAAAAACCTGTGCAGGTGAGCGGAACCTTCTATGTCGGAATCAGACAGCAGGAAAAAGTCTCGATAAACATCGGTTTCGATACTTCACGCGACAACAAAAAATATAATTTTTACAAGACTGACGCAGATTGGAAGAACAGCTCTCTTTCAGGTTCCTTGATGATCAGGCCGATGGCTGGCAAGGAATATTTCATTGGAATTGAAGAGAATCAAAGTGTTACGGAAGAATTGATTCTTTATCCGAATCCTGTACGTGATGTCATCCACCTTGACGGAATGGACGCCGATGAGTGTGCGGAACTTGACGTTTTCGATGTGACAGGCAGGAAAATAAAGACTGTTTCTTTTAGCAATGAATTGAATGTCAGTGATTTGACCAACGGAATGTATATGATTCGCATCGTTAAGGAAGACGGTTCTGTCTTGACTTCAAGATTTGTTGTTTCCAAATAAGTTGATATGTCAGAGGATTTTATCGGAGTAATCGGCGATAACAGCGAGGAGAACACGGAACTTTTCGAGCATTTCAGAATCGTTGCTGACAAAGGCCAGGCTTTGGTCCGGGTTGACAAGTTTTTACAGAACAGGCTCGAGAATGTCTCGCGTAATCGTGTTCAGAATGCGGCGAAAGCCGGGAGCATCTTGGTCAACGACAAGCCGGTGAAGTCGAATTACCGTGTGAAGCCGTTCGACGTGGTGACTGTCGTGCTCGCATATCCGCCGCGTGAAGTGGTGATAAATCCGGAGAACATCCCGCTTGATGTCGTCTATGAAGACGATGACGTTATCGTTGTGAACAAGCAGGCGGGCTTGGTGGTTCATCCCGGTCACGGCAATTTCGACGGCACGTTGCTCAACGCGCTGGCGTATCATTTCAAGGAGAACGGCTCAAAAGTCGAGAACGGCTTCGGCTATCTCGTGCATCGTATCGACAAAGATACGACCGGCTTGATGATCGTGGCGAAGAACGAGACGGCTCAGACGGTGTTGGCGGCTCAGTTTTTCGAGCACTCGATAACACGCCGTTATCAAGCTTTGGTGTGGGGCGATTTCGCTGATGATGAAGGAGTTGTGGAAGGAAATATCGGACGCTCGATGAAAGACAGAATTGCGATGACGGTTTATCCCGACGGCTCGCAGGGCAAGACAGCGGTGACACATTACAAAGTAGTAGAGCGTTTCAACTACGTCACGCTCGTCGAATGTCGGCTTGAGACTGGACGCACCCATCAGATCAGGGTTCACATGCAATATGTCGGACATCCGCTTTTCAACGACGGACTTTATGGCGGAAACACAATACTGAAAGGGACTACATTCTCGAAGTACCGTCAGTTCATCGACAACTGCTTTGAGGATATTCCACGACATTGCCTGCACGCAAAAGTGCTCGGATTCGTGCATCCCTCAACTGGAAAAGAACTTTGTTTCGACTCGGAATTGCCAAAAGACATGACATCAGTCTTGCAACGTTGGCGTAATTATATTAGTGCAAACAAATAATAACAACCATAATCGCATAGCGGTTACATATCAATAACGAATATGATAATAATAACAGGAGCAGCAGGTTTCATCGCGAGCGTCGTCGCAGGATGTCTTAACGAAAAGGGTAGGACAGACCTCGTTCTCGTCGATGATTTTTCGAAAAAACAGAAGGAAAACAATTATAAAAACAAGGCTTATAAGTCGCTCGTTGACCGTTCGGTTTTTCACGAATGGTTGAAGGAGAACCATTCCGACGTGGATTTCATCGTTCACCTTGGTGCAAGGACGGACACCACGGAGTTCGACTGGAATGTCTTTGTAAATCTTAACGTTGATTACACGGAACGTCTGTGGGCGATGTGCGCCGAATATCAGATTCCGATCGTATATGCTTCATCTGCCGCCACTTACGGTGCCGGTGAACTCGGTTACGTTGACAGCCACGAGGTGGTTGCGAATCTTAAACCGCTTAATCCTTACGGGCGTTCAAAGAATGAGATTGACAAGTGGATTCTCGCTCAGGAGAAATGCCCGCCGTTCTGGGCGGGTCTGAAGTTTTTCAACGTTTACGGGCCTAATGAATATCACAAAGGGAGGATGGCGTCTGTGATCTTGCATTCTTTCCATCAGATTCAGGAATGCGGCGAAGTCAGTCTCTTCCGTTCTCATCGTCCTGATTACGTTGACGGTCAGCAGCTTAGGGATTTTATCTATGTGAAAGACATAGCTTCGGTGATTTTGTTTTTGATAGAGAAACGTCCTGCGAGCGGGCTGTACAACCTCGGAACCGGCATGGCGCGTTCATTTTACGACCTCGCCGCAAACACTTTCAAGGCGATGGGTCTTGAACCGAACATAAAATTCATTGACATGCCTTTGGATATTCGTGACAAATATCAGTATTTCACCGAGGCGAAGATGGACAAGCTCCGTGCGGCCGGTTACGATAAACCGTTCACCTCGCTTGAAGACGGCGTCTTCGATTATGTTAAGAATTATTTGGTTCCGAACAGGAATTTCTAAGATAAACCGTTTTCTTTGTAAAGCAAATGACAGGAAATCAACGGGTTCCTGTCATTCGTTTTTATGTGTTCAGATGTCTCGGTGGATTACTTTGACGGAACTGACTTCTGTTTTGCGGCGAGTTTGCTGTCGAGGTCGGTAAGGAAGTCCTTGGCGTGTGTCAAAGTCCTGAGCATCATGGCGTTCTCTTCAAGTTTGTCGAATTTCGTCTTCATGGCGTCTTTCGCGCCTTGGAGTGTGTAGCCTTTGACTTTTACAAGTTGATATATCACTTGCAGATAGCGTATGTCGCGTTCGGTGTAGAGCCTGTTGCCGGAGTTGCCTTTGCGCGGGCGCAGGACATCGAACTCGCTTTCCCAGAAACGTATTGTCGAGGCGTTGAGGTCGAACATTTTCGCGACCTCGCTGATTTTATAATATAATTTTTTTGTCTCCATGATTAATCCATTGTTTGTGAAGGCAGTTCCGACAATTCGAGAATCTTGTCATATTCTTGAGGTGTCAAGTCGTTGAAAAAGAAGTTGATGGGGTTTACGACTTTCCCGTTTTTAATGACTTCGTAATGAAGATGTGGTGAAGTTGATTTCCCGCTGTTGCCGACGCGGGCGATTTCCTCGCCTCTCTTCACGTTTTGCCCTGTCTTTACAAGCGACTTGCTGATGTGTGCGTAACGTGTCTTATAACCGTAGCCGTGGTCGATGATGATGAAATTGCCATATCCGCTCTTGGCTTTTTCGACTTGAACGACTTTGCCGTCGCCGGGGCAATAAATGGGTGTCCCGATAGTCGCGCTGAAGTCGATGCCGCTGTGGAATTTTTGAACCTTGTAAAATGGGTCGGTTCTGTATCCGAAATATGAAGAGATTCGGGCAACATCGACATTTTTCAGAGGCATGATGGCCGGAATGCAACCGAGCATCTCTTTTTTGTTGCTCGCCATCTTGTAAACCTCGTCAAATGATTTTGACTGCACATACAATTGACTTTCAAGAATATCGATTTTTTGTGCGATATTTGAAACCATCTCGGAATTTTCATAGCCGTTGAGTACTTCGTATCGGTTCACGCCGCCGTAACCGGCTTTTCTCACGGATGAAGGAATGGGCTCGGCCTCGAAAATGATACGGTAAATGTTGTCGTCGCGGTCCTGCATCTCGTCCATCAACGCATCGATGTTATCAATTTTGTCGCTCATAATCTCATATTGGAGCTTCAAAAACTCGATTTCACGCGCCTGAATACGCTCTTTTGGAGACCCTGCGAACTTCGTCACCAAGTAATATATGCCGCTGCCAAACAGTCCTGCCGTGATGATGAATACGAAAAATCTTGCGAAACGTTGCTTCCAAGATATTTTATATTCCTCAAAATCAAGGGTTTGACTGTTAAATATGAATTTCTTTTTTGCCATAATCATTCCATTAGAATAGGAAAACGAATTAATTATTTTTTTAGTGCGGCAAAAATAATATTTTTTGGTAAATTTGCATAATTTTTTTAAATAAAATTAATAAGACATAAAAATGAAAGCAAACGAAATCCGTAAGAGTTTTCTGGATTTCTTCCAGTCAAAACAGCACCTCGTTGTGCCATCGGCTCCCATAGTGGTGAAAAACGACCCGACTTTGATGTTTACAAATGCGGGCATGAACCAGTTTAAAGATGTTTTTTTGGGAAATAACCCCCGCAAGGCGCCGCGTGTGACCGACATTCAGAAATGCCTCCGTGTTTCAGGCAAACACAATGACCTCGAAGAAGTCGGACGCGACACTTATCATCATACAATGTTTGAGATGATGGGTAACTGGTCTTTCGGCGATTATTTCAAAGAAGAGGCGATAGCCTGGGGCTGGGAATTTCTTACTGAAGTGATGAAGATTGACAAGGACAAACTGTACGTGACAGTCTTCGGCGGCGATGAAAAAGACGGAATGGCTCCTGATAATGAAGCATATAACTTCTGGCTGAAACATGTCGATGAATCGAGGATCATCTTTGGAAACAAGAAAGATAATTTCTGGGAGATGGGTGAGACAGGACCGTGCGGCCCGTGTTCCGAGATTCACATCGACATCCGCGACGAGGAAGCCCGCAAGAAAATCAACGGCCGTGACCTCGTGAACAAAGACGACCCTGAAGTGATTGAGATTTGGAATCTCGTTTTCATGCAATATAACCGCCTCGCCAATGGTTCTCTCGTGAATCTTCCGGCTTGCCATGTCGATACCGGAATGGGCTTCGAACGGCTCGTCCGCGTCATGCAGGGCAAGAAATCAAATTACGACACCGATGTCTTCACGCCTATTATTAATGAGATCTCGAGACTTTCCGGCGTTGAATACGGGAAAGAAGAGAAATGCGACATCGCGATGCGCGTCATCGCCGACCATCTTCGCGCCGTCAGCTTTGCGATCACCGACGGACAGCTGCCTTCAAACAACGGCGCCGGATATGTGATCCGCAGAATCTTGCGCCGTGCGGTTCGCTACGGATATACTTTCTTGAAGTTCAACGAGCCTTTCGTATATAATCTGTTGCCTGTCCTCATCGTTGAGATGGGTGAACAATATACCGAACTCAAAGCCCAGCAGACCCTCGTCTCAAAAGTGATTTACGAGGAAGAGGCGTCGTTCCTTCGTACTTTGTCATCCGGAATCAAACGTTTTGAGAATTATGTCGAGCAAAACAAGGATTCAAAGGTCATCGACGGCGCATTTACTTTTGAACTGTTTGACACATTCGGATTCCCTGTCGATTTGACAAATCTCATGGCAGAGGAAAAAGGTCTTGAAGTCGATATGGAAGGTTTCAACAAGCATCTCGCCGAACAGAAAAACCGTTCTCGCAAGGCAGCCGAAAAGATGTCGGGCGACTGGGTCGAGCTTATTCACGAAGATAAAGCGACATGTTTTGTCGGTTACAACGAACTCGAATGCGAATCAAAGATTTTGAAATTCAGGGAAGTCGTCGCCAAAGGCAAGAAACATTTCGAGATCGTTCTCGACAAGACACCGTTCTATGCCGAGATGGGCGGTCAGGTCGGCGATAAAGGTGTGCTTGTATCTGAAAATGAAACGATTAACGTCATCAACACTGTCAAGGAAAATGATTTGAGCATTCATATCACTGATGTCCTGCCGCAAGAGCCTGAATCCGTTTTCACAGCGAAAGTTGATGTTGAAAGACGATTGAAAATAGAATCCAACCATACGGCGACTCACCTTATGCACGCTGCGTTGCGTCAGGTTCTCGGAACACATGTCGAACAGAAAGGCTCGTTGGTTGACGACGAACGTCTCCGCTTCGACTTCAGTCACTTTGCGAAGATGAGCGACGAGGAAATCCGCAAGGTCGAAACGATTGTGAATCAGAAGATTAGGGAAGACCTTCAGAACGAAACTGCTGTTGACATCCCGATTGACGAGGCTCGTAAGATGGGTGCTATGGCGTTGTTCGGCGAGAAATACGGCGACAAGGTCCGTGTCGTGACATTCGGTTCCGATTACTCATGCGAGCTCTGCGGCGGCACACATATCGCATCGACAGGACGTATCGGCGCATTTAAGATCCTGAGTGAAAGCGCAATAGCAGCCGGCGTGCGTCGTATCGAGGCGATAACAGGCGCAGCTGTAATCGATTATCTTGACAATCAGATTGATACGTTGAACAAGATTAAAGTCATGGTGAAATCTTCAGCTGATGTCGTGAAAGCTGTTGAGACATTGACAATTCAAAATGCGATGTTGCAGAAGAAGATTGAGGCGATGATGATGGCGCAAGCCGTGTCGGACGCAAAGAATGTTTACGGTAATGCAACGGAATGGGAGGGTCATAAGTTTGTGTTCGCAAGACTGAATGTCGATATGAACCAGATGAGAAACGTCGCGATGGCGTTGAAAGATGTTGATTCTGAAGTCGTTGCTGTGATGGGCGGTGTCTTTGAAGAGAAACCGACGTTGTGTGTTATGCTTCCGCAGAGTCTCGTTGACGAAAAGAAGATAGATGCCGGTGCGATAATCCGTTCGGCTGCAAAAGAGATTCAAGGTGGCGGCGGCGGACAGAAGACGTTGGCGACGGCGGGTGGAAGGAACGCTGCCGGCATCGACAAGGCGATGGAAATACTAAAGGAAACGTTTAAGTAGAGCGTTTTTATTAATACGAAGACAGCTTCTGCTAAATCGGCGGAAGCTGTCTTTCTGTTATTTCTCAAGAAATTCCACTAATTTTGCGGTTGCTCTGCCCCGGTGCGAGATTTGGTTTTTGGTTTCCATCTCCATCTCGGCGAATGACTCGTCAAAACCGTCAGGCTGGAAAATCGGGTCGTAGCCGAAGCCGCCTTCACCGTGTTCTTCGGTGAGAATTTTTCCGTTCACGATGCCCTCGAAGAAATGCTGTTCACCGTTGAGGTTCAGTGCGATGACGGTTCTGAAACGTGCTTTTCTGTTTTCAACGCCTTTCATCGCTTCAAGCAGTTTCACTACATTGTCGTGATATGAGCAGCCTTCGCCGGCGTAGCGTGCGGAATAAACTCCTGGCGCACCGCCCAACGCTTCCACTTCAAGCCCGGTGTCATCGGCGAAGCAGTCGAGATGGAAATTGTCCGTCACGAAATCGGCTTTTATCTTGGCGTTTCCTTGTAGGTTGTCGGCGTCCTCCACGATGTCTTCATGGCAACCGATGTCGCGAAGCCCGACGACTTCAAAGTTTTTCAGGATGTTTCTTATTTCTTCAAGCTTGTGAAGATTGTGAGTAGCAAATACTAATTTTTTCATTTTATTATAATTAAATTGAAGCCCAATTGACGGGCTGAATACCGTTATTGATAAGATATTGATTTGTCTGTGAGAAATGATGGCATCCGAAGAAACCTCTGCTCGCGGAGAGTGGGGAAGGATGTACTGTTTTCAAAACCAAATGTTTGCTGTGGTCGATGAGGCTTTCTTTTGCGATTGCGTAGTTGCCCCAAAGGATGAAAACCAAGTGTTCTTTTTTTGTGGAGAGTGCGCATATTGCTGCATCGGTGAATTGCTGCCAGCCGATTCTCGTATGTGATGCCGCCATGTTTGCCCTGACGGTAAGCGATGCGTTCAGAAGTAGGACACCTTCTTTGGCCCAGTTTTCAAGATTGCCTTTTCTCGGTATCGCCATCCCGATGTCGTTGTTCAGTTCCTTGAAGATGTTCTGGAGGCTCGGTGGCGGCTGAATCCCGTCGGGGACGGAGAATGCGAGGCCGTGAGCCTGACCTACGTTATGGTAGGGATCTTGTCCCAATATAACAACTTTTACCTTGTCGAATGGCGTAAGATTAAACGCATTGAAAATGAGACTTGACGGAGGATATACAATAAATTTCTTTTTTTCCTCAATCAGAAATGCCTTGATATTCGCAAAATATGGCGACTCAAACTCCGTTTTAAGTGCTTGATACCAACCTTCTTCAATGTCTGGTTTTCTTACAGTTACCATCTTTAAAAATTTTGAAAATAATTGTACAAAATTAGAAAAAAAATCGTTTCTTTGTAGGTCAAAATTTTAAAAGAAAATTATTGAAAATATGAAGAAAATAGCTTTAATGTTGGCTCTCGTTTTTGAATTGGGAATAGTTTTCACATCGTGCAAGTCGTCGGCTTGCCCTGCGTATGGTGAATACAAGCAATATAAAAGGGAAAGAGCTTATTAGTCCTGGAGAGGATAATAAAAAAGGAGTTCCGATTGGAACTCCTTTTTTGTATTGTTGATTATCGGTTAGAGAACCATAATCTTTGATGTGCAAGTTTTGTTGCCGGCCTGGACGCGGAGGATGTACGAACCGCTTGTGAGGTCGTTAGTGCTGAATGACACTGTGTTCTGACCCTGTCCGAATGTGCCGATGACGTTGCTCATGACCATACGGCCTGAGAGGTCATAGACCTGATAGCTGACTGTCGTTGTCTCTGAAAGTTCGATGTCGATGTTGGCTGTTCCTCTGACCGGGTTAGGATAGACGTTCATCTGGAGAGCGTTTTCAGCTTCGATCTCATTTTCTTCAATGCCGAGGTCTGTTGTCTTGTAGTCGCTGCATTTGACGATACCGTTGCCGTATGTTGCGGCGTAGATGACACCGTGGTTTGTAACGCCTTTGAAGTTTTCGTAAAGAGGCTTGTTGATATCGCCGTTGTCGAAGCCGATGAGAACAGAAATGTCATCGTGGTTGCTGACTGTGGCTTGTTGCCTGAGTTCTGTCACAGGAACATTTACGGAGCCTTCTGCTGTCCAGTCGCCGCCGTTTCTCTTTGAGTAGATGCCGTATTCTGTGCCGACGAAGATGTCACCCTTGGTGCTTTCGATGAGGCATGAATAGACAGGAGCTTTTGGAAGGCTGCCCTGGATTGAAGTGAAGCTGTCGCCATTGTTCGTCGAAAGGTAAACGTAGTCGTTGTTGCCGTAGTTTCCTAAAGAAACGAGGACTTTGTTGTCAACGATGCTGATAGCTGTGACAGCGCGGTTTTTGAATGTTGTTGTGTCAAGGACTTCAAAGTTGACGATACATGCTGTTGAATCAACGTCTGCAAGTTCTGCGGTAACTGCCATAGAAAGGTTGCTTACTCTGTAAAGTTTGCCTTCTGCTGTTCCGACGATTGTCATGTCACCGTCGCTGCTGATTGCAACTGCTGTCGGGATGCCTTCAATCTTGCCGATTCTCCACCATCTTGACATTTCGTTAAAATAGTGTGAATTTCTTGTCATGTAAATGCTGCCTTCGACACCGCAGACCATTGTTGCGGAGATGAGATCCTGGATGCCCCAGATTGTATCACCAGCTGCGACGTCTTGCTCAAGTACGTAGTCGAAAGGATATTTTGAAAGGTTGCTGAATACATCAACGATTTCACCTTTTTCATGTGCTTCCGGTGCTGCATAATAGGTAGTTCTTAATGAATAGATGTCCTGGTAGTTCTCAAACATTGCGAACGGTGTTCTGAATGCGTTTGCGTTTGTGATGACATTACTGAATGTGCTGTCTGCATTGTAGAAGTTTTCAATGTCATAGTCGCGGCCTGATGTCTCTGACCTGTAAAGAGGTGTTGTCATTGAACCTGTTGCGGAAACGAAGATGATATCCGGGTTGAATGTTGAGATTTCAGCATGACCGCCGGCGTATGATGTACTGAAAACGCCGTATCCGTCCACGACCGCTGCGTTTGAATTCGGGTCGCAGTTAGGGAATATTGCTCTGCCTGTTTCAACGTTGTTGATGTTTTCGTCACCCTGGATGAGGATTGTGCCGTGGTCAAGGCTGCCGCCGAGAACTCTGTTGTCATCTCCACCAATGCCGACGCCGAACATGCGGGCGACTGATGTGTGGACGGCTTCATCCTGTGGGTTTTCTCTGATGAAGTAACGGTTGCATCCTGTGAATGTGAATGTGTTTTCTGAAAAGATACCTTTGAAAACGCCGCCTTCTGTTCCGACAAAGAAGACATTCGCATTGTCAGGATTGAAAAGGAAATTCTGGATACCCATATGGACATAGAATGGAATTGATGACAATTCATTGCCCGCTACGGAAATGGAGATTGGTCTGTAAACGCCTGTGTTTGTGGCGTCTTCAAGTGTCCATACTGCTGTCGAACCGCCTAAAAGGAGTTTCCTTGGGTTGTTCGGGAACACCTCAATGGCGTTGTCAACATAGCCGTTTGAACCGAAGATGTCATATATGCCTGTCGTGGCAAGTGCAGTCTGCCAGTTGTTACCACCGTCCTTTGAATAGAAAATGTCACCGGTGGCGTATGATATGACGTTGTTACTGTTGCTCCTATTGATGTATGCTGCATAGAGATACTCCGGATCTGACTGTGATACGGCGACAATCTTTATTCCTTCTTGGGTCGGAAGCTGACCTGCTGCTGTGAGTGATGTGACATTGAGATCGCCTCCTTCGTTGGCTGTGATGAGAAGGACGTCTTCGCTGACGACAGCGAGAATGTATTTTGAGTTCGCTCTGACCGCTGATGCCTGACCTTCGACAACTAATGACCAGGTGTCACCCATGTCTGATGATTTGTAAAGACCACCGTCTGTCGCGGCCAAAATGATATTTCCGTTCATCACCGCCATCTCGTTCACGAAACCCCAGCCGTTTGTGGCGGTAGGATTGGTGCCGGAAAGAAGAGTGATTGAACCGTCCTTGGCGATTCTGTAAATACCTTTGCCGATGAAACCGGTTTCATAGCCAATATGGCTGAGTCCGTTGACCATGTATTGTGAACGGCCGTCGCCTGTTCCGACAAACGTGATGCCGTCAACCTGAATCATGCAGCTGATCATTGTGTTGAGGTCGTATGCCTGTCTCATTGTGATGCCGCCATTGACTGACTCGAAAATGTGTCCGCCCATTGTCCCGATGAGGAGCTTGTTGTTGGTTGGGTCATTCTGGTCATAAATCATGGCTCTTGTGAGCGCACCGTAATTGTCTGGTCCCATGACTTTCCATTCACCAGTGCCTTTTTTTGATGTTTGAGCCGCTTTTTGAGCCTTCAGCATCAATGCTGGGTCAATTAAGCCTGTCTCTTGGTTGGCGCGAATGCTCTTCATGTATGAAGAAACAGTGGCCTTTGTGTTAGTCCTGGGAACGTATTTTCCCTGGTTTTCAGCAGCGTTGGAAACCAAACCTGCCTGTGCTAACATCATGGTTATCAAAACCATACTTAACGGTAAAAATCTTTTTTTCATATCACGTAATTTAAAAATTTATTACAAAACCATTATTTGATATTTTAGGGTTCAAAAATACAACATTTTTTGCATTCCACAAATAAAATTTTCAAAATAATTAAAAATTTTACCAAAACCCTAAAAAAATCCTAAAATCTCATCAGAGCATCTTCCGGCAACCAGCCGACACTGCCGTCAGCCATCCTGATTTTGCTCCAATTGTCTTCTGTCTCTTTTATCTCAACCTTTGAACCTTCGTGCAAGACAAAAAGGTCAACGCCCGATGAAGACGGCGAACTTTTCACAGTAATGGTCGGTTTCATGATGATGGCTTCGTTGTTGCTCTTCATGTAATTGCTTTTTTGCGCTGCAAATGAAACACTTAAAACAAAAAACAGCAATGTTAAAACACCGATGAAGAACATGCTTTTCTTCAAACCTCTTGTGCGTGCCGTGAAGTAGAGAAAGACTGCAATAAGCAAAACCGCAAAAATGATAATCGAGAAAACCGCCCATCCGTCGGCAGTGAATATGTTGCCGATACTGCGGCGCCATTTTGTCATAAAAAAGACTGGCAATGGCTCTATCTTGTCGGAAATCAATGAGTTGGCTATGGCAAGGTTGTTCCTGACATCCTCATTGTTCGGGTCAAGTTTCAAGGCTCGTTCGTAATAATATATCGACATCGGGACGTTTCGCATTTTAAAATGTGCGTTGCCCATGTTATATAATATAGGTGTCGATACATAACCTTCTCCTATTATCTTGTTGTAAACGATCAACGCCGAGTCATATTGACTGTTGTTGTAATATGCGTTTGCCCTGGCAAAGGCGTCTTCCTGCAACTTCTGCGCATTCAGACCCGTCACTGCCAACATTATCGCCAAAATCAAAAAAAACTTCTTCATGTCTGCTTTTTTAACTTTTAACTTTTAACTTTCAACTTTTTACTTTAATACTCTTTCAGCCTTTGAAATGACCTCGACTCCTTTTTGATAGAGGTCGTCCATTTTCTTGCCTGGGTCGCCCGGCGCAAATCTGGCAAATTCACAACTGTTTAATAATTCAATAAACTGATTTACAATGTCTTCTGGTGCTTTCTTGCTGAACATCATCTCTTTTACGGTGTCCATCGAAAGCTGTGAGCGCGCAATGTTGAGCTTGTCGGAAATATAACCCCACAACGCCTGCGCGAACTCCTCATAGAAATGATTCTGGTCGTTGACTTTGAAGTAGTTGTAAGCTCTCTGGAGACGTTTCTTCGCAGTCTTCGTGGCCTTTTTGTTCCTGATCAAAACCTCGTTCTTGTTGAATTTGTTGATCTTGCTGTACATTATCAATGACACGGCAAACAAAACGACAAGCAACCCCATGATGATGTAATACAGAGGCGTCGTGAACAATGTTCCGGATAGTTTTTTGAGTTTGGCCTCTGTCATGATGTGCCTGATGTCGCTTCCGACAATCTTGATGGCTTCCTGCCCGCCGGCATAAATCACTCCGCTGCTGCCTTCGTTCTCACTTCTGGCAATGTTGAGGCCGTATTCGTCAGATTGTAGCGTGACATATCTGTCCTTCTGCGGGTCGAAATATGTGAAATTGACCTGTTCGAGTTTGAAATGTCCCGAAACTCTTGGAATTACGACATATTCGGCCTTCTTCGTGCCGCTGATTCCGAATGAGTTGTTCTTTGTCGATGTGGTGATTTTGGGGTCATAGACTTCAAAGTCAGGCGGGAAAACCGGTCTCGGCATGTCGAGAAGCTCGATGTTGCCCTTGCCGGAAATGGTGTAAGTCAGGGTGAAGGCGTCGTTCGACTGCATCTCGGTCTTGTCGATTGATGACGTGAACGTGAACTGTCCGACGGCTCCCTTGAATGACTCTGGCTTGTCGGCTGCTGGTGCCGGTTTCACCTCTATTGTGATCGGCTGTGACTTGATTTCCTTTTTGACATTGGTGTAGTTGCTTCCCATCACATCGCCGAAGAAATCCTCAAACGGGTCGTTAGTGCGTTGGCGGCTTCTTTGGTTTCTTATTTGCGCTATGCAGCTGATATCCAACGGGTCAATTGTCAATGTGCCGGTCTTCTGCGGTATGAGCACGACCTCCTGAACGGTGGCGACAGCATATTGCTTGCCGTTTTTCACTATCGAAGACTGCTGCAAGGTGCCGTTGTTGTCGGTGATGTCTTTTGTCCAAAATCCCGAATACGACGGGGCTTTGGATATGGAAAGTTGTGAAATGGCGATGTTGTAGAATATCTTGTATGTCAACACGATTTGCTCTCCAATGTATGCGCTTCTCTTGTTCGGAATCGCTTCAAGGAACACTTCACTTGTGTTTGATGATGCCGATGTGTTTCTGTCATGGCCGCTTGATGAAGAACCGGAATATCCGCTGTTGCCGCTGTCTGCGACGACGGTGATTTCAGTGGTGGTGCTTTTCACCTTCTTTCTGTTGACAGTGATGGTCGCGGCCGGAATAGTGAACGTTCCCTGCTTTATGGCGCGGAGATAGAACGAATATGTCGTCTTGTTCGATTTCGTAACCGAGCCGTTTATAATCTGAACACTGGAACTCGATGATGAAAACGGACCGCCCACAATCTCGAAATTGTTGAAGTTCGGCGCCTCGAAGTTGCTGCCGTTGCCGTCAAGCTCATACGAGACGTTGAACTGCTCCCCGACCATCACCTGATGTTTGCAGATGACGTTGAACTCGACATTGTCCTGGGCATAAACCGCGATGTTTAATAAAATTGCGATAATCGCTGTTAAAACTTTTCTCATTTCTCTCTTGACTTTACTCTCTAAACTTTTAACTTTCAACTTTTTAACTTTCAACTAAAACTACCAGTCCTTCTGAATCTTGCGCCTCTGCATCTTGGCGGCCTTGGCTTCGTTCATCTTGTCCATGGTGTTCTTCTCCTGCTCCTGCAAAGCCTGAAGCATCCTCTCGGCATCTTCTTTAGACATCTGCTGCTCCTGCTGTTGCTGCTGATTTTGTTGTTGTTCCTGCTCTTGTTCGTCTTGCTCCTGATTTTGCTGCTGTTGCTGCTGATCCTGATTCTGGTCTTGCTGTTGCTGGTCCTTATTTTGGTTCTGTTTGTCCTGATCTTTATTCTGATCTTGATTTTGCTGCTGTTGCTGTTGTTGCTGCTGTTGCCTTATCATTTTCTTTCGTGCGTATTCAAGGTTGTAACGTGCGTCTTCATCCTGCGGATTCAACTTGATACATTTCTTGAATGCGTTGAAAGCCTCCTCGTATTTCTGCTGCTCCATCATGGTGTTGCCGAGGTTGTAATAGGCATCGGCCTCCATCTGCGGAGTGACGTTCCTGTCGGCGACGCTCGAGAAACTGCTTGCTGCTTCTTCGAAGTTCTTCTGCTGATAATATGCGTCTCCGAGATTGAACTGCGCCTTGTCGTTGTACTTTGTGTCGAGCGATTTCTTGTAAAAATCAGCCGCCACGTTGAAGTTGCCTTTCTTGAAATTGCTGTTCCCGTTGCGGATGAGACTCTCCTTGCTCTGTGCATTGGCGGTCATCGCAATGGTTGCTAAAAGCAAAAATATTCCTGTTTTACTTAATGTTTTCATCTTTCGGTTCAAAGAATTTGAATTTGGATTCCCAGCCTTTCTTACCTGAAGAAAGCAGTATCTCAATGATTAACAAAAATATGGCGGCTCCGACAAACCATTGGAACTGGTCTTCATAATCGGTGAACACCATCGACTCGAACTCGTTTTTTTCGGCTTTGTTGATGTCATCGTATATCTTGTCGAGGCCGACGTTTGAATTGCTGGCACGCACATAAATGCCGTCGCCGATCTGCGCGATCTGACGAAGCATGTTGTCGTCAAGTTTGGTGATTACGATGTTTCCTTCCTTGTCCTTCTTGTATCCGGTTTTCTTCCCGTACTGGTTGTAGAGTGGGATAGGAGTGCCTTCGTCAAGCCCCATTCCTATCGTGTAAATCTTGATGCCGAGTTTCGTGGCTTCCTGCGCCGCCTTGACAGCATCGCCGTTCTCGTGGTCTTCGCCATCTGAAATGATGATGATAGCCTTGCTGTTCTCACTCTCGCCGAACGATTTCACTGCCAACTCGATGGCCCTGCCGATTTCAGTGCCCTGCGTCGGAATCAGGTCGGTGTCAACGGTCGAGAGGAACATCTTCGCCGCCGAATAGTCTGTAGTGATTGGAAGTTGCACGTATGCGTTTCCAGCGAAAACTATGATGCCGATTCTGTCGCCGCCGAGTTTTGAAATGAGCTTGTTGATCGACTGTTTCGCGCGTGCGAGTCGGTTCGGCTCGATGTCTTCGGCATGCATCGAGTTTGAAATGTCAACGCAAAGAAACATGTCGATGCCCTCTCTCTTCGCCTTCTCCATCTTCGACCCTGATTGCAGGTTCGCCGCACCTAATATTAATAAGGTGATGATGAGCGTGAAAATGACGAACTTCGTGTTGGCTCTCGCAACCGAGAAATTCGGAATCAGATAGCCCCTGAGTTTTATGCTCGCGAAACGCTTGAACTGTTTCTTGTTCCAAAAACGAATCAGAATATAAACCGCGACAAGTACCGGGATGATTAACAGCCAGTACAGATATTGCGGGTTTTCAAATCTTAAAATATTGGGTTCCATGATGTTATCTTAATCCGTTAATGTTTTTAATAATGTGTGACGAAGCACAAAATCTAACAAAAGTAAAGCCAAGGCCCACAAGACGAACGGGAGGAACTCTTCGTGAACACGTTTGAATTCGTTCACTTCGATCTTTGAGCGTTCCAGCTTGTCGATTTCCTCGTAAATCTGTTCGAGTTTCTCGTTCGATGTCGCCCTGAAATACTTTCCGCCCGTCATATCGGCGATTTGCTGGAGCAACGGCTCGTTGATATTGACTTCAAGTTGTTGATATTGAATGCCTCCGAAAGGTGTCTGCACCGGATATGGTGCAGTGCCTCTCGTTCCGACGCCGATGGTATAGACTCTTATCCCGAAGAGTTTCGCCATCTCCGCCGCCGTCGAAGGGTCAACGGAGCCGGCGTTGTTGTCGCCGTCGGTGAGCAAAATCACCACCTTTGAGATTGCCTCGCTGTCTTTGAGTCGGCTCACCGACGATGCGAGTCCGTCGCCTATGGCGGTCCCGTCTTCAAGCATGCCGCATTTCATGTCTTTCAACATGTTCAAGACCATGCCGTGGTCTGTCGTCAACGGCACTTGCGTAAATGTCTCGCTCGCGAAGACCACAAGCCCAATCCTGTCTTCAGGACGGCCTTTGATGAACTCCGCACCGACCGACTTGGCGGCTTCCAAACGGTCCGGCTTCAAATCCTGCGCCAACATACTGCTCGAAATGTCCATCGTCATCACGATGTCGATGCCCTCGACGTTGACGGTCTGGTTCGTGGAACTGCTCTGCGGACGCGCCATCGCAATGAAAAGCAATGCCATCGCTCCAAGCTCAAGCACAAACAAAAGATGACGCACGTATGAACGCCAACTTTTCGGCAACTTGGCAAAGAAACTCGTGTCGGTGAATCTCAAGTATGCCGACTGCTTCCTGCCTCTGAAAATATACCATACTATCAGCAACGGAATGATAATCAATCCATAAAGAAAATATGGCGATGCAAATTCAAAGGAACTCATTTCGCTTCCTCCGTTTTTTCTTGTTTGTTTAACTCGGTTTTATCGTTTTTCTTCCTCGTTTTTTCTTCCTCCGCCTTGCGTTTTTCTTCTTCCTGGAAGAAAACAAATGTCTCCTCGACAAATTCGTTCACGTCTTTGAAAGACTGTTCGTTCTGTGCCTCCGTCGGGTTCGCTTTCGCGAATTTCACCAAGTCGGCGGTGATGAGAGTGTCGCAGAATTTCTCAAATGCTCTCCCGTCAAATTTGGTTGCCTTGACGGAACTGATGATTTCGTCGGAAGTCATCTCTACTGCGTCGATTCCGAATTGGCCTTCGAGATACTCACGTGCGATGCCGGTGATATTTGTGTAATATTCCTTGGTGTTCGCGGTTTTCCACGCCTCCGCCGTCCTGACTTCAGCAAGTCGTTCTCTCGCGGTGACAATCGCTGGAATCGTCGGCTTGGGCTTCTCGGCCTTGACAACGATTTTGTTTTTCTTGTTTTTAAAATGACGACAAATCAAAAACACTATTCCGGCAATCACGATGGCTATCACAGCCCAGGGCAAAATCTCTTTCGCAGTGATGCCTTGCTTTATGATGCCTTTGATGGGACGGAAAGCCTGTGTCGTGTCAACGGCTACGGTGTTCACGAAAAGCTCAATCTCATCAGTGTAAAGCGTGTGACGGATGCTGTCTTTGATGCTTTCCGCAAACGTGATGCCGATTTCGGGGACGTAAACGTAACCGGTGTCAAACGACGTCAATGTCAGATGTTGCGTCATCAGAACATCACTATTATTAATAGGTGTAGTCTCGACCTCGCCGGCGTTTATGACCTCAATCGATTTGCTTAATGTGTCGCCGTACTGCTTCCATTCGACGTAATAGTCTTTTGGAATTGTCAACGATAACTGATAATCAAAGGGCTGTCCGATTACAATGCTGTCAACGTTGGCAACGCCTTTGATGTTGATCTGTTGTGCGAAACTGCTGAAGCCTGCTGCCAACAGTGCAAAAAACAACGTTATGAAAATTGTTTTCCTCATTTTCTTGATTCTCTCCTCTTAAAAAGTCGCATCAACGGCTTGACGTAGTCTTCATCTGTGTAAATCAATGTGTTGTCGATGCCGTTGTTGGCGAAAGTGTGGTTCAGCATCGTCGTTTCGTGCTGGACGTATTTCTGGTATGCTATATTCCATGCGTTCGTTGATGTGTCAACCCATCTTTCTTCTCCGGTCTCGCTGTCGCGGAACTTCACGAGTCCCATCTTCGGAATGATAAGCTCACGTTTGTCAGTGATTCTCAACGAGATGAGGTCGTGCTTCCTTGCGGCGATTCTCAATTCCTGCTCAAAAGACTTGCTTGTCACGAAGTCGGAGATGAGAAATGCCGTGGTGCGTTTCTTGATTGCGCTTGTCAGGAATTTCAGTCCTTCTCCGATGTCGGTGCGTCTGTGCTGCGGCTTGAAAGTCACTATTTCGCTGATGATTCGGAGAATGTGGCTTGTGCCTTTTTTCGGTGGGATGAATTTCTCGATTTGGTCGCTGAAGAAGATGACTCCGACCTTGTCGTTGTTCTGAATGGCCGAAAATGCCAGGACCGCGGCGATCTCGGCTGTGATGTCGCGCTTGGTGGCGTCAACAGAACCGAAGTCGTTGGAGCCGGAAACGTCAATGAGCAACATCACCGTCATCTCACGCTCTTCCTCGAAAATCTTCACGAAAGGCCGGTGGAAACGCGCCGTGACGTTCCAGTCGATGTTGCGGATGTCGTCACCGTATTGATATTCACGCACTTCGCTGAAAGTCATGCCACGCCCCTTGAACGCACTGTGGTACTGCCCCGAAAAAATATGGTTGCTCAACCCGCGCGTCTTTATCTCAATCTTCCTGACCTTCTTGAATAAATCAGTCGTCTCCATTTGACTTTATAACTTCAAACTTTAAAACTTTATAAATTTTATAACTCAGATTATGGCACCTCAACGATGTTCAGAATCTCGTTGATGATTTCCTCCGTGGTGATGTTCTCCGCCTCGGCTTCGTATGTCAGTCCGATGCGGTGACGCAAAACGTCAGGAGCAACGGCGCGGACATCTTCCGGGATGACGTAGCCGCGACGCTTGATGAACGCGTATGCCTTTGACGCCAACGCCAAGTTGATTGATGCACGCGGTGAGCCACCGTAACTGATCATGCCAGCGAACTTGTTGAGTTTGAAATCGTTAGGATAACGTGAGGCGAACACGATGTCGGTGATGTAATTCTCAATCTTCTCGTCAAGATAAACCTCGCGGCAGACTTTCCTTGCGTTAAGTATCTCTTTCGTCGAAGTCACTTTCCTCACTTCAGGATACTCCTTATTAATATTCTGTCTTAAAATGATTTTTTCCTCGTCTTTCCTTGGATAGTCAATGACGACTTTCAGCATGAAACGGTCAACCTGCGCTTCCGGAAGCGGATACGTCCCTTCCTGCTCAATCGGGTTCTGGGTCGCCATGACCAAAAACGGATCCGGCAAGGCGAAAGTGCTCTCCCCGATTGTGACCTGATGCTCCTGCATCGCTTCGAGCAACGCACTCTGTACTTTCGCCGGTGAACGGTTTATTTCGTCCGCCAGCACGAAATTGGCGAAAACAGGACCTCTCCTCGTGATGAATTCTTCGTTCTTCTGACTGTATATCATTGTTCCGATGAGGTCGGCCGGCAGAAGGTCAGGTGTGAACTGGATTCGGCTGAAATCTGCGTCAACAATGCTTGCAAGCGTCTTGATGGCTAATGTCTTCGCCAACCCCGGAACACCTTCCAACAAGATGTGACCATTTGATAATAAACCAATTAGCAAGCGCTCCGTCATCTGCTTCTGACCGATGATGACCTTGCTCATTTCCATGTTTATCAAGTCAATGAATTGACTCTCCCTCTGAATTTTTTCGTTTAATTCGCGAATATCTGTCTCAATCATTTTAGTGATTTTTTTAAACTTTCCTATATTAACAACAAAGTTGCAAAAATATTGTAAAAAATCGAATGTTCAAACAAAAAAATGGGATTTGAAAATAAATTCAAATCCCAAAACCAAGCAGCTGCCTTCAGAGGTTTTTACGCCCCAAATTCTTTCATATTCTCCATGAGTTTTTTCCTTGAATAAAAAATTCTGCTTTTCACTGTTCCAATCGTAAGATTCAGAGCATCAGCGATTTCCTTGTATTTGAAGCCGTCGTTGTACATGTCAAACGGCTTCCTGAAATCAGCGTCAAGACTGTTGATGCCATTCTCAAGTTCCTTGGCGTTTAGCATCGATTCGGGGTCGGTGTCGCTGTTCGAATTGCTGATATTCAAATAGTAAAGGTCGTCGGTCTGGTCGATGATGGTGTTTTCTTTTTTTATCCTGCGGTAATTGTTGATGAAAATGTTCTTCATGATGGTGTAAAGCCACGCCTTGAAGTTATTTTGATTTACGAATTTTTCACGGTGAATCAAAGCCTTCAGGAACGTCTCCTGCGTGAGGTCTTTCGCGTCATCAAGGTTGCCTGTGAGCTGGCGGGCGTAGCCTTCGAGAAATTTCTGCTGCCCGACTAAATTGGTGCTGAATTCTAATGCTGTCATGTTGTTTTTTATTAAAAGTTGATTGTTGTTTGTTTTTACGAATGCAAAACTATCGAAGTGGTCATTTTTGTCAAGAAAATTTTTCATTTTTTACAATAGATAATTTTAAATCATTGAAATTTAAATATTTGTGAAATGAAAAATTTTTGCTTTATTTTTGAAAGTAAACGGATTAAAAAATAAAGTAAACGGTATTAAAAAATAAGATAACGGTAAAATATTTAAGATAACGGTTTGGCTAAAAAGGTGGTTGAAATTAAATTTGACACAAAATTAAACTGTTTGAGGATTTTTTCGTATTTTCGTCAATTAAAAATCTAATGAAATAAAATGAGAAATTATAAGGAACTTTTGAAGAATGTGACAACCTTTATCTTTGATTATGATGGGGTTATGACACAAGGTGACGTTTTGGTGCTCCCCGATGGTGAGGCTTTGCGAATGACAAATGTGAAAGACGGATTCGCACTTCAGCTTGCGGTGAGGATGGGATATAACGTCGCCGTTATCTCCGGCGGTTACGCCAAGTCAATGGAACAACGTATGAAAGCCCTCGGTGTCAAAGACGTTTTTCTTCATATCCCAAACAAAATCATTAAGTTGGATGAATATATGAAAGAACGTGGATTGACAAAGGAAGAGATTGTTTACATGGGCGACGACATTCCAGATTACCCTGTGATGCAGAAAGTCGGCGTGCCGGTGTGCCCCGCCGATGCTGCCGAGGAAATCAAGCAGATCAGCGTTTATGTCAGTCACCAAAACGGAGGAAAAGGTGCTGTCCGCGACATCATTGAACAAGTCATGAAAGCTCAGGACAAATGGATGAAAGATTTCGAAATACATATCTGGTAGATTATGAAGAAGATAGGTTCTTTTTTTAAGTTGGTTCGTTGGCCGAATTTGCTTGTTACGGCTCTGATGATGTGCCTTGTGTTTCATTGCATTATGATGATGCAAAGCACGGTTTCATTCACCTTGTTGGTCATCTCAATGGTTTTTATCGTGGCCGGCGGCTATGTGATAAACGACATTTTCGACATGGAAACCGATGCCATCAACAAACCGAAAAAACTGATTGTCGGGAAAGTGTTCTCTGAAAAACAATGCGGAGTTTTCTATTGGACGTTGACAATCATCGGATTATGCTGCGGATTGGCATCGACAATCATGGCTCTCGGTCCGAAATTCTATATGATTTTTGCCTGTCTGCTGTTATTGACAGGTATTTTGTATTCATACTCGAAAACATATAAGAAAAAACTTCTGATTGGAAATGTAATTGTTTCATTATCAGTGGCTTTTGCGGTTTTTCTGCCATGGCTCTTTGTGATGCTGTATATGTCTGCAAACCCACTTTTGCTTAGGGCGAATGAAGATCTGATGACGACATCACTTCGTATTGTGTTGTTTTACAGCGCATTCGCTTTCCTGACGACATTGATTCGCGAAATTGTAAAAGATATGGAGGATGTTGATGGCGACGGCAGGACTCATTGTCGCACGATTCCAGTGGTCTTGGGATTAAAGAAAACATCAATTATAGTTATAGTTCTTCTGCTTTTGATGTCCGGGACTATATTCAGCTTTGAGAATTTTTTTGAAAATATTAGTGATATTAGGACTCCGATAATTTTGATTGAAGTAATGAAATATATGTTCATTGGTTACATGACGGCATTTATGACAACAGTGATGCAAAAACCCGCTAAACCTGAAAAGACATATCATATTGTTTCTATTTTATTGAAAATCACTATGTTAATTGGAGTATTGACAATGATTTTTATTAATCTTTAAAATGAATCAAATGTTGGATAACTTAAAGAAATATAATATCGTACTCGCTTCAAAATCTCCGCGTCGGCAGGAACTTTTGAAAGGGATAGGAATCGAATTTTCAATTTTGACAAAAGACGTTGACGAAAATTATCCGTCAAGATTGCCGTTGGCTGATATCGCTCCGTTCTTGAGTTTGAAAAAGGCGAAAGCGTTTGAAGACCAAGAACTTCCTGAAAATTTCATGGTGATTACAGCCGACACCGTCGTGATTGCGGAAAACGAAATTTTAGGGAAACCGAAGGACAGGGAAGACGCATTCAGGATGTTGAAACTGCTGTCTGGAAAGACGCATCGGGTCGTGACAGGCGTGACAGTCCACACAAAAGAAACATCAAAAACATTTTCGGTGACTTCAAAGGTAACATTTGATGAGCTTGAAAATCAAGAGATTGAATATTATATTGACAATTATAAACCTTACGACAAGGCGGGTGCTTACGGCGTTCAGGAATGGATAGGCTATATCGGAGTCTGCGGGGTCGAAGGCTCGTATTTTAATGTGATGGGACTTCCGACGCATAAATTATATAAGGTGCTGAAAAATTTTTGAAGATGAAAAATAAACCGAGAATATTAATCGCGAATGACGATGGTTTTCAGGCCAAGGGTTTGAAAAAACTGACGGGTCTGATGCGCCAGATAGGTGAGGTCATGGTTGTTTCTACGGAACAACCGATGTCGGCGAAGTCGCATTCCATGACGATTCGCGAACCATTGAGAGTCAATCTGTTAGAAAGAGACACAGATTATGTGAAATATGTCTGTAATGGTAGTCCGGTTGACTGCGTAAAGATTGGTTATCAATATTTTATGAAAGAAAAACCCGACATCGTAGTCTCAGGGATTAATCACGGCTCAAATGCTTCGACTAATGTTGTCTATTCGGGTACGATGGCGGCTGTCATAGAGGCTTGCATGGACGGCATTCCTGCTGTCGGTTTCAGTCTTGACTGCTACGACCCCGATGCCTGTTTCGACCATCTCGACAATTATATTATCGGTTTTACAAAAAAAGTCCTTGATGAAGGTCTGCCGGATGGCGTATGTCTGAATGTCAATTTCCCTGCATTTTCTGAAGAAGGCATTAAAGGAATAAAAACATGTCGGCAGGCGAAGGCGCGCTGGTCGGAGAAATATGAACGCCGTGTTGACCCTTTCGGCCGCGACTATTTCTGGCTTACCGGCGAGTTCATCGAACAGGATTCTGAAGAAAATACGGATGTTAAGGCATTGAACAACAACTATGTTTCAGTTGTTCCGATCCAGTACGATTGGACAGCATATAATGTTCTCGACAAATTTAAAACGTGGGAGATATGAAGTACTATATAATTGCAGGCGAAGCTTCCGGAGATTTGCATGGGTCAAATCTTGTGGCATCTATCAGGAAAAAAGACCCGGATGCGAAAATTCGTGCGTGGGGCGGTGAGAAAATGCGGAAAAATGGAGCAAACGTGGTGAAAAATTATCATGATTTGGCGTTCATGGGCTTCGCGGAAGTGTTAATGAATCTTAACACTATCTTAAAAAATTTTAACATTTGCAAGAAAGATATCAAGCAGTTTGCACCGGATGCAATCGTTCTTATCGATTACCCGGGTTTTAATCTGAAAATTGCGAAATGGGCGCATAAAAAAGGATACAAGGTGTTTTATTACATTTCACCTCAGGTTTGGGCATGGAAACGCCGCCGTGTATATAAAATAAGGAGAGTGGTTGACAAGATGCTTTGCATCCTTCCTTTTGAAAAGAAATTCTACGATGGATATAATGTTGATTGCCAGTATGTTGGACATCCTCTGCTTGATGAGATTTCAAAAATCACCCTTGTTGACAAAGATAAATTCTTCAAGTCAAACCGCCTGAATCCAAAAAAGGAGGTTATAGCGTTGCTTCCAGGAAGCCGCAAACAAGAGATTGGCAGAATGCTTGAAGTAATGCTGAAAGTTGTCAAACAATATCCTGATTATCAATTTGTTGTCGGTTGTGCCCCGTCGATTCCTGTGAATTATTACAAGAAAATCATCGGCGACAAGGCAAATGTGCGTTTAGTGGTAAACAGAACGTACCAGTTGCTGCAGTTGTCAAGTGCCGCACTTGTTACTTCCGGCACTGCTACATTAGAAACCGCACTTCTTGACGTGCCGGAAGTGGTTTGCTACAAAGCAAATAGAATTTCGTATATGATTGCCAAGCATTTGGCAAAAGTTAAATTCATCTGTTTGGTGAATCTGATTATGGACAGATTGGTTGTCAAAGAGTTAATTCAAGATGACCTTACTCCTGAAAACATCAAGGAAGAACTGGACAGCTTGCTTAAGAATCATAAACGCCAGCGTAAACTGCTTGAAGATTATGAGGAACTGAAGGTTGTTCTTGGCAATGCCGGTGCTTCAGACAAGGCCGCTGAAATAATCATTTCAAGTGTAAAATAAATTTACAAATTTGTAAATAAATTTTAACAATCGGGCGTTTTCAAGTCAACGAAAACGCCCGATTTTTCTTTGAAAATCAACAAAATAAATGTTTTTTGTATTGAAATTATTCGTAACTTGCACGCCGGTTTCTGACATGCAAATATGTTTAATTGGTTTAAATATCCGTTCATCAGGTTGCTGATACCTTTCGCATCCGGCATTTGGCTCGCATACAATTTCAAGCCGCAAAATGCTGATGCCTCGGCACAGCTTTGCGTGTCTGCTTCTTCGCTGCTGTTGGTGTCATTGATAATTGTCTCAAATTATGTCAAAAAATACAGTTTGCGGTGGCTGTTCGGATTGCTTCTTAACATACTCCTTATATTAATAGGTGTGTTTGTGGTTCATATTCGTGATGATGACTTGGATGAAAAGCACATCTCCAATTGTGAATTGAATGATGTAACATGTTATGTCGCAAGAGTTTGTGATTGTCCGGCTGTCAGGGAGAAATCAGTTAAAGTTATTTTGGAGCTGAAAGGAATTAAACGTTCTGACGAGGCAGTAGAAGAAGTTTCTGGGAAAGTCATGACGTATTTTGAAATAACATGTCGTGCGGAGGCTTTAAAATACGGTGATGTTATAGTTTTTTTCGATCCTCCTGACTTTGTTGAGCCGCCGAAAAATCCTGAACAATTTGACTACAAGACTTATCTTTCGCGGAAAGGTGTGTCGCATCAGTTGTATGTCAAAGATGACCGATGGAGTAAATTGACTGTAAATCAGACAAATCCGATTTATAGATTCTCGTATTCACTTCGCGATTTGCTGCTTTCAATCATGCGTGATCTGGGAATTGAAGGAGACGAATATGCTGTAGCGGCTGCAATTCTGATTGGTTTTGACGACACATTGCCTGAAGAACTCCGGCAGAGTTACGTGGCGGCTGGCTCAATGCATATTTTGTGTGTGTCAGGCCTTCATGTCGGCGTGGTTTTCATGGTTTTTTCATATATGCTTGCGTTTTTTAATAAACGGAGACGTTGGCAGCATTTGGTCAAACAGTCGCTGCTCCTGTTTCTGATTTGGATATACGCATTGCTGGCAGGGCTTGCTCCGTCAATTCTGCGTGCCACAATAATGCTTTCGTTCGTGATTGTCGGCGACATGCTTGACAGAAAGGGCGTGTTGCTTAACAGTTTGGCTGCCTCTGCGTTTCTGTTGCTTTGCATAAGGCCGGCAAACCTTTTCGATGTCGGATTCCTGCTTTCATACGCTGCTGTTGTCGGCATTGTGGTTTTGCAAAAGCCAATTTACAGTGTTTTTTATATCAGATTCAAGCCTTTGGACAAGATTTGGGAAATGACCTCAGTAACATTGGCGGCGCAGATGGCTACGATGCCGTTTTCGGTTTTCTTCTTCCATCAGTTCCCTGTTTATTTCTGGCTTAGCAACCTTTTCATGACCCCAATTTCAACCATTGTGATAATAGGTGGGATGCTGATGCTTGTTTTGAGTCCTATACCTTATATTAATATGGGAATCGCTTTCTGTGTGAAGTGGATGATTTTTTTGATGAATTATGTCGTAACATCGATTGAGAATCTTCCGATTTCTATTCTTAAGGGTTTGTATGTGAATGATTTGGAATTCGTTTGCCTTATTTTAATTTTGATATTGTTGATGCAGACTGTGGAATTTAAAGAAAAGAAGATGGTTTTTGCAATTCTGTCTATATCATTGGTGTTCAGTGTCTCGCAACTTTCAAGAGCCGTCGTGCAGCGGAAACAGCAGTCGTTTACTGTATATTCTTTGTCAAAAGGGACCGCTGTCGATTTCGTTTTTGCTAATCAACATGTTATTTTGTGTGATTCAACAGTTTATAATAATCCGGATATTGCAGGTTTTGGCATAGAAAACAATCTGATCAGGCAGGGAGTTTATAAAAATGGCAATAGTTTATTATTGAGCGATACTGATTTTGATGATTTTTTCATAAAAAAGCGGGAAAATATGGTGTCATTTGGAGATAAATTAATCGCATTTTCTGGTGAAAAAGCGTATTTTGGCGTAAAATTGGCGTCAAAACCACATTTTGATTATTTCATCGCTTATGGCAGGGAATTTATTGATGTCAAGAAATTATGTGAATGCTATATGATTGATTTACTGATAATTGATAGTTCAATTCCTGACTATTTAAGAAAAAAAATGATTGAAAAAGCAGATGAAATAGGGCAGAAGTATTATGACGTTAAAACTTGTGGTGCATATATTTTTTAAAAAATGAATTTGTAAAATGTTGTAAATCAATTTTATAGAAAATATTTTTTAAAAAGTAAAAATTTTTTTCAAAAAAGTGTTGCGTGTATTGAAAAACGCTGTATCTTTGCACCGTTGAAATGAACGAAAAATTTCAACTGGTTCTTGAAGATAATGGTGCCGTAGTTCAGTTTGGTTAGAATGCCTGCCTGTCACGCAGGAGGTCGACGGTTCGAGCCCGTTCGGCACCGCAAAAGAAACTCACTCGAAAGAGTGGGTTTCTTTTTTTTATCAGTGTTGCATTTAGTTAGTAAAGTTACAAAGTTTGTAAAGTTATAAAGTTGAAAGTGGCTGGCGCACAAGAGTTTTCTTCCTTATGCGCCAGCTTTCTGTTTGTGCGCCAGCTGCCCGCAGGGCAGTACCTTAATAACCGAGTACACGGCACGTGTGCCCGTGCATACACATCACGTGTGCCCTGAGCCGCCCGGCATGATGCCCGTCACGTGTTTAGCTGAGTGCAAAAAAAATCAAAAAAAATGTCCGCGGTATTGAAAAAAGATGTAATTCTGCCGCCAATATGAAAAAGGCGCATATACAATATCAAGAATAAGGTTGCTGTTTGCCGAATTTGGCAAATAGGGATATTGTGATTACCCCCTCCGTTGCCAATTTGCTGTAAATCAACAATTCATCATTTACTTAAAAATTCTGCCGCTGACCGCAAGTCAGGGGCTTTCGGCGTTTCCGATGGTTTCAGAGTTTCAAGGAATTGCTTTCCGGGACATTAATGACATTAATCGACACTAACGACATTAAATAATTTCAAAAAATTAAAAAAATGAAGAAAGAAATCAACAGAAAGGCGGGCTACGAAGCCCCAAGAATCGAAGCGACAAGCTTCATGACAGAACAAGGCTACGCCGCGAGCGCACCGCAACCGGTAAAAAGTTTCACCATCGGCGTGGGCAGCGGCTTGCTCTAAAAACTTGAAAATGCGTGATGAATCTTTGAATTATTAAATCTTTGAATAATTAAATTAACTAAAATGAAAAAAGTATCATTATTATTGGCGGCGTTCGCATTGGTGATGGGACTGTCACAGTGCAAGAAGCCTAACCTGCCGGTGCTGAACGCCGGCGAAACACAGCATGTGGTGCTCAACGCATCGTGGGACAACGGCGGCTCGAAAATCGACCAGGACGGGACAAAATTCAAGTGGACCGAAGGTGACAAACTCTATGTCAATAAAGGCAATGAGTCAATCGGTACATTGAAATGCACAGATGTTGCCAACGGCACCTTTGAAGGTTACATCATAGAAACTACAGGGAAAATTAAATTCACGTTCAAGGGCGCAAACTATAAAGATGACTTCATGGGTCAGACAGGCTTCCTGAATGATGCGGTGTACCTTGAATCTGGAGAATTAGATTACAAGGCTGATGGAAATTACGGGACGGTTTCAATGAGAATGCCTCACGCGGTACTTCTGCTCGACTTGAGCGCACTCGGCACGCCAGCAGGTACTCCAGTTACTATCAAGGTGGTTGGCGGTGATCCAGTCGCAAGCGTTAAAAATGTGAAGAACGATGAAGCTTCAAAAGCATTGTATGTGGCTGTACCTGCCTCTCCTGCAGGTAAGCAGTATGAATTTGTGAGCATCATTGGTACAGCCCGTTGCGATGACGTATGGGCACTCAAGGACAACACATTTTACACACTTAAAAACGGAGAAGGCGCGGCGATAGTGATTACGCCGGCGTGCGAGTTCGTTGACCTCGGTCTGCCATCTGGAACCCTCTGGGCTGACAGAAACGTCGGAGCTGAGAGTGAGACCGACTTCGGATACTATTTAGCGTGGGGTGAAAAATTTGTTCATTATACATCAGCCAACCCAGCAACAGGCGCCTTTATATGGAAAACCGGTTTTGAGAACGGATACTGTAAATCGACCTATTCCATGTGGGATAACTCTACATCAAAATATACAAAATATAACGCAACTGATGGTCTCACACAGCTACAGAAAGAGGATGATATCTGCTGCGAACTGTACGGGAACTCCTGTTCGGTTCCCTCTCTGCAACAGTGCCAAGAACTTGTAAATTATTGTACCAAGACAAGGACTGGTAATGGTTATGAATTTACAGGGACTAATGGTAACAAGATATTTATTCCTGTAAATGGAGCAATTCAGACAGTAACTTTATATAATTACGACAATTTTGGAGGCTACTATTGGACGAAGGATCTTAAAACTACCGGTGATGGATATTCTTTCCATTACGGTGGACAGTATGATTTTTATTACAGTGAATACGAGCGCAGTTACGGGTTTGGCATACGCGCGGTGAAGCGAGGCCCCGTCCTGATGTCGTGGGTTGACCTTGGTCTGGAATCAGGTACACTGTGGAGCGAAACGAACCTGAATGCATCATCGGCTACCGAATATGGTTTATATTATCAGTTCGGCTCTACTACGGGTCATGACAACAGCGAGGCTGCATCATATTCTACCTGGTCGACGGCTCCGTTCAATGGCGGAAGCTCCACCTTTGATGCAACTTCTTGGAATGCGCATAAAGCCTCTGCCATTGACTCGGACGGTAACTTGAAACAGGAGTACGATGCCGCATACCAGCAGACCTATGGCTTGGCCAGAACACCTACGCAAGCTCAGATAGAAGAGCTCTGTGCGCTCGAGAACGAATGGACCAACAATTACAATAGCACCGGTGTCCATGGCCGGATTTTCCACGGCAACAATGGCGAAACCCTATTCATTCCTGCCGCTGGATGCTACTATGACGGTAACGCAAATTATGTCGGCCAAAATGGAGTGCTTGTCTGGAGTCGCACCGTGAACGGAGATGAGAATGCCCGTTATATGTATTCTTGGGACACTGCTGCGGGTTCTGGTTTAGACGCTAAGCCGAGATACTATTCCTATCCTATCCGTCCAGTTAAGGCATCAGGAGAGTAAAACTGAATAATGTCGAAAATGAAAACGATTATTTTTGTCCGCTAAACATAAAGAGTTTGTTTGAACCAGTTGTTGTTCAATAAGTTCAAACAAGATTGCGGTCTCTAAGCCCTCACGCATACACACTTGTGCGTGAGGACTGTTTTTTGTTTTCGGCGCATCCGGCGGGCTTCACAATAGGAGTCAGCCTTTTTTATTCTTCTGGACTTGCATATACAAGCATAAACTTCTACGCGAGCAACGAAGTCTTAACGGACAACAATGTCTGTATATAACCGTGTAGTCATGACGTAGATGGTCAGGCTTCGCAAATGGGCTGGAAGAAAGGCATGAGAGTTGGGATGACTGCACATCCCGAATACGACCAATTCTTTAGACGTGCGTTCTCATCCTTGAAGAACAAGCTAAAGAATCACAAAGAGCTTTAGGAAGAGCGGGAGAAAAAGCTGATCGATGTTTTTTAAGGCATGAAGCATCCGGCATACAGGATGTGCGAAACGCTGAGGTTCATCATCGCCTTTACGTTTGCCGTATTGCGCCAGCTTACCCCTCGCAAGATTACTTCCCAGCAGAGACTTGTTCCGTTTCGGCTGACAGGGACAAATTTACAAACTTATATCGGACGTGATGCAATACCGGGAAAATAAACGCCATGATTTTTGTTTATTACACCAAAAAAATGAGAATTGGCGTGGAATTGGCGTAATTTTCGTTTTAAAAAAGTGCGGGAAAGCGCAAAAA
>JAKSMW010000050.1 GCA_024400395.1 Bacteroidales bacterium
ACTGGTCGATACCGAAAAACATACATCTCACGCTGAAATTCATCGGCGACACCTACCCGCCCGACGAACCGAGGATCATTGAAGCGGTGAGCAAAGTCGTTGAGAACCACAGACGTTTCGAGATGGACTTCAACAGAACCGGCGTCTTCGGCAGCCGTTATGCGCCGCGCGTGCTGTGGCTCGGGATGCAGCAGACACCGCCGCAACTCCTTGATTTGGAAGAAGATGTCCTCACCGCTTTCGACGGCATCGGATTCATGCGCGACCGCCAGAACTTCGTGCCGCACATCACACTCGGCCGCATCAAAGACCTGTGCGAAAAACAATATTTCTGGAAGGTCACCACGGCAATAGAACAGAAGTCGTACATCCACCAGGAAGTGAAGGACATCATCCTGTTCCAGAGCATTTTAAGACCTGAAGGCGCGATTTATAAAGTGTTGAAGAAGTGGGAGTTGTTTTAGAGGAGAGTTAAGAGAGGAGAGTTAAGAGAGGAGGGTTAAGAGAGGAGAGTTAAGAGAGGAGAGTTAAGAGAGGAGGGTTAAGAGAATTTTAATAACTAAAATGAAACCTATCATGATTTATTCTTTTGAAAAACTGAAAGCGTGGCAAGAAGCAAGAAATCTTGCAAAAGACATTTACATGTTGATAAACAAATTTCCAAAAGTTGAACAATTTGCTTTGTGTGATCAAATGAGACGAGCAGCCATATCAATACCATCAAACATTGCCGAAGGAAATGCCAGGACATCAAGCAAGGAAAGAATTCACTTTTTGGAATTTGCATACTGATCATTAATAGAAATATATTGTCAATCCATTCTTGCCAATGATTTAGGTTATATCGACAATTGTGATTTGGATTATATCAAAGAAAAAATCCAAAATGTCAGTAAGCTTATTTCAGGCTTAAAAACGTCACTCGAAAAACGTTAATCCACCATCCCCTCTCTTAACTCTCCTCGCTACTCTCTTAACTAAATCTGTCATTTTGTCAGTTATTTTTATTTAACAACAAATATATTCGGAATTTTTGTCAGTTATAGAAATATTAAAATTTTTTCTTCACAGAATAAAACATTATCAATCAGACAGTTGTTTGTATTTTTGAAAAAATTCCCATTTTTCGGAATGCAAATTGACAGTCCGACCGCGTCATCACGAAAAATGGTGAAAAAACAATATAAAAACAATATAAAGATTAAAGAAAAGAGATTAGAGATTAAATTTTAAACTTTAAAAAATAGGAGATTAGATTATGTTAGTAGCAAAAAGAACTTCGGATTTCTTCCCGACACTGTTCAACGACCTTTTTGAAAACTTCAATTACGGAATGCCGAAAACGAGCAGCCCGCAGATGAATATCATTGAAAATCAAGAGGAATTCAAGATTGAGATGAGCGTCCCCGGCCTCACGAAGGAGGATCTGACATTGAACATCGACAGCGATAACAACCTCGTCATCGAGATGGTGAAAAAAAGCGGCACCGAGGAAAGCAACAAGAAACAGCAGTACCTGCGCCGCGAGTTCACGACCGCGCATTTCAAGGAGATGCTCGCGCTGCCCGACATCGTGAAAATCGAGGAAATCAGGGCGAAAGTCGAAAACGGCATCTTGGAGGTGACACTTCCGAAAATCAAGCCGGAAGAGAAGAAGAAACTCACAAAAACAATAGAGATTGCATAATAACGTGAAAATCACTGTCATGTGAAAACAACAGAAACCTTAGTGTTTCAAGGGAAAGGTCCGAGCCAAATACTCGAACCTTTTCTTTTATCTTTGTCATTCATGCAAAAAACAATTTTTAAACTTGACATTTCTTTTTTTTATTCATACCTTTGCAGCCGATTTTTGAACAACAACTATTAAACATAAAAACAACGATTTGACATGACTTTCACTGCTGGTAACTTCTTGCTTTTAGCTGGTTTAATATTGATTCTCAGCATTTTACTTTCAAAAACAGGTTACAAGGCCGGCATTCCGGTTTTGTTGGTATTTCTATTGGTCGGAATGCTCTTCGGAGAAGACGGTGTCGGAATCCACTTCGAAAACTACAACATCGCGCAGTCGATCGGCATGGTGGCGATGTCGATCATCTTGTTCAACGGCGGCATGGACACGAAATTCACCACCATCAAGCCCGTTCTCGGCCCCGGAATCGTCCTCGCAACCGTGGGCGTCTTGCTGACGACATTAATCGCGGGATTTTTCATTCACATCACGAGCACATCATTCAACAGCCTCGTCAACGTGTCGTTCCCATACGCCGTGCTGATCGCCGCCACGATGTCGTCAACCGACTCCGCTTCGGTCTTCAGCATCATCAGGGCGCAGAAAATGAAGATGCACAACAACCTCCAGCCGCTTCTGGAGCTCGAGTCGGGAAGTAACGACCCGATGGCTAACATGCTGACAATCGTGATGATACAAATCGTTATGAACAGCGGTGGCGATGTAGGCGCAGTGAGCATCATCCTCACATTCCTGTGGCAATTCGGCATGGGCTTGGTGATAGGGTACTTTTTCGGCCGCGGATACGTGCTGTTGCACAACACGATAAAACTCGAGAACAAATCGATGTACCAAATCCTCATCATGGGGTTCGTTTTCCTCACATTCTCAGTTACCAACGTGATTAATGCGAACGGCTACCTCGCCGTCTATATCGCCGGCATCGTCGTGGGCAACGCCGGAATGGTCAAAGGAACGCCGAAGATCCGTATCTTCAAGAAAGAATATCCGCTTTTCGGAAACAAGAAAATCATTGAGAAACGCAGCATCAACAAACTTCTCGACGGGCTCACGTGGCTGGTGCAGATCGTGATGTTCCTCATGCTCGGACTTCTCGTCACGCCGCACAACATGATGGACATGGCGTTCAACGCCATAATCCTCGGCTTATTCGTAATCTTCATCGGACGACCGCTCGCCGTTTATCTCAGCCTCATACCATTCAAGAAAATAGGATTCAAAGACAAAGCCTTCATCTCGTGGGTCGGACTCCGCGGCGCAGCACCCATCATCTTCGCGACATATCCAGTGGTAGCCGGCGTGAAAGACGGCGAACTGATATTCAACGTGGTGTTTTTCATAACATTGATATCACTTTTGGTTCAGGGAACGACAATTCCTTTCGTCGCAAATAAGCTAAAGTTAGGCGAAAAAGACGACAGCGGCCCCGAAAACTTCGGCATCGAGATCCCTGACGAACTCAATACGATAATGGAACAGCGGACAGTCGAGAAAGAGACTGTACTCAAAGACTATCCGCTCAAGAAAGGCACCCTCATCATGATCGTAAAACGCGGCGACCGCTACATCGTCCCGAACGGCAGGCTCATCCTGAAGAAAGGCGACCAACTTCTTATCATCTCAGAAAACGAACAGGAGGAAATCATGGAAAGCTTGGACAAACAACAGAGCAACGCCATGAAACTCAACTGGAATTTCAACATCAACATGTTAGAAACTGACAACACGGAAAAGTTATAGACACGGAAAAATCTAATATAAATATTAATATGGTAAATTACAAAGACTTAGGGTTGGTGAACACACGCGCGATGTTCGCCAAGGCCGTCAAAGGCGGTTATGCAATCCCGGCATTCAACTTCAACAATATGGAACAGATGCAGGCCATCATCATGGCTGCGGTGGAGACCAAGTCGCCCGTCATCCTTCAGATCTCGAAGGGCGCGCGCAACTACGCGAACCAGACGCTTCTCCGTTACATGGCGGAAGGCGCCGTCGCATACGCCAAGGAACTCGGCTGCGGACACCCCGAAATCGTGCTTCACCTCGACCACGGCGACTCATACGAGCTCTGCAAGAACTGCATCGAGATGGGCTTCTCATCGGTGATGATCGACGGCTCGGCGCTACCTTACGACGAGAACGTCGCGCTGACAAAGAAAGTCGTTGACTTCGCGCACCAGCACGATGTCACCGTTGAAGGCGAGCTTGGCGTCCTGGCCGGCGTCGAAGACGAGGTGTCGGCGGCGGAGAGCCACTACACGAAGCCGGAGGAAGTCATTGATTTCGTGACGAAGACAGGCGTCGATTCGCTGGCGATCTCCATCGGCACGTCGCACGGCGCGTACAAGTTCACGCCGGAGCAGTGCACCGTCGATCCGAAGACGGGCCGTCTGCTCCCGCCTCCGCTGGCGTTCGACGTCCTCGAAGCCGTCGAGGAGAAACTCCCCGGCTTCCCCATCGTGCTTCACGGCTCGTCGTCGGTCCCGCAGGAGGACGTTGACATCATCAACAGCAACGGCGGCTGCCTCAAGGCGGCGGTCGGCATCCCGGAGGAGCAGCTCAGGAAAGCCTCGAAGTCTGCGGTGTGCAAGATCAACATCGACTCCGACAGCCGTCTGGCGATGACGGCGGCCATCCGCAAGACCATGGCGGAGAAACCCGCCGAGTTCGACCCGCGCAAATACCTCGGCCCCGCCCGCGACAGAATGAAAGAACTCTACATGCACAAGATCATCAACGTGCTGGGGAGCAACAACCAACTGATTGAAGGTTAAGAGAAGAGAACGGTAATTCATATTGAAAAAGTCCTGACCAAATTCGGCCAGGACTTTTCATTATATAAACAAACCTATGTTTTCACTTGTCTTGTTTCATTCCGTTTTTCTGAACTCCACCATTGGCATCGATATGCGCCACATCGCCGATTGTCTCTGCTCAAGGGGATTTAAAGATTCAAAGATTTAAAGATTCCGCGGGTCACTGGTGATTTCGGCGGCTCGCGGAACCTTTAGTCGTTAGTCTTTAGTCGTTAGTCATTAGTCCGTTGACCCTAAAAACTAAAGACTAAAGACTAAAAACTAAAAACTTCACTCCTTCTTAAACTCCACCTTCTTCGGGTTTTCGTATGTCACCGTGCTGTCGTCTTTGTATGTCACGCGCACGGCCGGTGTGTCGTTCTCCTTGATGAACTCCACTTCCTTCAAGCCGTAGAGTGTCACGACGCTGTCGTCCTGATTGGTGATTTTCACCGAAGTGCCGCCGTCAATCACGATGCGCTCTACGCCCGAACCGCCGTTGTCCTTCAGGTAGGCGCGGAACGGGTCGATGCTGAGGCTGTTGGTGTGGACAAACTCGCCGCCTTGCTGTTCATACAAACCGTTTTCCGTAAGCTCCTTAGCTTGAAAAGTGCCCTTTAGCGCGAAGTCGCCGACGGTCTGCTCGGATGCGGTGATGTTGACCGGGACGCTTGTAGCCGGAGCCGCGGGCGTTGCCGTAAGCGTGAAGCTGGCGTTGCCCGTCTGGTTCCTGAACAGGTAAGGCTTGCCCGCCTCGATGTTTTCGGCTACTGAAAGGGTGAGCGTGCCGTTTTCCGCATCCACATTGTCGATGGCGAAGAACACGATTCCCGGATAGCTCGAAGGCACGAATGGCAGGACTATCGTTCCCCATTCGCCTGGTTCAAGCGTACCGTGGTAGCGAGCCTCGGTGAAGCCTGGATAGTTCGCCAATGAAGTTCCGATGTGCGGCTTGTCGCTGTCGGTGAGGTCGAGGATTTTTGAGGAAAGGCGGTCGCAAAAAATGAATACATTTTCACCAAGCAAAGGAACAGACTTGAATGTTACAGACTGAAGGGCAGAGCACACATCAAATGCAGATTCTCCAATGCTTGTCACGCTGTTTCCCATCGTTACAGACGTCAGAGCTGAACAATGTGCAAATGCAGATTCTCCAATGTTTGCCACGCTGTTTCCTATCGTTACAGACGTCAGGGCATAACATCGTTCAAATGCGGATTTACCAATGCCTGCCACGCTGTTTCCTATCGTCACAGACGTCAAGGCCGAACAGTTATAGAATGTAAACTCACCGATATAGTTCAACCCGTCAGAAAGCAGGATGTTCTGAAGACTTGTACACTCATGGAAAGCATAGTTTCCAATGCTCGTCACACTACTTGGGACGGATACTGACACAAGGCTGTAGCACTGGTAGAAAGCAAATTCTCCAATGCTCGTCACACTACTTGGGATGGACACGGAAACAAGGCTGGAACACTGACGGAAAGCATGGTTGCCAATATCAGCGATGGACGAAGGCAGCACCACGGAAACAAGGTTGGAGCAGCCATAGAAGCAACTTCCGGAATAACTGAATTCAGGCGGATTGCCGTTGTGGAACTGCACACCGTGGTTACCCATATAGACGTTCAGTGCCGGGAAATTATTGCCAAGTGTATGTTCAGCCGTCTCTCCGTTGTTGGTAGTGTACCAGATTTCGTTGTACGGAGGTCCTGCCACCACTTTTCCTCTCAGGAAGCTTTTGCTGTTGTAACTGTCGTAGTATTCCTCCAGCACATAGTATTTCAGGTTTGGGCTGCAATCATCGAAGCAGTCATCACCAAATGACGATGGTGGCGTGTTGCCGAGAAATGCCACAGACTCCAGCTTTTCGCAGTCGTTGAAAGCATCTTCTCCGATAGTTTCCACGTTGCCGTCGATAGCCACCGACTTCAGTTCGTCGCAGTTATAGAATGCTTCTTCGGCAATTGTCTGCACTCCGCCGCCTATGGCAACGAATTTCAGCGCATTACACTCGTAGAAAGCTTGCTTGCCTATTTGGGTCATCGGGGCTGAGGCTGATATGACGACGGTTTCCAGTGCGTCACAGCCCTCGAATGCGCCATCTGCGTTACCTTGCGACGACCATCTGATTTCTTTCAACTTAGTACCCAAGTTGACAGACTTCAGATTCCTGCAATAGCAAAAAGCCTCGGGATAGATAATCTCTACGTTATCGCAGGAAAAGGACTTCAGCGCGATGCAGTCGTAGAAAGCGCATCTGCCGATGTACTTCACCGATGGTGGCACATTGACTGACTTTAAATTGTCGCAGTCCTCAAAGACACCCGTATCATCTGTCGGGCCTCCAATCTGCACCACTGTGTTTGGGAGACTGATAGCCGTAAGGTCGTCTTCGTCATAGAAAGCCTTGTCGTTTATTTCGGTAACGTTTCCGCTGAATTCAATAATCCAATAGCCACCAACATAGTCAGGAATTTGAGAACGTATCGTATTTCCGCAAAGAGTCTGCCCTACGTTATACTTGCTGCCATCAAGTTTTTGTCCATCTTTGGTCATGTACCAAATCTCGTTGTCCGGCGGCGTGCCGAGTTGCGCCAAAGCCGAAAACGTGCAGCACATCACCAGCACTGCGGAAAGTATGAGTTTGAGAATTTTTCTGTTCATGAATTTTTGCGTATAAATAATCTTCAAGATTAAATGTGAATTTCGGGCGGCAAAGGTACGGAAAATTTTGATTAGCGGATACGAAAATTTAAAGTTTCAGGGGGTTCAGGGGTTTCAGAGTTTCAAAGTTTCAAAGGTTTCAGGGTTTCAGGGGTTTCAGAGTTTCAGGGTTTCAAAGTTTCAAGGTTTCAAGGGCTCAGAGGTTTTAAAGATTCAAAGATTACGCGGGTTGCCGGTGATTTCGGCGGCTTGCGGAACCTTTTTACCACCTATTGTTTCTCAAACGACCGAATAAATTCGTCTCAAACGACCGAACGAATTTATCTCAAACGACCGAAAAAAACAAAAAAATGTCATTTTATGCCTACACAAATGCAAATAAATTCGTACTTTTGCGCGATTTTTATATGTTATGGAATACAGACAACGAATAGTAGATGCATTGCTGACCCGTAAGTTGGCGGGCAAGGGCGCCGTTCAAATAGAGGGGCCAAAATGGTGCGGGAAAACCACCACCGCCAGGCAGGTGGCCAAAAGTATGTTGAATCTTGGCGATGACACCGAGTTGAAGAGAAGTAAGCAGTTGCTGGAGATAAGTCCCAAGACTTTGCTCAACGGAGCGACACCGCGTCTCATCGACGAATGGCAAACCATCCCGGGGCTGTGGGACACCATCCGCTGTGAGGTTGACCGGAGAGGGGAAGTCGGACAGTTTATCATCACTGGTTCGACGGTGTTGCCCCAGGCGGCGGAGACCATCCATAGCGGGACAGGACGTTATGGGCACATCCACATGCGCACTATGAGTTTGTGGGAATCAGGTGAGAGCAGCGGGGCAGTAAGCCTGAAATCATTGTTTGACGGGGAGACGTTTGAACCCATTGAGAACAGACTGTCTTTGGAACAAGTCGCCTATTTGCTCTGCCGAGGCGGTTGGCCACAGGCGGTAACCGTGGATGAAAACATCGCCCTCGATCAATCTTACGACTATGTGGACGATGTGATTAATAAAGACATTCAACGCATCGGCGGTGTCAGGCGGAATGCGGAACGGGCAAGTCGCCTGCTGCGTTCGTATGCACGCAATATCTCTCAACAGGTTCCATACGGCACGTTAAAAGCTGACATGCTGGCCAATGATGAGAAGACGTTGGATGAAGACACGGTGGCCGATTACGTAAACGCCCTTAAAATGCTCTATGTGATAGAAGACCTGACAGCGTGGAATCCTAATTTGCGCAGCAAAGCGGCTGTCAGGACGACGGACACCCGTCATTTTGTCGATCCCAGCATAGGAACGGTGGTGCTGGGACTTGGCCCTAAAGATTTGATGAATGACCCCGACACATTCGGACTTCTGTTCGAGGACATGGCTGTCCGTGACCTGCGTGTCTATGCAGATGCCTTGTTAGGCAAGGTGTATCATTATCGCGATTCGGACGGCCTGGAATGCGACGCTGTCATTCATCTCCGTGACGGGAGCTATGGGTTGATTGAGATAAAGCTGGGTGGCGTGACGCATATCGAAAAAGGAGCCAAAACCCTTATGGGTCTGGCAAACAAGATTGATACGACAAAAATGAAGTCCCCGTCCTTCTTGATGGTATTGACAGCACAAGGAGACTACGCCTATCACCGCAACGATGGCGTCTGTGTCGTCCCCATCGGCTGCCTGAAGCCGTAGAGATTCAAAGATTCAAAGATTTAAAGATTCCGCGGGTTGCCGGTGATTTCGGCGGCTCGCGGAACCTTTAGTCGTTAGTCTTTAGTCGTTAGTCTTTAGTCCGTTGACCCTAAAAACTAAAGACTAAAAACTAAAAACTTTATTCCATTTTCCTGAACTCCACCTTCTCGGGGCTGTAGAGTCTGATGGTGGTTGTGCCTTTGGTGACATCCAGGGCAGGACAGTCGGTGCATGGAACTCCCATCTCGCCGAAGGCGGAATTATAAATCGACTTGGCGAGAGCGATTGCAGCGAGGGCTTGTTCTTTGATGATTTCAATTTCATGCAGGGTTTCAAAGTTTCATAGTTTCAGGGGTTTCAGGGTTTCAAAGTTTCAGGGGTTTCAGGGTTTCAAAGTTTCAGAGTTTCAAAGTTTCAAGGTTTCAGGGTTTCAGATTCACCGAAAAACATGATACGTATCACCTTCATTCAGTCATTTTCACCGAAAAAAGTGATGCGTATCACCATCTTTCAGTCATTTTCACTAAAAAAAATGATGCGTATCACCATCTTTCAGTCATTTTCACCGAAAAACATGATACGTATCA
>JAKSMW010000051.1 GCA_024400395.1 Bacteroidales bacterium
GTGGTCGGAGGAGGCGCGGTGGTCTTCGGCGGCGTCGCGCATGATTTGAAGCTGCTCATCGGAGAACCATCGTCTCAGGTTCTCATCCGCCATGATGATTTTTCCGGAGTCAATGTGATGATTGTCACGGCCGTTCACAAGCCCGGTGTCGTGATACGCAGCGATGGCATAAACCATGTTCACGTCGGTTTCAGGATAGTTTTTCGCGATGTTCAGGCTTTCTTCGATGACCGTCGTGACGTGGTCAAGACGATGCGCCTTGTCGAAATTTCCGTAACGAGGCAGAATCTCCTTTTCGATGTATGATTTTAATAAAGAATCTATTGGGTTCATTTTTCCAAAATTTGATTGCAAAGGTACGAAATAATTGAATGTTTCATCAATAATTATAATCAGAAAAATCAATCACTTCCGGCAGCAGCAACGAGTCAGGCGCACCCTGTTCAATCAGTGTCTTATTGTATCTCTTTCGGTTACGGAGCATTTTGCGTTTCAACCTTTCGTTTTTGTTAAAATGTTTGTAAATCAATGAGACAGGATTGATAATTGATGCCGGTGGCTGCTTGACGGGCTTCCTGTTCAAAATTCTCGGATCAACGGTTTTTGTTACATGAGGTATGGCAAAAGGTTGTTTTATCGGCATTTTCGCTATGATTTCATTGATGGCCGCCCTGTCCAAATATGGGAAGACATTAACCTCATCAAGGATTACAACAGCTCTTTTCATTCTGATTATCAATTCTTTATTAAAAACATCGTCACGATTAACGATAATATTTCCGTCTTCAAAGCCCACACAACTCACCCACAAAGTGTCGGTTTTCTTCAACATCAACGAGAAATTCCCGTCGGCATCGGCGATTGCGCCGTAAAGCGATGTCTTGCTGATTATGTGAGCGTTGGAAACCGGTTGGAGGCTGTCTTCAGAAACGATTCTGCCTTTCACCAAGGAAAAACCATCCTGCCCGTGCAAACAAATCACACAGAAAAACAATATCGCGAAAAAGACAGTTTTTTTCATTATTCTGTTCGTTAACAACCATTTAACGATTTAAACCATCTTTTATTATCAAGAATGTTTTTTCAAACTGCACATTTTTCAGTGCAATATTTTATTAAAACTGCACATTTTTCAGTGCAATTTTGAAAGAATTCCTTTAACCTTTTTCCCCCTCTTAACTATCCTTCAACGCCTCCACCGGATTGGCATTCGCCGATTTCCAGCATCTTATCAACACTATTGAAATGGTGATAATCAGCACGATAGCGAGCGAAAGCGCGAAGACCCACCAAGGCATCGGAGTGCGGTAGGCGAACTTCCCGAGCCATCTGTCGATGATGACATACGAGACCGGCGCGGCGACGACGAAGCTCACCGACACGATTTTCACGAACTGACTGCTGAAGATGCCGAGGATCTCGCTGACCGTCGCGCCGTTCACCCTGCGGAGCGCAATTTCCTTCCTACGGTATTGAGTCTCAAAGAGAACCAAGCCGAAGACGCCCATCAGCGAGATGATGATCGACACCAACGAGAACGTCGTGATCAGCGCCGCGAACTTCCTGTCGTAATCGTATATCCGCGCAAGCTCCTCATCGAAGAAGTCATAGTTCAGATAGCCTCGCTTCACATCCGGCACATATTTCACAACCTCGTCTTTGATGAAATCAATGACAGCCTCGACATCGGCGTCAGGCGCGATTCGCACATAAAGATTATCAAGCGACTTCCACGAATCCGGACCGAAGACGTAAAACGCAAACGGTTCATTATCATATTGCAACGGCTTGAAATTGAAGTCCTTGCAAAAACCGACTATCTTGGTTTCCTCATTATGGCCGACGATTCTGTCCTCCAACGTGAGACCGAATTTATCCTTCGCGACCTCATTGAAAATAAACGTGCCGAGACTGTCGTTTTCGGCCACTTTCGAGAAGTCTTCGCCTTCAACGATGTCTATCCCCATGAATTTCAGGAAATTATATGAAACAGGATAACAGCTGAAATGGATCTCCTCGTTGTTGAAGTCACGCCCCCAGCCCATACGTCCGGCCGAGACCATCTGTCCGCTCGCGTATGCGACATCAACAATCTGCGGGTTTTTCTTCAGCTCCGACGCGAACGCCTCCCTGTCGGAGAAATGATAGCCGATTTTCGACGGCACCACGCCGGTCAGCAACATCTCCTTGTTGAAACCCATATCGTGCCTTAACATGTAATCATGCTGAAGTTTGATAAACAACGAACTGATTATCAAAGCAATGGAAACGGCAAACTGCACACCGATGAGCATTGTGCGAAGTCTCTTGCCTGCTTTTGAGGAAACGAAACTGCCTTTTGCGGCGACAGCCAGCGGAAACGATGTGATGTAATTCGCCGGATAGATGTTTGCGACCACAGCGAAAGCCAAACCGACAGCGCAAATTGCAAAGAAAATATCGTAATTGCTTGAAAGTGATATTGTTGGCGATACAAAACTCGCTATAAACGATGTTTCGACCGAACCGATGACCGGCAACGAAGCGACAAGCGCGATCACCACAAGGCCGACGGCCTCGAAGAGAAAGCTGAGTTTCATCTGGGTTTTCGTGCATCCGTAAACACGGTAGGTGTTCACGCCACGCAACCGCTGCGGCACCATTGCCATGAAGAAATTCACAAAGTTGATAAACGCTATCACTATGATTAACAAGGCGATGGCAATAAGCATCCGTGTTGTGGCAAGGTTGCCTTTGTTGCCGCTTCCGCTCTTTTCATCAAAATAAGTCTTGCTGACAGGGATAACACGCACCTTCTTGATTTTGTCCGCATAATACTGGCTTTCGCCTGAATCTGACAGGTCTTCTCCGAAATATCCGGCAAGATTCGCACGGCAAATCCCGGCCACATACTCAAGGTCGTCGGTGTTGACTTTTGCCACGCCCTGAAACGACCACTCACTCCTGTCATCAATCCAATCATCACCAATGGACACAAATGCATTACACCAATTGAAATCACTGTTTTCAGGCATGTCGGGAATTATGGCGATAATGCTGCATACCATATCTTCATCCCAATTAGCTGAAAAACAGACACTTCCGCCCACGTCACGGTTCAGCCGTCTGGCTGTCGATTCGGTCAGCACTACGGTTTTCGGCTCATCAAATTTGGAAAAATCGCCACGTACAGGCTCGATCCCCAATACTTTAAAGATTTCGGCACTTGCACTTACAGTGCTCATCTGGCAGGTTTCAAAGCCATCGCCAACGCGTATTATCACCCCGTTCGGACTGCAATTAAACAAAGTCAAAACGCAATGAGATTCCACGCCAGGATTGTCGCCGAATGCCGACTCAATCATCGGGCGCGAGATAAAATTAGTGTAAGAGTCATCGGCATAAGGGCTTGGCCATTCGAGAGTGACGATATTGTCGGCGTCTTTGAAACTCTTGTTGAAAGTCAGCTCATAGCGCACCTGCACCATGATGACGTATGCCGTGGCGAAAGCGACCGCCATCCCGATGACATTGAGAACCGACGAGGCGGTAAAACGCTTGAGGAGACCGAGGAAGTTTTTGAAAAACATAATTCAGAGTTTTTTTTAACACGAGTTGCACAAGTTTTTTATTTTTAACACGAGTTGCACAAGTTTATGACACGAGTTACACAAGTCTTTTCTGCTCGTGAAACTTGTGTTGACCACTTGTGAAACTTGTGTTTAAATTACAGCTCATCGTTCACATTATCAACTATTTTGCCATCGAACAGGTTGATTATTCTGTCGGCGTATGAAGCGTCTTTGCGCGAGTGCGTCACCATGACGACGGTTGTGCCGTCTTTGTGGAGTTCAGAGAGGAGATTCATCACTTCCTGGCCGTTTCTTGAGTCGAGGTTGCCGGTCGGCTCGTCGGCGAGGATGAGTTTCGGGTTGGCGACGACGGCGCGGGCGATGGCCACACGTTGCTGCTGGCCGCCGGAAAGCTGCTGCGGGAAATGGTCGCAACGATGCAGTATGCCCATGCGGCGCATTATCGCCTCGACTTTCTCACGACGCTCCGCCTTGTTGATTCTCAAGTAGATAAGCGGAAGCTCGATGTTTTCATACACGCTCAACTCGTCGATGAGGTTGAAACTCTGAAACACAAATCCGATGTTTCCCTTGCGGAAAAGTGTGCGGTCTTTCTCCTTCAGCTTGCCCACTTCCCTGCCGAGAAGCTCGTACTCGCCTCCCGTCGGGTTGTCGAGCAGGCCCAAGATGTTCAGCAGCGTTGACTTTCCGCATCCGGAAGGTCCCATGATGGCGACAAATTCGCCGTCTTTGATTTCAAACGACACGCCGGCGAGAGCCGTTGTGATGATGTCTTCGGTTCTGAATTCCTTTACGAGGTTGTTTACTTTAATCATGATGCTTTAATTTTTAAACTATTTTTTAATTCAATCGTCAAAATCCCATCATATTTCGTGCCAAACTTTTAAATCATTGACAATCAGGTTTTTATAAAAACAGCAAAAAATCAACTGTCCAAAAATTGGACAGTGAGTGTCTAATTTTTGGACAGTCTTTATTTTGAATCTCATTTGAGTTTTAGCCAAAAAGTTAATTTTTTTTCGTTTTTGGCTAAAACTCAAAGCAAAAAACTGTCAATTTTCATCGACGGACACCTTTGACAACAATTGGTTTATGACCTTTGGTGTTTTTCCACTCCGACAAAATTTTTTCAATTTTTCGCCCAAACATATTCAGTTGTTTTTCAATATGTTATAATTTACAAACACATTTTCCACCCGAGTTTTTCGGATATTTCACACATTTTCCACCCGAGTTTTTCAGATTCCACCCACATTTTCCACCCGAGTTTCGGTTACAAAAATACAAAAAATCATAATCCGAAACTGTTTATGAAAAATTTTTCAACTAATTTCAGTTTCTCACCACCCAATTATCAATCTTTATGCCCTTAATGTTTTGAAAATGTTTTATATTATCTGTTATCAACGTCAAATCATTGGCATACGCAGTACCAGCAATCAGCAAATCTATTAAATCATTTACTTCAGTACCTGCGAGTTGCAATCTGGCTTTCTCTTTTGCTGCAAATTCTATTGATGGCTCAACAGGTAAGATTGTCACAGAATTTTCAAAAAGTTTAAGATTTTCGTACTTGTTTACTCCTGTATTTTGAAGAGTATATTCTACTCCGACCATCAACTCCGCAATTGTCAATAAAGAAACCGCACAATTTTCAAGTCCGACTTGCTTGATTTTTTCCTTAATGCCATATTTATTGCGAAACAAGAAACCACAAATATTTGTGTCGAGCAGATACTTTGCCATAATCAGATTTCAACTATTTCACGTTTTTTATTTCTCCCCGACTCGCAAACTTCAACAAATTCATCGGCTGTCAGCCCATCATCAGGCCATGAGGATGAGATTTTATCAAGAACATCATCACAATCTTCCGCCGTGATTTTTGGCTCTTTTCTTAACGATATATAAATCAATTCAATAAGGTTAAGTTTAACCTCATTACTTGAATTTTTTATTAAATTCCAGTATTTTTTTGCGGCTGGAATTGGCACGACGTCATTCATATCAAAATTTTTATTTGCAAAAGTACACTAAATTTTTGATTCACACATGTATTCTTTAAAAAAATCACACCCGCTCTGGCACTCTCTTAACTCTCCTCTCTAATCTTTACTCCTTCTTCAGGCTCTCCACCGGGTTTGCGTTGGCGGCCTTGAGGCTCTGCCACGAAATCGACAACGCCGCCATAAGAAACACCGCGAGACCGGCTCCGATGAAAATCAACGGTGAGACGCTAATCTTGTAACTGTAGTCTTCAAGCCAGTAATCTATTAAGAACCAGGCAATTGGAACGGCGACCACAAAAGACGCGATAAACATTTTCAAGAAACCGCCGGTCAGACGTTTGAACGCCTCGGCGTTGGTAGAACCGAAAACCTTGTTGACGGCAATCTCCTTTGAACGCTGCTTCGCATAATACGTTGACATCGCCACCATTCCCAAAATCGAAATTATCAACGCTACAATGCTGAAAACCAATATGATATTACGAATGTCCCTCAAATCTTTGTAATAAGTCTCAGCTAAATAATCATCAAGATACATGCATTCCACATCGACGTTGGCCAATTCTTTGATTCTGCCTTTCACCTCCTCCATCGCCTTTGCGTGACGACCCGTCGTCTTTAAAATCAGATGCCACGGCGAGCCGGATTCTTCCCCCAACATCCTGACCAAATAAACGTCATTTTCGTTACTCTGCAAACAATTATAATCCTTGATGACGCCACAGACATTAAAACGCCAATTGTATTTCGGATCTAAGACTAATTCGGTGGCATCGTAGTCGAGGCCGAAACGACGCATCGCCTTTTCGGTGATCCACCACGTATCCGGCAAAGGCTCGGCATTTTCCGTAATCACCTCAAAACCAAGGATTTCAAAAGATGAAGTATCGCATGTCATCCAGTTCAGTGAATAAAGTCCGTCTTCTCTTTCAAAAGTTGAATTATTAGCATAACCGAGCGGGAAACCTTGAGAAAACCCGACCTCGATAACATTAGGGAGCTTCTCCAATTCATCCTTGAGCATCGGCAATGATTTCTCCTCAACAGCTTGAAAGACATTTGTGATATTTACCTCCATGATGTCGTGGGTTTCATGATTTAACGGTTTGTTCATCAGATGATTAAACTGCCACGACAAGGCTATCGTCAGCGAAAGCATCGTTATCGTCACCACATTTTGAATCATGATGAAAACCTTTCCGAAAACGAGCTTCGACTTCAGCCTGAAGCTGCCTTTCACCACGTCAACAGGCTTGAATCTTGAAATCATCAGGGCGGGAACCAATCCTGCGAGGATGCCGACGAGCAGAATCAACGCGGCACAGACCGCAACCTCATCAGCGGTGATGTCGTGAAACACGTTCACGTTCTTTCCGAGCAGCGGCAACGTCACCGGCTCGGCGAGTCCTGCAAACAACGTTCCGAACACGAATGCGATGATTGTCAGCAATATGGCTTCCAAAATCATTCTTATTATCACACCGTATTTTGACGTTCCGAGAAGCCGCCTCGTTGCCATTTCCTTGGCACGGAAACCGGTCTGCGCGACAGTTAGGTTGATGTAATTTATCAAGGCGAAAAGCAGGATGAAAAACGCCACCGCCATCAAAACATTGATAAAAATCTTGTTTCCGCGATTGCAATTATTAAGGGCATAGAAATCCAAATCACTGAAATACAATTCATTGTAATTATAAATATGCAATTCTTTCCGTGCGCCGGACGCATAAATCCAATAAAACTCATTGAAATATCCGAGCATATCGGCTTCCTTTTCCTTGAAATCCGCACCGGGATAAGTCTGGATGAAAAGCGTCACACCGGCAGCATTGTCAAAACTGTCATTTTTAACAGATTCATTTATAAACTCGCCATAACACTGCAAGTTATAAATGAAGTCAACATCCGGAAAGAATGAGTTTTCAATCTTCTCGAACACTCCGCCGACCACGACATTTGTTGACGCCGCGCCCCATTTCACAAGGATCGACTTCCCCACCGGCGACAGTCCGTGAAACGCCCGCCTTGCAAACTCCTCCGAAATTATCACCTTGTCCTTCGTGTCCAACGCCGTCTCACGGTCGCCTTCCAAAAGCCTGAAAGAGAACATCTTAAGGAAAGTCGTATCGACGGCGAGCGATTTTGGCGAATAGTCAACATCATAGATGTTAACGACTTGAATATCAGTGTTTTTAACAGCGCAGACGCTTTTTATTTCCGGATAACGGCTTGTGAGATAAGGTGTCAGGCCGTAGGCACACGCCACGAAGTCCTCTGTTCCGATAGTGTAAATGTTTTCGGCATTTTCCTGAAATGAATCGACGGTGAACTCCAACTTCGCGAACTTCGCGATGAGCACGATGAACATCATGGCGACCGCCAGCCCCAATACATTTATTAATGTGTAGAGTTTGTTACGGTAGAGGAATCTGAAAAATGACAGCATATTTTTTTGTTTTAAAGTTTCAGAAGTTTCAAAGTTTCAGTGTTTCAAAGTTTCAAAGTTTCAGAAGTTTCAAAGTTTCAGTGTTTCAAAGTTTTAATTGTTTCAAAGTTTCAGCGTTTTCTAACCAAATATTGTGCCAAACTTGTAATTTATTATTTTTCAATACTTTACAAAAACATCAAAATAAAAACTGTCCAAAAATTGGACAGTGGGTGTCAAATTTTTGGACAGTTTGACGCATATTTCAAACTATTTCAAAATCCAAATCAGCGGAACTTGGGATTTGAAATGAGAACTTTGTCTTGCCTGATTTATGTGTTATTGCCACGTCACACAAATTTATGACATCCATTCCTACAAGTATGTCAGTATCAGGAAGTTCATCACAAATAGTCTCCAACTCAGTGAGTTCAATTTTATTTGGAAGCAAAAGATTTACTCTGAATTTCTCAACCTCGACCATTTCACGTGTGTTAAAACTATGAGCCATTCCAATTGGTATCAAACCGAGTTGTTTTACCAATCTCTTGGAAATCATTGTTTTAACTGCACCAGTATCCCAAAGGAGACTGACTTCATGAAACGCCGGATGATTTCCGGTGTCAAATTTGGGAGAAAACGGCTGTGAGACGCTGCCATGGGTCGTTATTGCCGAGACATACTTATCCCAACAAATTGTAAAAGGTACAGGTTTCATATTATTTTGCGATATGATGATTAAAATAGGTATATGCCTCTGCTCCAGGCGTACAAAGTTGCATTATGAAATTGCCCAAACCATAACGGTTTTTCGCATCGTGATAAGCCGCAGCATCATCTTCACGATTCCATACACTTACAACGCCATCCTTTGTGATAATCAGATACTTACCATTGTATTTCTCTACCAGCTCATTCTGATGTGAAAGATAATAGTCAAAAAGTTGCTTTATCATAACCTTAATTTTTTTGCAAAAGTAAACTTTTTTCGCGAAGAAAGCAGCATGTTTTTAAAAATATTCTCAATCTCGGAAAATCAATCAAATCCGCTTCGCGCTCTCTACTCTCTCATCTCTACTCTTTCTTCAAACTCTCAACCGGATTCGCGTTGGCGGCCTTCCACGTCTGGA
>JAKSMW010000052.1 GCA_024400395.1 Bacteroidales bacterium
TGATAACAGAAATAAGCAAAATGCTAAATTCGTTAGCTAACTCATTAATAAAAAATAGACTTTAGCTTTTAGCTATAACACTAAAAACTAAAGTCTAAAGTCTAACGACTCTTATCCGAGTTGGACGCGTTTGAAAGCTGTGACTGTGGCTTCCTTGTCGGCCTTCTGGATGAACTGGCGTACTGTCATGCTGCCGTCGAGCAATGAAGCCTGGTCGAGGAGGCAGTTTTCTTTGAAGAATTTTGCCACGCGGCCTTTGGCGATGTTCTCAACCATTGCTGGTTTGACGTTTGCAAGAGCTTCTTCAGTGACTTTCGCTCTGATTTCGCGTGCCTGCTTCGCCTGTTCTTCTGTGATCCAGCCTTTTGCCATGTTGGAGTCGATGTGAGCGTCTGAATCGACGTGTGCAGGGTTGATGCCGGCTTTCTTCAAGGCGACGTCAACGGCCTTGGCGGCCTGTTCTTGTTTTGTCTTTTCGACTGCCACTTCGTATTCGCGTGTCTTTGTCTCTGCCGGGACGTCGTTCTCGTCAACGGCGATCGGCGACATGGCTGCTGTGTGCATTGCGACCTCGTGAGCTGTCTCGTCGATGCCTTCGAAGGCTTTGTTGAAGCCGACGACGGTGGCGAGGCGGTTGCCCTGGTGGTTGTAGTTCGCCACGTAAGGCGCTTCGATGACTTCGAGGTGCTTGAGCTCGGTCTTCTCACCTGTCTTGGCTGTGAGGTCGGTGACGAGGTCGTTGACCGTGCGGCCGTCCATGGTGAAAGCCTTGAGTTCGTCGAGGTTCTTGATCTTGTTTTCGACGGCTGCATTGAGGAAGCTCTTTGCCGCGCCGACGAAGTCAGCGTTGGAACCCACGAAGTCCGTCTCGCAGTTGAGCATGATGACAGCACCGTATGTGTGGTCGGCTGTTGTGGCTGAGATGACGACACCTTCGGCTGCTTCGCGGTCGGCGCGTTTCTCGGCGATCTTCTGGCCTTTCTTGCGGAGGAAGTCGATGGCTGCCTCTTTGTCGCCGTTGCATTCAACGAGGGCCTTCTTGCAGTCCATCATCCCTGCGCCTGTCATCTGTCTGAGTTCATTAACTTGAGCTGCAGTAATATTCATGGTTTGGTTTTTTTCTTTGTTAATAATTAGTTCTTCTTGTTGACTGCCTTGCGTGGGCGGCGTGGACGTTTCTCCTCTTCCTTCTCTTCATCTTCGGCCATGTCCTTCTGCATCTCGTCGTCGGCATCTTCTTCGGCGATGTCGGCGTCCTTCATGTTGTTCTTGCGCTCGTTCATGCCTTCTTCGATGGCTTCAACCATCTTGCTGATGATGAGGGCGATTGACTTCGATGCGTCGTCGTTTGCCGGGATCGGGTGGTCGATGAGGTTCGGGTTCGAGTTGGTGTCAACGATGGCGAAAGTCGGGATGTTGAGCTTGCGGGCTTCTGCCACTGCGATGTGCTCCTTGATGACATCGACGACGAACACCGCGCTCGGGAGGCGGTTGAGGTCGGCGATTGAGCCGAGGTTCTTCTGGAGCTTCTCGAGTTCGCGCTCTATCAGGAGACGCTCGCGTTTCGACAGGTTGTTGTACTGCGGGCTCGCCATGAGCTTCTGGAAACTCGTCATCTTACGCACCGCCTTGCGGATAGTGGTGAAGTTGGTGAGCATGCCGCCCGGCCAGCGTTCTGTCACGAATGGCATGTTGACTCTCGACACGAGTTCGGCGACGATGTCTTTGGCCTGTTTCTTTGTAGCCACGAAAAGGACTTTCTTCCCTGCTCTTGCCATCTGCTGAAGTGCCTGTGCCGCCTCGTCAATCTTGGCCTGGGTCTTGTACAGGTCTATGATATGGATACCGTTACGTTCCATGAAGATGTACGGCGCCATGTTCGGATTCCATTTCCTTCTGAGGTGACCGAAGTGGCAACCAGCATCTAATAATTCTTCGAATGTTGCTTGTGTCATGATTTCTTTTCCTTTTGATAGACTAACGTTTACTGAACTGGAATTTCTTACGTGCACCCGGCTGACCTGGTTTCTTACGCTCGACCATACGTGGGTCGCGGCGCATCAGGCCTTTAGCCTTGAGAACCGGACGATATTCGTCGTTGTTGATCTTGCAGAGTGCGCGGGCGATCGCGAGACGGAGAGCCTCCGCCTGACCGTTGATGCCGCCACCGTTGAGGTTGACCTTGATGTCATATTTCCCAAGGTTGTCTGTGAGCATCAATGGCTGTTCAACCACATAATGCAGGATGCTTGTCGGAAAATAAGCCTTGTAGTCGCGCTTGTTAACCGTGATGATGCCGCTGCCAGACTTCATGTAAATACGTGCAACAGCTGTCTTTCTTCTACCTAACGCGTTGATCACTTCCATTTTAATTACCTTTTAATTGTTAATACTTGTGGTTGCTGGGCCTCATGCGGATGATTCGGTCCTTCATAAACGTAAAGATTACGGAAGATGGCGCTGCCAAGGCGTGTCTTCGGTAACATGCCTTTCACCGCGTGTTGTACGACGAAAACCGGTTTCTTCGCGAGATATTCCTTCACGGTTTTCACGCGCTGTCCACCTGGGTGACCAGTGTAGTGGACGTAAACCTTCTTGTCCATTTTGTTGCCGGTGAGGACTATTTTCTCGGCATTGATCACGATGACATTATCGCCACAATCACTGTGGGGAGTATAGCATGCCTTCCTCTTTCCTCTTAAAACCTGAGCAATTTCTGATGCCATGCGGCCCAGAACTTGTCCTTCAGCATCAACGACATACCATTTCTTGTTGGCATGTTCCTTGTTGACGCTAACTGTTTTGTAACTTAATGTATCCATTTAATTTTTAATTAGTTTATGTGTTTTATTACACTATTTTCCTCTTGAAAATTTCGAGTTGCAAAAGTACAAATTATTTTCATACGAAAAACATTTTCAATGAATTAATTTTCAACATTTTTTTAAACGCCGGATTTTCTCCCTTTTTGCAGTATGTTTTACAAAAACATCCACACCTTATTAATATAAGGCACTTCCTGATTTGAAAAAATGACGTGGGAAACAACCATCGCCATACTTTCGAAAAATCGGTTTGCTTGTTGGCGAATATAAAATCAAAAAAAAATAAAATTTTAGTGCCGCATTAAGAAATTATTGATACCTTTGCAACTTGAAAATAAAGAATCTGTTCATTGAAAAAAAATTTAAAAATACTAATTAATTAAATGTTTTATTTATGAAAAAATTATTACTTATCTCATTGATGCTGATTACTTTCAGCTTCGCAAACGCGCAAGACATCCCCGGCGGCTTCGACCAGACTTTCGGCGACTGGGGTTTCACCACTCAGGAAATGAACAACCTCAGCGTTTTCATGACAGGAAAAGGCTCCGTGTCACTTCAGTCGGACGGCAAAATCGTCACCTACACACAGTTCGGCGAGGATTACGGAAAGTCGGATATTTTAATCATGCGCCACAACCCTGACGGCACACTCGACACTTCATACGGCGACAACGGCTGCCTCCGCATGTCTCCGTTGAACAAGAGTTTCTTCTCTTTCGACTCGAAGATTGTCGAAGACGACAACCTGCTCATCCTGGCTTATACTTACAGCAGCAGCGAAGGCGGCAACATGTTCCTGATGAAACTCGACTCGAACGGCAACCCTGTGACATCATTCGGCACCAACGGCTACGTCACATTCAACAAACAAGCCGGTTGGACGCTGGTCGTCAGGTCAATGGCGGTGCAGCCTGACGGCAAAATCGTTGTCGGCGGCGAATACGGCGAAGGCGATTACTCATCATGCATCCTTCGTTTCATGCCTGACGGACAGCTTGACACTTCCTTCGGTGACAACGGCATGTTCATCAACGAGTCGCACGACCACCTGGGCTACCTTTCAATGTCAGTCGGTGAGAGTGTCTGCATCGCTCCTGACGGACGCATATACCTCTGCGGCTGGCGTGTCACTCCTGACGAATACTGGGGATCGCCCTACGACAGCAAGATCGTCTGTGTTGACACCAACGGCAACCTCGTCACCACTTTCGGCGAAAACGGTGTTCTGGAGTTCAGCGTCAGCGAGGTCATCGATGTCATCCAGGATGCCGAGGTCCTTCCCGACGGAAAACTGCTCGTCGGCGGACAGTCCGAAATCTACGTTGAAAATCCGGGCGACGGCCCGAACTACGAGCTCTTCCTCGCCAGATTCAACGAAGACGGCTCATTCGACGAGAGCTTCGGCAACGACGGCGTGACGAAAGTCCAGTATCAGGAGGATTCCTACCACTACTGCTGTGAGATCGCTGTCGCCGAAGACGGACAGGTCTTCATCGGCGGCTACTTCTGGGACGAATTGAAGGACGTCCTCATCACGGGCTTCAACCCCGACGGCACATTGAACCTGGAGTTCGGCGACCAAGGCTTCACATACTTCTCGTTCGGCGGCACCAAGTCAAGCTGCGTCACCGACCTCGCCATGCAGCCCGACGGAAAACTCGTCGCCATCGGACACTACGAGCACGAGGAGACTTTCGCCGACTACCTTTTCTGCCGCTTCCACACGTCACTGAGCCTTGATGATGATGTCGAGGAAAACACAATGACCGAATACGTCAGCACTTATCCTAACCCAGCTGTTAATGAAGTCAATTTTGTGAACCTCGAAAACGAATGCGTCGCTAACGTTTACGATGCCATGGGCCGTCTGATCATGAGCGAGACTGTTTCGGCCAACGGCAAACTGAATGTTTCCAACCTCACTTCAGGCAACTATTTCGTCGAACTTATCAACGGCAGCCAAATCATCAAGACAAGATTCACGAAGTAATTTGATTTACGAAATATCGAAACGAAAAAAGCCGGCATTACGTCGGCTTTTTTCGTAACTTACAGGTTTGAAAATCCGCCAAGTTTCCAATCAAAAATCCGCCAAGTTCCCAATCAAAAATCCGCCAAGTTCCCAATCAAAAATCCGCCAAGTTCCCAATCAAAAATCCGCCAAGTTCCCAATTTAAAAATTTTTATTGTTGATTATTAAGAAATTATTTGTATTTTTGCAACCTGAAAAAATAACAAAAAAATGACTGAATATTTACCAAGAGTAGCCGAGACTTTGTTGGCCGACAAACTTGATGCGATGGGAGCTGTATTGATAGAAGGCCCGAAGTTTTGCGGAAAGACCACAATGGCTTCAAAACACGCAAAAAGCATTCTTTTCATGGCTGACCCGGAGGCGAAAGACCAGAATCTTGCCGTTGCTCATGCCAATATCTCAAGGCTTCTGCAAGGCGATACGCCGCGGTTGATTGATGAGTGGCAGTTGGTTCCGCAGTTCTGGGACGCAGTCAGAAATGAGGTTGACAAAAGGAATGATGACGGACAGTTCATGCTGACAGGCTCGGCCGTGCCGCCAAATCTTGAAGAAATCTTCCATTCGGGAACCGGACGTATTTCAAGACTAAAACTTCGGACAATGAGTCTGTGGGAGTCGGGCGATTCCACCGGTGATGTCAGTCTTTCAGAACTTTTTGATAAGCAAATAGTTGACGGCGCAAGTGACATCGGCATTGACAGATTGGCATTTCTGACATGCCGTGGCGGATGGCCGAAGGCTGTCCTGAAAAAAAGTGAGAAGGTTTCTTTGATGCAGGCTGTCGAATATTATGATGCGGTGACGAATATCGACATCTCACGTGTTGACGATGTGGAACGGAACAGCGAGTTGACCAGACGGCTGATGCGGTCGTACGCAAGGAATCAAGGCTCACAGGCCACCGTCGGCACAATCTTGGCTGACATAGCATCCAACGAGAGTAACAATTTGAGTGACAACACAATATATTCGTATTTGAACGCATTGAGGAAGATTTTTGTCATCGAAGACTCTGCGGCGTGGAATCCGAACCTGCGCAGCAAATCGGCGATACGCACTTCCGATACGAGGTATTTCATTGATCCGTCTATCGCGACGGCGGCTCTCGGCATGGGGCCGAATGACCTGCTGAACGATTTGAAGACGTTAGGGCTTTTCCTTGAGACATTGTGTGTCAGGGATTTACGTGTTTACGCCGATGCGCTCGGCGGACAGGTTTACCATTATCGTGACAAGAATGGCCTTGAATGCGATGCCGTCATACATCTGCGAAACGGTTCTTACGGCCTCGTCGAAGTCAAACTCGGCGGTTCGGTTCTCATCGAAGAAGGTGCCGCTGCGCTGAAGAAACTCGCCTCCAAAATCGACACCACAAAGATGAAGTCCCCATCGTTCATGATGGTACTGACCGGCATCGGCGACTATGCCTATGCCCGTACTGACGGCGTGATTGTGGTTCCGGTGGGAAGCCTGAAGCCGTAGGGAAACCGATGGCGCAAGCGTGACATTCCGGTTGTTCGCCGGATTGTAAAAACGACCCGGAGTTTTGTATTCAAAATTTCCGGAAAATTTAATTTTAAGACGGAATTTCCAACTCCAAGAAAAAGTGTATCTTTGCAAAATAAAATTTGGAAAATGGACGTAAAAGTTAAAGAAATAATCTGCGAGTATTTCAAGACGAAACCTGTTGAGAAAGCATGGGTCTTCGGCTCGTTTTCGCGCGGCGAGGAACGCCCCGACAGCGATGTTGACATTTTGATCACATTGATTCCCGGAACAAGGATGGGACTTTCGTTTATTGCCATGATATGCGATTTGGAAAATCTTCTGAAACGTCCGGTTGACTTAGTCAGGGAAGGACAATTACTGCCGTTCGCAGCAGAAAATGCTGAAAAAGATAAAATTTTGATATATGAGAGAGCCAGTTAGAGATAAAGGGAGACTTGAGCATATTATTCAAGCAATTGAGAAAATGCGTCACATTCTTGTTCATGATTATTATCAAATCAATAAGAACGTTCTTTGGCAGGTGATTACTGAAGATTTGCCGGCTCTTAAAATCCAAGTTAATGATTATCTGAAAGAAATGTAATTGTATGTCAATAAAAGTCACTCACGTAACGAAAAAATACGACTCGCAGCTCGCGCTGAACGACGTCAACCTGAATATTGAAAAAGGCCGTATCGTCGGTCTCCTCGGCCCGAACGGAGCCGGGAAATCCACGCTGATGAAGATAATAACGTGCTTCATCCCGCCAACCGAAGGCGCTGTCACTGTCGAAGGATACGACATCCTCGACGACCCGATGGAGGTACGCCGCTGTGTCGGCTACTTGCCGGAACATAACCCGCTTTACTTGGATATGTACGTCCGCGAATATCTTGAGTTTGTCGCTGGCATTCATCACATTACGGGCAACGAAGCCAAGAAACGCATTGACGAGATGATAGAGAAGACAGGCCTCACCGTAGAGATGCGCAAGAAAATCGGTGCGCTGTCGAAAGGCTACCGTCAGCGTGTCGGCCTCGCTCAGGCGATGATGCATAACCCGTCAGTTCTCATCCTCGATGAGCCGACTTCAGGCCTCGATCCGAACCAACTCGTTGAAATCCGCGCACTTATCACCGAACTCGGAAAGGAAAAGACGGTGCTGCTTTCAACTCATATCATGCAGGAAGTGGAGGCGATGTGCCCCGAAATCATCATTATTAACAAAGGTGTGGTCGTGGCGAACGACAAAATCGAAAACATCAAGTTGAACGTGATGCACCGCGCCGACGCCAGCATAGAGGAATGCTTCCAGGCTCTCACGCTGAAGTGATTGCGGGTTTCGCCGATTTGACGCTGATAATAATTGAAAACATTCGTTTAATCTGCGTCATCTGCAAGAAAAAATATTTCCGCAAAAATCACCTCTCAGTGTGAAATTTGTTGTATCTTTGCGGCAAATAAAAATGTGGCTTAAGTCGCCTTGGCTTTTTGAACCCTACCTTGTAGTTTGAAAAGAAGCATAATAAGGATGATTGTAGGAGTCATTTAGGATTGAGGCAGTCCTACCACTTTTTATTTTTGCTCCAAAGTAATTCTTTCCTCTCGATTTCTTTTGTGCGTCTCGGCTGGGCGGTTCTGACTTCCCAAATATCACCGTTCAGACTCAAACTGATTGCCGCCGTGTCGTGTATCTCATCTCTGTAAATTACAAGAAGCAGGGAATCTCCGCTGCCTTTCCTTATTTGTGTGAAATTTGTCGCGATAAGCTTTACATAGTCTAAAGCATTGATTCCCAATGATTCCAATTCTGTTTTGTGATAATTAGAGATATGTTTCAGGTAATTGCCGGAGATGTAAATGTCGGCGCATTTTCTTTTTATTGCTTTCGCAATTGTCATTTTCAAACGCCCCACTTTGATTTGAGGTTGAATGTTTCTATCAGCATCCATAAAAAATAATGGCGTATAGGTCAAATTGCAGGATTTTTTAGTCTATGTATGTCGCTATAGGTCAA
>JAKSMW010000053.1 GCA_024400395.1 Bacteroidales bacterium
TGAAGGCGTGGATGTGCATCTTGCAGTTTTCTTCCTTCGCGCCGTAAGCCTTGAGAATCTCGGCCCAAAGCATGCGGTATGCACGCATCTTCGCCATCTCCATGAAATAGTTCTGTCCGACTGCCACATTGAAGCGCATCTTCGGTGCTATCTCATCGATTGTCAAGCCTTTGGCAAGCATCTGGTCGATGTATTCGACGCCGATTGAGAGGGCGATGCCCATCTCCTGCGAGATTGTCGCGCCGGCGTTTGTGAAGACGTGCGCGTTGACGCCAATTGTCTGTACGCCAGGGATTTCGGCTTTTGTGAGGATGGCCGCAAGCTCCATATCGGTGTTCTCTGTCACGAGCCACGTGCCGCGACGGATGTAACGTGTGAGCGGGTCGTAGTTCAACGAACCGTGAATCTCCGGAATTTTCGACATCATTTCCAAAAGCGGAAGATGATATTTGTTGTGATAGAAGTTGATTTCCACTTTCTTTGCGTCGATGCCGTTGAGGAGGCCTGAGATTTCGACAGCGTCGTAAGGCTTGTCGGTCTCGAGTCGGAATGAAATGGCGTTGGCACCACGTTCGATGGCTTCCAATGCCTTCTTATTCGCTGAATGATAATCCTTTACGATTATATCTTCACAAATCAGCCAGGTGTTGCCCTGCTGTTTGTTGCCGCGGATGTAAGGATATTCGCCCGGCTTGATGTCGGTCCATGCGATGTCTTTCAAATCCTCGGCACGATAATACGGCCTCACCTGAAAACCTTCAGCGGTCTTCCAGACAAGTTTCTTGTTGTAATCGGCTCCTTTGAGGTCTTTTTCGATGACAGCTTCCCACTGTTCGGTTGAGACAGGCGGAAACTCCTCAAAAAGTTTTTTCTGGTTACTCATAATTATTTTTGTTTGATTTGTATTCCTGAAAATTTCTGCAAAGGTAATAAATATTTCAACACGACATATTTATAAATAAAAAAGAGTAAGGCAAAAATGAGTTTCAAAAAATTTTTCCGCTTGTTTTCATTAAGTATATAGTATATTAATACGTAAACGTTAACGCATTGTATTTCAAAATGTTTTGAAAAAATTTTTTTCGTTTTTCGGTTGCACGTATCATTTTTATTCCTATTTTTGCAGCGATTGACATTGGCAATATAAGTCTTAAAAATACTCGCCTTTTTTGACTTTTAGTGTCTTGAATTTTATTATTAACAAATTTTTTGAAGATGAAACGATTTTTATCTTTGCTGGCAGTGCTGTTGATGCTGCCGAGCGTCTCCGTGCTGCACGGAGAAACGACATGGAATCTTGTCACGGACGCTTCAACATTGACTGTTGGAGACCAGATTATCATTGCCTCGTCACAGAAAGATTTTGCGATGAGTACAATCCAAAACGCAAACAACCGAGGTCAGGCGGAGATTGTCAAGACTGATAATCAATGTACTTTAACCGTTGATGTTCAGATAATTACGCTTGTTAGCGGAACAGTTGAAAACACTTTCGCACTGTCGGTCGGCGACGGTTATCTTTATGCTGCGTCATCGAATAGCAATTATCTCAGAACCCAAACGGAAGTTGATGAAAACGCCTCGTTTTTGATTGACATCAACGAGGAAGGACTTGCTTTCGTTGAGGCACAAGGTCTCAACACAAACAGATGTCTGAGATATTATAACGGTGTTTTTTCCTGTTATAACAATACAGGCAGAAACGTATGCATTTACAGAAGAAATGAAATTGCAAATCACACTATAACCTATAATGAAAACGGTGTTGAATCGCAAGTCCAATATGCTGAAGGTGAAGTTGTTACACTGAAAACACCTGCGGAAATTAATGGTTTTTCGTCTGTCGGCTGGACGTTGAATCCTATGGCGACGTCAACAGTCCCGCCGTCTGACCTGACAAGTTCATGCACCGTTACATCCGACATTACTTTTTATGCGGTTTATACACTTGTAGAAAAAGGTGATTTTGAAAAAGTCAATTATCCTCTTGATGATTATTCTGGAACGTATCTTATTGTAAATGAAGATAATAATGTTGCTTTTGACGGCAGTCTTGAAGATCTTGACGTGGCAGGTTCCGTTATCAACGTCCAAATTAATGATGATGTAATCTTTTCTGATTTGGAAACCGACGCGGCGACTTTTACTATTTCAGAAATTGAAAACGGCTATTCAATAATGTCGGCTTCAGGAAAATATATCGGAAGGACTGCAAGTTCGGCAGGTTTAAACACAAGTCCGACAACGGTTTATGACAATACAATTTCAATTGATGAAAACGGTGATGCGGTTATAACAGCTTCAAATTCAATGTTTTTGCGTTACAACGCCTCTTCCAACAACAGACGTTTCCGTTATTATCCAGGTTCACAGCAGCCGATTCAGCTTTACAGGAAATCGGAAGATGCGTATCTGTGTTTCTGCACCTCGATTGATGTGATTTCGGAGCCGTTGACAATCTCCGAGAACACGGTCTGGGACAATCCGACTTCGTTGTCTAACGTCGTGACTGTCAACAACAACGCATTGCTAACCGCGCATTTTCTCGGCAACAGGGATGCTGAAAATCTGATTGTTGAAAACGGATCTGTCGATTGCAACGGAGGCGTTTTCGGGACGTTTTTGAAAAATATCGAACCGTCTTCAGAATGGGGTGCGGAAGATTATGCGACAGATGGATGGTACGGAATCAGCTCACCATTCGGGAATGTTGAAACGTCTTCAGTATCAGGACTTTGCGTCAACGGAACAAATGATTACGACCTTTACTCTTATTCCGAAAAAGATGCCGTTTGGTTAAATTCAAAGTATGAGGAAAATGCCTTTTCGGAACTTGAAGCCGGCAGAGGTTATCTTTACGCTTCGAAAGAAGGGACGATTTTACAATTTTCAGGCGAATTTAATTCAAATGATATTCATGAAAATGTAAGCTATCTGTCTGAAAATGAATCGTTGAAAGGCTTCAATCTTTTAGGGAATCCGTTCCCGAAGGCGATAACGCTCGACAATGTCGCGGGCGTTGATTTCAGCGGATTTTATCTCATCACCGACGACGGCGCATGGGAGGCTCACGCCGGAAATGAAGATGAAATAAAACCTGGCGAGGCTTTTCTTGTTCAAACAAATTCAGATTCAAAGATTTGCATAAGAAAAGAAGTGCCATCCATCAGTAAAAATGAGAAAAATCACGGACTTATCACCGTGAAAGTTGTAAACAACGAGTTCGAAGACGTGGCGTATGTGTTTTTGTGCAACGAATCCGATGAAATTATGCAAATGTCGAAAATGCTGCATAATAACGCCGCAATTCATTCTGTATCAATAAATAACAACGCAATCGCTGTTTTTGACGTGAATGTCTCTGAAGTCCCAGTCTCATTCAAGGCCGCAGCAACAGGAAAATATAAGATAAGCTTGAATGTCAACGAGAAAATGAAACGTGAAATATCGTATCTTCATTTGATAGACAGATTTTCCAGCGATGACATCGACATGTTGATTGAAGATGATTACGAGTTTGTCGGGTCGCCGCGGGACAACGAGAACCGATTCATCGTGAAACTTAATCCTGACAATAACGATTATGAAAACGATATTTTTGTTTTTCAAAATGATAACAATTTGATTGTCAACGGAAACGGAATCTTACAGATTTATGACATGCTCGGTCGCATCGTTGTAAACAAAACTGTCAACGGCGGAAGCATCAGCATTGAGAATCTTAATGAAGGTGTTTACATTGTCAGAATGACCGGCAAGGAGATTAATACACAGAAAATCATTGTGAAATAATGTTTTAAAGGATTCAAAAATGAAAAAGATATTTTTATTTACGGCGATAGCTGTTATGTTTGGTTTCAACGGAATGACTCAGAGAGATGGATTTTTCAACGATTGGTATGATGTTGAAGAACGGAATTATAACCTGCCTGAATTTCCGAATGTTCATGGTGATTTGTACAACAACGACGCGGCTCCTGTCGGGAGCGGGGTGTTGATTTTGACAACCATTGGAATTGGCTATGCCGTATTGAAGCGAAAGGATGTGAAAAAATCGTAATGATGGTTTTTGCTGTCGGCCGATGAAGTCATTTTGAGGCCGACGGCAAAAATTACGAAAAAAATTCCGTGAAACGTTTGTCAAGTAATATACTTTTGTATATCTTTGCAGCGTCAATTTCGAGTGAGATGAAGAAAAACGAATTGACAAGAAAACTTGCAGCGAGTGGTTGCTACATTTGCAGAAATGGTGCGAACCACGAGTGGTGGTACAGTCCGCTTACCGAAAGTTATTTCCCGATTTCCAGGCATGGAGTCACAAAGATACCAAAGGGAACGTTGAAAAGTATTGAGAAACAATCTGGTGTCAAATTAGTATAGAAAACATGAAGAAAATTGTCGTTAATGCAATTATTGAAAGGACAGAAGATGGTACATATACTGTTTTCATGGACAATTATGATTATAAATTTGGTTTGATAGGCTATGGCAAAACAGCAAAAGAAGCCAAGAATGACTTTTTCGTTGCCTATGATGAAATCAAGGGTATGGATGTATGTGAAGTTCCTGATTTTGATTTCAATTTCACGTATGACACTTCAAGTTTCCTTCAGCTTTTCAAGGATAAAATTGGTCTTGCCAACCTTCAGGCGATCACAGGGATAAATCGCAGACAGTTACATCATTATGCTTCAGGTGTGAGCCGTCCGTCGAAGAAGACTGTTCAGCGCATTCAGGAGGGCATAAAAAAATATGGCGAGGAGCTTTGTAAGGTGCAGCTGATTTGAGGCGTTTTCTTGTCATCGTTTTTTTTAGTTCATTGTGTCGGGTAGAAAAAGATTCCTTATCTTTGCGGTCGGAAAAATTAAATACCAAACAACAACAAAATGAGCGGATTTTTCGGTATCGTGTCAAAGAGGCCTTGCATCACAGACCTTTTCTATGGCATTGATTATCATTCACATTTAGGAACATCGTCAGGTGGTATATGCACTTTCGATGGCAATATTTTCAATCGTTCAATTCACAGTCTGAAAGATTCATATTTTAGGACGAAATTCGGTGAGGAACTTGACAAGTTCAAGGGCAACAGCGGCATCGGCATCATCAGCGACACCGACGCACAGCCGATAGTGGTCAACTCGCATCTTGGCAAATTTGCGATTGTGACAGTAGCCAAGATTGTCAATATCAAGGAGTTGGAGCAAGAATGTCTCGACAATATGCAGCACTTCGCGGAGTTGAGTCACGGCGACACCAATCCGACGGAGCTTGTGGCACTTCTGATTACGCAGGGCAAGGATTTCGTCGATGGAATCAAGAACGTTTTCAGAAAAGTGAAAGGTTCAGTGTCGATGTTGATTCTCACCAACAACGGTGTCATAGCGGCGCGTGACCTTTACGGACGCACCCCGATTGTCATCGGCAGGAACAGCAACGGATATGTGATGGCTTCTGAAAGTCACAGTTACATCAACTTAGATTATGAGACGGAGCGTTTTCTCGGACCAGGCGAGATTGTGAAGATTTCAGAACTTGGAATTGATCAGCTTCTTGCGCCTAACGACAAGATGCAGGTGTGTTCTTTCCTGTGGATTTACTATGGTTTTCCGGCATCTTCATACGAAGGCGTCAATGTAGAGCAGATGCGTTATAATGGCGGATACGAGATGGGTAAAAATGACGACGTTGACGCCGACTATGTGGCTCCGATTCCGGATTCCGGCATCGGCATGGCAATCGGTTATTCGCACGGAAGCGGCATCCCGTACATGCGTTCGGTCGTGAAATACACGCCGACGTGGTCGAGAAGTTTCATGCCGGTGAATCAGGAGCAGCGCGAACATGTGGCGAAGATGAAACTCATCCCGAACCGCGACATGCTCAACGGCAAACGTGTCGTTTTCTGCGACGACTCAATAGTGAGAGGCACGCAGCTCCGCGACAATGTAAAGATGCTTTATGATTATGGCGCGAAAGAAGTACATATCAGAATAAGCTGTCCGCCTTTGATTGACGGCTGCCATTTTCTGAATTTCAGTACGTCCAAAACCGAACTCGAACTGCTGACACGTCGTTGCATCCAGGAACTTGAAGGCGACAGCACAAAGAATTTAGAATTTTATCGTGACCACACAACGAAACAATATGCAAACTTGATAGAGATGCTCCGTAAATATATCGGTGTTGATTCATTGAAATTCAACACATTGAATAGTATTTGCAACGCAACCGGATTGCCGAAAGACAGGCTTTGCACACATTGTTTCGACGGTTCAAGCTACGGACATAAATAGTTAATTCTTGAATTCGATATCTACGGGAGTGTTCTTCGTCATGCCAAGCAGCGAAGCGGCTCTCCCGTGATTTATCGCAATCTCTAAATATCCGTGTGATCCGAAAATGGCGAGGTTGCATGGTATGTCAACGTCGTTGTAACCTTTGCAGATGTTGTCGATGACGTAACGTCCGAAACGAATCTCAAAGTTTCTGCCATTCCGTTGACTGTCAAACAATTCCTTTGAAATGTTGGTGATGATGTTCTCGTATGAATCGATGTACGCCACCATTCCGCGGATGCAGTTGCCCTCAATGGTAGGCTGAAAGTTAAATCTCTTTTTGATATTTGGGTATGGCTTGCCTATCTCGTTGAAAGACATACCTTTAGCTATCATGGCCGCCACTTTTACGAATCTGTCGCGCGTGGTGAAAGTGAAAAAATCCGTATCTTGCGGCACTTCTATCGTCACGGCTTCGTACGGGTCATTTCCAAGGATGAGCGAGAAAATGTCGTTGTCCGTGCCGATGAAGTAGTGTCCATTGGCTTTCAATGCGATATGCGGGTTTTGCATCGATTCCTCCGTTTCAATGCCGATGATGTGAATGGTGCCTTCCGGGAAGTTCCTGTAACAGTTTTTCAAGACAAAAGCCGCTGAAGTGACATCCCACGGCTCGACACTGTGGGTGATGTCAACAATTGTCGCATCAGGTATTGAAGTATAAATCGTACCTTTTACAGCCGCTACGTAATAGTCAGAGAGACCCCAATCGCTTGTTAATGTTATAATTGTCATAATTTTTTATTGTTTATTCCATCCAATTAATTGTCGGCTGCAAAATTACGGCATTCATAATAAAATGAAAATACATAAATAAAAAAGTTATGAACATTTTTTATTATTTTTGCAGTCGGTAAAATTTTCAGAAAATTAATGTCCGAACAGATTGTCCAAATCGAAAATATTGACCCCAATGATTTGTATGGTGCTAATGATCAACATCTTACAATGATAAAGGGGCTTTTCCCGAAATTGAAAATAATTGCGCGCGGGGATTTTGTCAAGGTTATTGGCGAAGATGAGGAGGTGGATTATTTCCTCGACAGGCTGAATTTGCTGATAAATCACATCGAGCGTTATGGAAATATCACGCCGCAAGTCATAGAAAACGTGATGAACGCTTCAAGCGAAAGTGAGATTATCAAGGATCTTGACGACAAAGACATTTTGGTGTATGGCCGGAATGGTCTGCAAATCAAAGCGATAACGGTAAACCAGAAAAAAATGGTGACGGCTGTCGGCAAGAGAGACATGCTGTTTGCCATTGGTCCTGCGGGAACGGGAAAAACCTACACCGCCGTCGCGCTGGCTGTCCGCGCACTGAAAAACCGCGAGGTCCGGCGTATCATCCTGACGCGTCCGGCCGTGGAAGCAGGGGAGAACCTCGGTTTCCTGCCCGGCGACCTCAAAGAGAAACTCGACCCGTACCTGCAACCGCTTTACGACGCCTTGCGCGACATGCTTCCGCAGGCGAAACTGCAAGGCTACATGGAAGACGGCACCATCGAGATAGCACCGCTCGCCTTTATGCGCGGCCGCACACTCGACCACGCCTTCGTCATCCTCGACGAAGCACAAAACGCCACACGCGCACAACTCAAGATGTTCCTCACACGTATGGGACGCGACGCAAAATTTGTCATCACCGGCGACGTGACACAAATCGACCTGCCAAAAAACCAACCTTCAGGATTGCCGCAAGCTATTGATATTCTGAAAGATGTGAAAGGCATCGAGTTTATCTTCCTCGATGAAAAAGACGTTGTCAGACATAAACTCGTGACAGAGATTGTAAACGCCTACAAGAAATTTTATCACGATGACAATGACGAAATCGGTAATAATCAAACAATTAACAAATAAAACCGCATAGCGGTTACATATCAATATTATGAAAGCATTAACAAGAACAGATTTCAATTTTGAAGGTCAGACCAAGGTCTATCACGGCAAAGTCCGCGACGTTTATTTCATCGACAACAAATATTTGGTGA
>JAKSMW010000054.1 GCA_024400395.1 Bacteroidales bacterium
GAGGAAATTAGGAGTTTGAGGAAATTAGGAGTTTGAGGAAATTAGGAGTTTGAGGTGGTTAGGAGTTTAAGGAGTTTAAGGAGGCTATGGAATGCAGAAACAAATTTTGAATATAGTGACGCTCGGCTGCTCGAAAAACAAAGTCGATTCCGAGCATCTCGCAGCACTTTTGAGCGAAAAATATAAAATCGTCCACGACAGCGACGGCAGATGCGATGTCGTGATCATCAACACATGCGGTTTCATCGGCGATGCGAAAGAAGAGTCAATCGACACGATTCTTGAATATGCAGAATTGCGTAAGGATAATAAAATCAAGAAGTTGTATGTGATGGGCTGCCTCTCGCAACGTTACAGAAAAGAACTGAAGAACGAGATTCATGAAGTAGATGCGTTCTTCGGCGTCGAGCCGGTTCAACATGTTGCGGCAGAGATACTTAAGTCGGACTGCAACCCGGATTACTGCTGCGGGCGCGTGCTCTCGACGCCGTCGCATTATGCGTATCTGAAGATTTCCGAGGGCTGCAACCGCCGCTGCGCTTTCTGCGCCATCCCGCTGATCCGCGGCGAGCATAAGTCAGTGCCGATGGAAAACCTCCTCGAAGAAGCAGAACTCCTCGCCAAGAAAGGCGTCAAAGAATTGATTCTCATAGCGCAAGATCTTACTTATTACGGCTACGACCTCGATGGGAAATCGCATATCGTGGAGTTGGTGCAGAAAATCACCGAAATTGAAGGGATAGAGTGGGTGAGGCTGCATTACGGCTATCCGCTCGGCTTCCAGGATGAGCTTCTGGAGTTGATGCGCGACAATCCGAAAGTGTGCCATTACATCGATTTGCCGTTGCAGCATGTCAACACGCAGATTCTCAAGACGATGCGTCGTGGCGTTGACCGCGAGCAGACTATCAACTTCGTGAAAAAAGTCAGAAGCTATGTTCCTGACATCGCTTTCAGAAGCACGTTTATCGTCGGTTTTCCGGGCGAGACGGAGGAGCAGTTTGACGAACTCATCGATTTCATAAAAGAGATGCGTTTCGAGCGCGCCGGCGTTTTCGCCTATTCCGCCGAGGAAGGCACTCCGGCTTACGAACTTGAAGACGACGTGCCGGATGACGTGAAACAGGCCCGCGTGAGCAAATTCATGGATGTCCAGCAGGATATTTCGTTGGAAATCAATTCAAAACGACTCGGCAAAACCGAAAAGGTCCTCATCGACCGTACCGAAGGCGACTATTACGTCGGTCGCACCCAGTACGACTCGCCTGAAGTTGACGACGAGGTCCTTATCTCAAAGAAAGACAATAAGTTGGAACTCGGCACTTTCGTGACGGCTAAGATTATTCAGGCCGACTATTTCGACTGTTACGCCGAGGTGGTCAAGGATTAAAAGTCTTTCATCAATTCGTGGAAGCCTTTCTCGCCGCCGAGTTTCTCCATGATACGCTGGCGGTGCCGCTTGAACGAGCGGACCTCAATCCCGCACAAAGCCGCGATGGTCTTGTCGCTGAAACCATACCGGCTGCAGCAGCACGCTTCAATGTCGTTTTCAGTCAACGATGGATGTAACTCCTTTAGTTTCATGACGAAACCATTGTGAACAATGTTTGTGATGTTGACGAATTCCTTCCAGTCGTTGTCCGACAAGACAAGCGATTTGTCGAAAATCCCTCTCTCCAACGAAACCGCTTTCTTGTAAACTTTGTTATTCGCGAGCCAGTTGTCCTGCACGTTTTGCCTCTGCCGCATCGCAAGCAGCAATGCCGACATGCGTTCCGCTTCTTTCCTTCGCATGATCTTTTGAGATATAATTGTGATAATCAATATGATGACAACGAAGGTGATTGCAAATATCAAGTATGTTGTGACTTTGATTTTTTTCGCGTAAATTTTGTTTTCATTCTCAACTTTCTTCCTGTAATCTTCTAATGCGACCCCGGTTTCTTCTCGTTCCCTGTCTTTATAAAATATTGAAATACACTGATTTGCGTATGTGGCGGCTTCCTTGTAATCGCCTTTCATCAAGTGTGTCTTGAACAATGTCCGGTAAATGTTTCGCAAATTGGGGTCTAACGGCTCTTTGCTGTCGCGTGCTTCCAAGGCGCGGTTTGTGTAATAAAGTGCTGAATCATAATCTTTTAATTCATAATATAGCTGTCCGATTTCGGCATCGTACTTTTGTCTGACATTGTTTTTGTAGGCGACATCATTGGCCTCTTTGTAGATTTCAAGAGTTTTTTTCGGGTTGCTTTTCCTGAAACACACCCCGTAAAAGAACATTGAATTGGAAATCATCGCGTAATCGTCTGTCTGCATGTTGAGGTCAAGGGCTTTTTTGCAATAATAGGCGCAGCTGTCGTTGCCGTTGATGAAATGGCAGATGCCAATCTGATTGTAGCAAAATGCCGGTACGTCGATGCCGTGTTTCTCGAAAAAATCCACCGCCTCGGTAGTCACGCTCAACACATCGTCGTAACGTCCGATGCTTCGGTAGGAATTGGCAAGTCCAAGCATGATCCATTGTTTCTGGTACTCTATGACGAGTTTTTCGTCAGCATTGGGGATTCCGCTGTATTTGACGATGCGGCTGTCAACTTTCTTGGCTTTGTTGATGGCCTTCAGTCCTTTCAGGAGAAGATTCGTGCCGTCAAGGTCAACACCATTATTGACATCGTAATCAATGCGGAACAATATGTAATAAGCCTTGGCTTTCATGTAATAATCCCTGCTGTTTTCGTAATAGTCTGATACAACCTTAATTAAAGTGTCGGAGTCCGGCTCGTCAAGCCTGCCCATGAGCCAGTAAGCGCGGATTTTCAGAAGGCTGCGATGCGCTTTCTGTTCTTCCGTCAGTTTAAGTTGGCCGATGGAATCGAGCGTTGCCAGATCGTTTTCGTCGGCTTTTGCATGACTTTGAATCTTGAAAAGAAGGTCGTCAATCTGCTCGCTGTTTTCATTTTTGCAAGAAAAAAATGCCGTCGAAGCAAAAATGATGATGGTGAAAACATTCAGGATTTTTCTCATTTGAATTTTGATTTTAGAATGCAAAAATAAGTAAAATTTTTAAGAACAAGGTGCGACAATTTTATTTTTATTCAAAATTAAAATATTGAAAATCAAAATGATAAAATGCGACAGGTGCGACAAATGCCTTCGGGATGAATGTCTTCGGATTTTTGAGGATTGAATTTTATAATTTTGCATGAAAATTACAAAATCAGGTTTAACTAAAATTTAGAATCATGAAGAAAAAATTGACAAATCCAAACCAGATGAAAAAGGTCTGTGCGATGTTGGTTTCCGCGTTCATTTTTATGATGACGTGCGGGGCGCAGACTCCTTGGGACGGCACCATTGCCGGTTCGTACGACGGCGGCGACGGCACTCGTGAAAATCCTTATCAGATTGCCACGGCGGAACAGCTGGCGTTGTTCGCATACGATATTAATAATGGTGTGAACAGCGAGGCGCATTTCATCCTCACCAAAGACATTAATCTTAACGGCGCTGGCGGGCAGATATGGACGGCTGCCGGGACGGTGAAGGTGACGTGGCTTAACCAGATAAACTATGTCGTGGAGCCGGCCTATCCTTTCATGGGTGTCTTCGACGGCGACGGCCACGTGATAAGCGACATGCACGTTGACAACGCCGATGTCATTGGTCTGTTCGGATGCACATATTCCGCCGAGGTGAGAAACCTCATAATCGAAAACGCCAGCGTGACGCAGGGGGCGAGTGCGGGCATTGTCGTCGGTGAGGCGTTCAACACCGACATCGAAGGCTGTACCGTGAGCGGCGAGGTGAGGGCTTACGGAAACAAGGTCGGCGGCATCGCCGGACGTTATATTGCGGATGACAATGACAACGACACCGTTTCCATAAGAAACTGCGTCAACAACGCATACGTCACCGGTGGCGTAATGTTTCTTGGCGGCATTGCTGGATATACCGAGATGAACGACGGTGTCTTCGTCATCGAGCATTGCGTGAACAACGGCGAGGTCGGCGACATGTGGAACACCAACGCGGCGGGCGGCATCATCGGTCAGGGCAGTTTCATCATCCGCCACAGCGACAACTACGGCAAGGTCTCGGGAGAAACTACCGCCGGCGGGATTGTCGGGCAGGGCGGCTCTTTCGGACTGATAGAATACTGCTTCAACCATCCTACGGGTGAGGTGACAGGCGGCAGCAGCGCCGGCGGAATCATCGGGACACCTATTTTCACCACTATCCGCATGAGCGGCAATATGGCCACTGTCACCGGTGACGCATCTTACGACATGATCCTCGTGGGCGGCATCGCTGGCAGCGACGGCTCCATCTCCAACTGTTTCAATACGGGAAATCTTGTCGGAATTATGGATGTCCTCGATCCTTTAACTGCACAGATGGGCGGCATTACAGGCTCTCCGACAGAAGGATTCGTGTATAATGTTTACAACGCCGGACAAATCATCAGACCCACGAACCCGGATCTGACAAACTATGTTTACGGCCATATCATCCCGGCTTTTTTTAATGAAAAGGACATACGTAACTGCTACTATTACGGCAACGAAGACATCCCTGCTTATGTCTATAATTTCGGAAGCTCGAGTTATACCTATCTGCCTGAATCGAGCGCAATTAGTGAAGGAGCTTCGGCAACTTCATGGGTCCTCGACGAGGCGCAGTACGGCACCACCGACCTTCTTGAGGCCTTGAACGCCGGTGCCATGGGCGAATGCGTCTGGGTTGAGGACGTGGAAGGCATCAACGGTGGCTTCCCGCTCCCGCAGCCGAGACCGTATGACGCGGTCGCGGAAATTGTCTCGGATCCAGTTCAAGTCGATGTCTATCCGAACCCTGGCAACAATGCCTTCAACATTCGCACCGCACTCACGGACTTGCACGTGGAGCTTTACGACATGACGGGAAGGCTCGTCAGCAGACAAGAAATCACCGATATTGTCACAACAATAAACGCAGAGTTTATGCCTTCCGGGATTTATGTTTGGAAGGTTTATTCTGGCGTTTCGACAGGCTCAACGACCCTTGTTGAAAGCGGAAAGTGGGTGAAGAAATAGTTTGTGATGATTGAGTCCAAATGGTAAAATTATTTTTGGCCAAATGGTAAAATTATTTTTGGCCAAATGGTAAAATTTGTATTTTTGCATCTGAAAAATAACGATGTATGGAGAAATACAATAAACGAATTGCCGATGAAATGCTTGCTCGAAAACTGGCAGGCAAAGGAGCCGTCCTGATTGAGGGTGCCAAGTGGTGCGGAAAGACCACTACGGCAGAGCAAGCCGCTAAAAGCGTTGTCTATCTTTCCGACCCGTTGCAGCTGCAACGTTTTACCATCGATGCCAATATGACTCATGAGGGATTGCTACAAGGCGAAACGCCACATCTTATTGACGAGTGGCAACTCATACCTAAAGTGTGGGACAGCATTCGTTTTGCCGTTGACCACAGAAGGAAAGTCGGGCAATTTATCTTAACTGGCTCGGCTGTTCCTGCACGCATTGAAGAAATTAGCCATACGGGAACGGGACGTTTTGCATGGCTCAAGATGCGTCCTATGACGCTGTGGGAGTCAAACGATTCGGTAGGCATCGTTTCGTTGAAGGAGCTGTTTGAGCAGAAAAGCATCAAGTCGGAGCAGGATGTTAGGCTCTCCCTTGAAGATGTCGCTTATTTGATGTGCCGTGGCGGGTGGCCGGGAGCTGTCAATATGATTGATAGGCAAATCGCACTCGACCAGTCGTTTGATTATGTGGATGCTGTTGCCGAATCGGATCTGACTCGCGTGGATGGCATTAAAAAGAATGCCGACCGGGTCAGGCGCATCCTGAAATCGTATGCGCGTCATCAGGGGTCGCAGGTATCAATGTCGGTTTTGATTGAAGACATCCAGTCCAACGACAATGAAACCATTAGCGAACCAACGATGGGCGTTTATCTTTCGGCATTGCAGAAGATTTTCCTTGTGGAGGATATGCCTGCATGGAACCCCAACTTAAGGTCGAAGACTGCTATTCGCGCTTCAAACACGCGCTATTTTGTGGATCCGTCAGTTGCGACGGCCGCCCTTGGCATAGGCCCGAACGACTTGTTGAACGACTTAAACACAATGGGGCTGCTATTTGAGACGATGGCTGTCCGTGATTTGAGGGTGTATGCCGAGCCTATCGATGGAAAGGTGTATCATTATAGGGACAAAAGCGGCTTGGAATGTGATGCCGTTGTGCATCTGCGCAATGGACAATATGGCTTGGTTGAAATAAAGTTAGGTGGCGACAAGCTTATTGAAGATGGTGCTGCCAATTTGCTTGCATTGCGCAAAAAGATTGACACGGATAAGATGGGAGTTCCCTCGTTCCTCATGGTTCTTACTGCCAATGGCAGTTATCCCTATACACGCAGTGATGGCGTTTGTGTCGTGCCAATAGGGAGCCTGCGAAACTGAATTTTGGATAATGTTTATGGGTTGAAAAACATAAAAAATCGGCGAGTTGTGCTGCGTAGTGTAAAATCTTGCCTGACTTTGTGAACGAAATATTTAATACTATGAAAAAAGAAAAACTTCTTATTGTTCATGCTTGCGGATGAAGAAATAGGGAAACTGTATTATCACAGTTTGTTGGCAGTTATCAAATTCCTGAAGTGTGATACATGTTCTTATCTTGCCATTCAGCCCAAATCTCCTCGGCAAGATATTTGTCGCTGCGACAATGAAGATCCGCCACGCCTTCTTCAATAAGCTGCATGGTGTCGGAATTGTAGAATATGCCGGCTGCAGTCTCAATGGGGATTCCGTGCATTTCGCTTATTTCGCTTATAATCCTGGCGTATTTTGCTTCGAGAATGGTATGGAACGCTTCGTCGTGATTCATATCTTTATGCCTTCAATGAATTTAAGATGTTTGTCAATTATTTCCTGGCTCCTGATGCAAATCTGATTGTTTGGTTTTTCATAGATAAGCCTTTTCAACGCTTCATCCTTGCTGATGTCTCCGGCGAAATACAAGTCTATCGTCCTGAAAACCTTGTCGTTGGCAATGCCTCCAATTATCATGTCATAATCTGACTTGTCATTTCCCGCTCTGCATGATGTGACAAAATCTATCCATGATTCATCGTAACTTTTCAATGTTAAAATATTGAATTTGAACGCATCATCATTTAACTCATAGACATTAAGCCAAGCGGCATGGCTTCTTCTCATGAATCGTTCAGCATATTTGACAGCTTGCTCTTCAATTGTTGTGACATAAAACCCTTTTCCGAAGTCGAGAAAATCTCTTGAATGGGAAATGTCGGGGTTTTCAATACGTTGTGTGGAAGAATGATAGACTCTCATCAGTTGAGCACTCCTTTCTCTTTCATGTAGTCGGTGAGGTCCTGCATCAGATATTCCTTCCCGAAAGTGTGAAGCACATCGTAGCAGGCAACGATGTATCCTTCGAGGATTCCAGATGAATTAAGTCGCTCATACACATCCCGTTGTGTGAGTCCAAGCCTTCTGGAAAGGTTTCCTATACAGTAAGTTACGAAATCGATGTTGCTCGTACTCATGTCTTTCATATTTTGAGTGCAAAGATAATATCTTTCTGCAAAATAAATTCATTTTCTGGTAAAAAAATCACAAAAGTTGTAATATTACAGCTCATCTTCCGAATCTTAACATAATGATTTCAGATGGAAAAGATGCTAATGGCGTAAAAAAACGAAAATAATTCAAGTTTTCGCAGCCTGTCGGAATATTTTCGTATTTTTGCCCCCATGAAACGTTTTTTCTATATATGTCTTCTGGCTCTTGTTGCGGTTGCTACGTCATGCAGCAGGAACGGTGCGCCGGCGGCGGCAGACACGCTCTACCGCGTGGAATGTTTCTATCAAATGTACCCCGACCGCGCGTTGCGGATCCTCGACACATTAGATGTTGATGCGCTTTCGGCGAAGGAAAG
>JAKSMW010000055.1 GCA_024400395.1 Bacteroidales bacterium
TGTCTTCATGTCTTTGATTAAACTATTGGGTGTTAAACCAAGTGCTGCGACGGCACGGTGCTGACACCTGAAATGGTCATCACCGTCACAACCCGAATCCACACGACAGACCCTTTCTATAACGGCGCCAAGGAAATTCAGGAAATGTACATGAACATCTACGGCTTCGACTACAAGAAAGCCTACTGTACGAAAAACGATTTCACTTTCGTGGCTTTGGGATGATTTTCTTCCACCCACATATTGGCCCCAACTACCATCAGCCGGCATTGTTCCCAAAAAGGATATTGGTGCTGGGCGAAAGCCATTATTGTGGCGATGCTTGCGCCGATTGTGGTTCTCGGGGTCATCCCGAATGCGCTGGTTTCACCAGAAAGGTCGTGGCAGACTATCTCAATCCAGCCAACGAACGCGAAGGCTGGATGAACACCTACCTGAAATTCGAGCGGTCTTTGGTGGGCCACGAAACCACGCCCGCCGAAAGCCGCCGGATTTGGGACGACATCGCTTTCTACAATTATCTGCAAGTGGCCATGGGCGGTCCGCGCAAGGCTGGCACGGCGGAACAGTATCAGGCGGCAGCCGAGCCGTTTTTCTCCGTCCTCAACCAGTTGCACCCCGATTTGCTCATCGTGTGGGGCAAGAGGCTTTGGGACAATCTGCCTTCCGAGAGGTGGCAGGATGGCGAAGCCGTCAATGTGGAAGGCTATTCCGTTCAAAACGGCTATTATCTGCTTCAGGATGGCGGACGCGTCCGCGCCTTTTGCGTCTATCATCCCTCAACGGGCTACGACTGGGCCTATTGGCACAAAGTGATAAAAAAGGTGGCGGGTGACGGATCAGCAGCTCGTTGAGCTTGTCGGAACGGCGGTTGACTGGTGAATGGTGACGAGCAAACTTATAATGCCACCAAAAATTGACGTAGCTACGTCCTGTTTTTGAGATTTTTACACAAAAAGGCGATTGCAATCGGTTTTTATGTCATTTCGTCGCTTTTTGTGGTCTTCGGCTGCGTGCGATTGTGTTGTACTGCCCGATGACTCATTGGGGAAGTCAAATATGCAGTGAATTAATTCCGCCAACGGGTTTTTGAAAGATTTTTTTAAGAAAACAATTGCAGAATTTGATTGAATGTACAAAATATTGTGTATTTTTGCGCAAAATTAGAAATATGATAAAATATTTGGAACGACTACATGAGATTGGTATATTCACATTAGATGACGTGTGCGCCATGACCGGTAATATGCATTCAGCACAACAACTAATGCAGAACTATGTCAAGAAGGGATTGGTAGGCAGCATCAGGCGTGGATTGTACTGCGTGAATGACCTGTCAACAAAGACACCTGTGGCAAACAAGTTCGAAATAGGCTCGGCCATTGCCGAAGACGCTTACATTTCGTATCATTCAGCGCTTGAATATCACGGATTTGCACACCAAATGACATTTGAAGTGCAAGTTTCGACATCCAAACGAATCAGCGATTTCACGCACAACGGATTGGATTACAAGATTTTCCGCTCGTATAGCAACAAATATGTCGAAACGCCCTTGCTTGGCAAAACCAGAGTTTCAAATCTCGAACGCACCGTGATTGACTGCATCGACAACATCGACCGAGTAGGCGGCTTGGAAGAATTGGTGCATTGCATATCCGCAATCAGCTTATTAAACAGCTCAAAAATGCTTGATTATTTGGATGGCATCAACAAATCTTTTCTTTACCAAAAGGCCGGATTCATACTGCAATATTTCAAAGAAAACATGCTGCTCGATGATGATTTCATAAAAACATGCAAAGAAAAAGGTGCATTGCATCCGAAATATCTGACAAATGACAGGAATGAATCGAATTTCTATCACAAAGACTGGAAACTGTACGGCCCACAAAATTTGTTGTCATATTTAGAACAGGGAAACTATGAAAACGTATAACAGAAAAGACCTTGACCAGCTTTCACTGAAGACTGGATTTATAAGAGACAATCTTGAAAAAGTATTGAGACTCATCGATATACTCGCTTTCATCAACGATGAAAACACACTCAAAGACACGCTGGCGTTGAAAGGCGGAACGGCTATCAACCTGACCGTTTTCGACATTCCAAGGCTTTCAGTTGATTTGGATTTTGATTTCACGGTAGAATGTGACAGGGATAAAATGTTGAAGTATCGTGAAATGATCAACAAAATTATTCTTCACTACATGGCGACCGAAGGCTATCAGTTGAATCAGAAATCCAAGAACCCTCACTCACTTGATTCGTGGGCGTTTTACTATAGAAATTCCGGCGGCAACCAGGACAATATCAAAATTGAAATCAACTATTCAATGCGTTGCCACGTCATGCCGATAGTTGATGCCATAACGACTGCCGACTTTACAAACAAGCTGACTGTCAGGACTCTATCGCCGATTGAATTGTTCGGGAGCAAGATAAAGGCTTTCATTGAAAGAAGTGCCGCACGTGATTTATACGACATTCACAACTTATTGACGACCAACATCATCACTAAAGAAGACACTCCGCTTCTGCGCAAGATAGTCGTGTTTTACTTGGCTGTTGGCGGAAGCAATTCGCCATCGGCTTCATACAATTTCAGCAAAATTGATGATATTGAATTCAAGCAGATAAGAACCAACCTGCTCCCGATGCTGCACAAGTCAACATTTTTTGAACTCGACAAGACAAAGGATGATGTCAAAGATTATCTTACCACTTTGATTGTCCTTTCAGACGATGAAAAGCAATTTGTCGAAAAATTCAATGCCAACATATATATGCCTCAGTTGCTCTTCGGAGAATGGCCTGATATATGCGAAAGGGTAAAAAAACACCCGATGGCGATATGGAAGACGAAGAACAACTTATAATGCTCCCCAAAATTCAGACCGAAGTCTAAAGTGATTGTCATTGCACAAAATTCAAAAAAAATGAACACCAGCGAGGATTTATCGCCTTAACCTGGCAGCAAAATGGTCTGAAGAGATGGGTGCATTATAGTTTGCGTGCAGGTCAATATTCTCACTCAATCTTCTCCACTTCCGTTATCCCGTATTTCCTGAACCTGTTTTTCGGGATGTACCACAAAATGTCGTCGAATGCCAGGAAAATTTTGCCGTTCATGGTGATGCGCCCGACGTTCGAACCGAGACCGAATTCGGAAAACACCTCGCGGAGCTCAATCGGCACCCTGTAGAGTTTGCCTTCATTCTCCGACTCGATGTACAAAGCCTCGCGCGTCACGGCATAAAGGCAGCGGTCGTATTTATATTCCCATTCTTCATACGGATTCACGATTTCACATTTTTCGAGCAAAGCCTCGTAAACATCAAGCGTTTTTTCGTCCGTCACTTTCGTGAGATTCAGCTCCGTCTGCCATGATTTGTATGGCATTCGCTTGAAGAAACGCATTTCGCCGACATCGCTCCAGTCGCTCGGCATGTCCATCATGTACCAGACATGATCGCTCTCGTCGTATGGGGCTCCGTCGAAGAGATGCTTTGGCGACTTCGGGTGTGTCATGTACATCAGGATGCGTCCGTCGGGGTTGGATGAAAGCGTCATCATGAAACGAGCCTTCTCTATTTTGCCGCTGCTGAGTTTGTTGTATTTCGTGGCGAAATACAGCCCTTCGTCGATGGTTTCCTCTATCATCCAGAAGTCGGTGCGGTCGGCGCGTCCTCCGCATTCGTTCCAGAAGCCTTCGATGTTGAGAGGTATTCGTTTTTGCTTTATGATTTCCGAAAGTTCCATGATGTCGGCGGTGGAGCTGTACGAGCTGAATGCGTCGAGGATTGTCTCAACGTGTTTGTAAAGTGTGATGCGGGTCTTGTCTTTTTCGTGCATCGCCTCGGTGAGAGCAGGGATCTTTTCGAAATACGGGCATTCTTTCGTGAACTCTTCGAGGAGATTCATGACGGCGTCGTAGCGTTCGCTGAAGTCGGTGAGGTCGCCACCTTTTGAATCGTAGCCGCCGAGCGCATTCAGAAGCATCATGACAATCATGGTTATGTCAATATCTTCATTTTCAATCTCTTCCACAATGCCGAGCAATGACTTTGAGCAGTTGCCATCTTCCGACAAGTAGAAATGTCTGAGGATTGCGGCAGCTATCTTCTCCGGATTAATGCGGCGTGCAAGTTTCTTCCTGTAGAAATCCGAAGCCTTTTCGTAATCTTTCATAAAGCTGTCGAGCTTGATGCTGCAATCCGACATGTTCCAGACGTGCATGTAAAGGTCGTTGAAAGTCGAACGCTGTTTCTGCTCCGTCGGATAAACGCGTTTCATCCCGTTGGCGGTAATATTGTGGTTGTCGAGATAATTTTCAAGTTCGTCGGAGGTGTTGAAAATCAGACGGGTTTTGGCAATGACATTAAGCCATTCGAGATATTTGGGTGTCGTGTTGCAGTCCATTTTGAAATAATCTTCATTTAATTTCACCTTCCAAGCAGCCAGTCGATTGCCGATTTTATGTGTATTGTGTGGCCTTTGATTTCAACGTCGCGGCTGTCGTCGAGGCAGACTATCGACAGTTTCTCGTTCTGAAGTTTCTCGGCGGCGTCAATCAACGCACCAGTCTCGCGCTTGAAAGTCTTGTTTTCTGAAACCGAATATGCGACCTGAAGCAGTTCGACGACAACGCCCTGCCTGCACACGACAAAATCAACCTCCTTGCTTCGGGAAGTGGGTTTGTAGAAATATATGTCATCGGCCTGTGAACTGTAACGCCTGAGCAACTCTACAAACACCACGTTTTCGAGCCGCCAGCCGATATTTTCGCCAAGAAGCGAGTTCTCGCGGTTCGCAATGAAACCGTTGTCGATCACATAGACCTTCTCGTTGCGTATCCGTTCGTTGCTTTTGAAAGAGAATTTCTGAACTTTTTTTATCAGGAAAGCCTGTTGCAGATAACCCGTGTATTTCTGTGTGGTGGCAACGCTTCCAAGACCAGCAAGCGACATAAGTCTCTCGTAGTTAATGCTTTGGCATACGTTGTTTAATAGTTGGTGTGTCATTCGGCGCAGGCTTTCAACGTTGCGGATGTTGAAACGTCTTGCGATGTCTTTGGTGATGATGGTTTCAATCAGTCCGCCCATGTAAGTCCTTCGGCTCTGCTGATTTTTCATCGAAAGCAGCTCTGGCATTCCGCCATCCATAACATACTGTGTCACAGCGGCTTTGCGCGATGCATCGGCCTTGGTAGTTACGTCTTCCGTGTCAATTCCGCTGAAGCTGCATGACTCTGCGTATGAAAATGGGAACAGCCTTATCTCGTTGTAACGTCCGGTGAGGTAGGTGGCAAGCTCGCCGCTCAACAGTTTTGCGTCGCTGCCTGTGATTACAACATGCATCCCCTGCCTCAACAGTCGGTTTACGAATAGATACCAGCCGTCAACATCCTGAATCTCATCGAGCAAGATGTAGTTGACATCGCTTCCGTAAATCTGGTAAACACAGTTCAGAACCGTGTTGAGGTCGGCGGTTCTCAAGCCAAAAAGACGGTCGTCGTTCATGTCAACGTAGGCGTATTTCACTTTTCGCTGGGTCAAGACCTTATGGCAAAGCGTTGATTTTCCGCATCTTCGCACGCCAATCACCACTTGGGCGAGGTTTGAATCCCATTCAAAGAACTCCTCTTCCCGGCGGTGGCACAATTTCTGTGAATTGTACTTGGCTTTTTCGTCTTTTTGATCCGCCAATACCTGCAAAATCGTTTTTTCGTCCATGTTGAAACTGTTAAAATCGGGTGCAAAAATAAAAAATTTTTCATTCAAATTGAATTAAAATGTAAAAAATAAGCCTCTGAATTGAATTAAAATGCAAAAAAATGGTCTTTGAATTGAATTAAAATGCAGAAAATAGCCTCTTTGTACCAGTTACAAAACATGAACAATATAAGTAAAAAAAGGAATTTAAGATAGTTGCGGAGAAGAAACAAATCACCTCAATTTGCTCATAAATCTCTCGATGTCAACGATATATCTCACGTGTTCGCCTTCGCCGATGATGCCGTTGTCGTCTTCGGCGGTAACTTTGAATGTGAGTTTTCTTCCGTCGATCTCCTTCAGCACGGCGGTGGCCCTGACTTTCGCGCCGAGTTTTGACGGCTTGATGTGGGTTGTGTTGATTAGACTTCCTACTGTGGTGCAGCCTTCCGGCAGGTCGTTCCCGACGGCGGTCATCGCCGCGTTCTCCATAAGTCCCACCATTGCAGGAGTGGCGAAAACGTCAATGCCGCCGCTTCCGTATCTGCGTGCCGTGTTCGATTCTGATACTGTTGTCTCGCTTGTGTTTGATAATCCGATAGTTAGCATATTTTCAAATTTTTGCAAAGATAGGAATAAAAATATAATGCGTTTTTGAGAAATTTCAAAAAATCTCTTGCTTTTTCAAAAATTCGGCTGTATCTTTGGGGCGAAATTCAAACGAAGATGCTCGAACGTTTCATAAGATATATCGAGACTGAAAAAAGATATTCAATTCACACTGTATCAGCGTATCAGCGTGACCTGGATCAGTTTCGCATATACCTTATTAATATATATGAGCTTGACGACATGACAAAGGCGACTGGAGATATTGTGCGTTCCTACGTCGTAAGTTTGAAAAACGAAGGCTTGGAAAACCGCAGCATTAACAGGAAAATTTCGAGTTTGAGGGCTTTTTACAAATTCTGTCTGCGAGAAAAAGTGTTAAAGGTCACGCCGATGCAGGGCATTAAATCGCTGCGGAGGCCGAAGGAGTTGGCGAAGTTCGTCCCGGAGCAGGACATGGAAAAGGTCGAGTTTGCCGAAGGCGATGATTTCAAGGAGAGAAGAGATGAACTGATTTTCGAGATGTTGTATCAGACAGGGATGAGGCAGGCTGAATTGCGGGGGCTGAAGGATTCGGATGTGGGGGAGGACACCTTATTAATAAAAGTGCATGGCAAGAGAAACAAGGAGCGTCTGATTCCGGTGAGCCGGGAGCTTGTTGATATGATTGTCAGGTACAAAAAAATTCGGGATGCGCAATTTCCGGGAAACATAAACGTTAGTTTGATTGTTGATGACAAAGGTAGGCCGGCGAGTGCTACCTTTGTATATAATGTGGTTCATAGGATTCTTGGTGGCGTGACGACTTTGAAACAGAAGAGTCCGCATGTGTTGAGGCACACTTTTGCCACGCATTTGCTGAATGAGGGGGCTGACATCAGGGCGATACAGAAATTGTTGGGGCACAGCAGCCTCGGCTCGACGCAGATTTATACGCACAACACCATAGACCAGTTGAAGGAGATATATCAGTTTGCCCATCCGTTGGGCGACGAATAAAAGAATAATTTTAATAACCGTTAAAAAGGAGGTTTAAAATGAAAGTTACATTTAATGCTGTCCATTTCAAGGCGGACGCGAAATTAGAGGAATTCATCAGCACGAAAGTTGAGAAGTTATGTTCAAAGATGGGTGATGTCATCGGGGCGGAGGTGACGTTGAAACTCGCCAACACGGATGCGCCGGAGAACAAGATTGCAGACATCAGAATTGTTTTAAAAGGCAACGATTTATATTCAAGCAAGCAGTGCAAGACGTTTGAAGAAGCGGCAGATTTGGCCGTTGACGCTTTGAAATCGCAGGTTGAGAAGTATAAAAATCGTGCTGACAAATAGTTTATTTTATTGATAGACAATGGATTGGCAGGTGTTTGAAAAAAAATAAATTTTTTTTATAAAAAATGCTTGTTGGTTCGTGAAAAATACGTATTTTTGCAGACCATTTTGAACGGACAAAATGGTCTGCTTTATGCAGTGAGGTTCTTTAACATAAAAGCCGGCATAGCTCAGCGGTAGAGCACGTGATTTGTAATCTCGGGGTCGGGGGTCC
>JAKSMW010000056.1 GCA_024400395.1 Bacteroidales bacterium
CCTGGATGTTTCTTTTCCAGGTTTTCCATGATAGTTTGTACTTTCATTACTTTTTTTTATTTAAGTTAATATAATGTGTTTAAAAACTTTTAACACGTGAAATTTCCTGCAAAATTAGCATTTTTAATTCATCAAAAACACTTTTTTGAAAAATATTTTAAAATAATTTTATTTTTTTGTATTTACCTATCAACCAACACGTTACCAAGATACTCACCTTTGCTCCATATCAGAATCTCCTCAACACTTCCGTCAACTGCATATCTATACTCCCGCCCGTCCTTAAGATTATCCTTGTAATGTATCATCGCGTTCTTGTAAAGTCCGCCCTGGCTGTAACCATATTGAATCCCGGTACCTCTGTCATAATCAGCCGTGCTTCCAATGCTGCCGTCCTGATAATACATCATCCACTTGCCGTGCATCATGCCATTGAGATATTCACCCTCAACGTATGGTTTCCCGTCATCGTACCACTGATAAAACAGGCCATTCAACACGCCGACCATATAAGTCGATTTCTTGATAAGGACACCAGCCACATTGTACTCCTCCACCACTCCTTCGTATTGATTTTCTTTGTAATTGGCCTTTATCATCACCTGACCGTTTTCAAACCAGCGCGTAGATTCTCCATTGAGAACGTCCATGGTGTAATTGGCTTCCATCATCGGTGTTCCCGTTGCGTAATACCATTTGCAATAGCCGTCAAGTTTGCCGTCGGTTTTGTGAAGTGCCGATCTCACATTGCCATTATCCCAATAAGAAATCAATGCTGCATTCCTGCTTTTGCACGAGAACATCACCAAAAGCAAGACGGCAATAGCATATATCAAATTCTTTTTCATGTTAATAGTTTTATTCATTTGTTATCTTTAGTTCAATCGGGATTTTGTTGTAGCCTTTGAATTGATAGACATTCCAGAAAACGTTTTCATATCCATCATTTTCTCCACTTTTCATGAAATGAAATTCAGACTGTAGCAATGGGATGTTGAAATATTGAAAAGCCTCCTCGATATTAGTCCCATAGTATTTGAAAGCATTCAAGAAATACCAGCCGATGTCAAATCCCTGAAATGCATGTTCCTGCGGCTCCGAACCATATTTCTCTCTGAATTTATTTACAAAATTCATCACCTTTACAGATTGATAATCAATGTAATTATCATCGAAATATATCGCTTTCATCTTCATGAGATTCTCATTGAAAAGTCTCTCAAACTTACTCCATTCTGGAAGCATCACAACGGTAATCGGATAATACTCGGTGAGTTTTGTCAACTTGTTGACAATTTCATCTGCGAAAATCCTGTCGTTTCCATAGACGATGAAAAGATTGTTTCTCAACAGCGAAGCATATTTTTTCACGTTGTGCAGACTGTCACGGCTGTAGTTGATATTGACGATTCGATTCTTGAATGAAGTGCTGTCATTGATGTTCCGCTTCAGCATTTGAATATTCAGACTGACATTATCTGTGAGGAAATCCGACTCCTTGAAATCGACCTCAAGCATTGACCATCTCTTTTGATGCCTTTTTATCACATTGACAATGTGACTGTTATCAACAAATGACACAGGTTCAATATTGTTTTCAACAACATCGTTGATGTGTACTATCATCTCGTCATCAATCACGCCATCGCGGCTGATTATAAACACATTGTTTGAACGGTAATAGTTTTTGACCAGCGACTCAAGATATGCAATTTGTGACTCCAACGATGGCTTGATTTTTATCACATTCGGGTGATTTTCGACGATGTTGGAACGTTGTGTTATAGGATTGACAATCAATATGTTATTTTGGACAGCATATTCTTTTACTTTCTCAAAAGGCTTGATGTAGAACGGCCCGATGATTATATCGGCGTCTGCCAGCCATGAATCACCGATAGCCGCCAACGCCTTATTTACATCATTATCAACGTCATACACTTTCAAATCCAAATTCATTCCACGGCTGTTCACCATTGAATCCACTGCTATCATGAATCCTTCATAGAAATGAAGAAACGAGAACGGCTTGGTCAACAGCATCTTGTTATTCGGCGTTTCTTCGCAAAACTCCGCATCAACCTGTTCGAGATATAGAGGAATCATCAACGCCACATGACACGTCTGCTGATTCTTGAATGAGTTATCAGCATGGTCATACAGCTGTGCTGTCGCCGCCTTACCAGCAAGCATTAACACAATGGTTATCAACGTAATAATGCGTTTTTTCATAATATGCCTCAACAATTTCAACCTTTATTTTTCAGATGTTGGAAGCGGGATAAATCCTTTTCCCATGACCTCCGAGCTTTCCATAACATTGACAAACGCATCAGGGTCAAGGTCAGCCAAACTATTCTTCAGCTTTATCAAATCAGAACGGCTCAAGTTGATGTAAATCATCTTACGTTCCTGTCCCTTGAACAGCCCTGTGCCGACGAAACATGTGCCTCCCCTCTTTATGTCATTGACAATGAAATCCCTGACCAAATCGATCTTTTCGGTTATGACAAACGCCGTCTTGTAAGTCTTCATGCCTTCAACCACGAGGTCGATTATCTTGCCTTCAATCACAATCACAAGGATTGAATAGATTGGCAGACGGAGTTGCCCGAAAGCGATGAGTGTCGTCAATGTGATGCAAGAATCAACAATCATCACTAACGTACCGAGTGATATTTTAGTATATTTATGCAAAATCATAGAGATGATATCACTGCCGCCGGATGTCGCTCCAGACTTGAAGATCAAGCCGATAGCAACACCGTAAATACCACCGGCTACCATTGTGTTAAGGAAATAATCAGGCATATAATACGACTCGCTGTGAGGAATCTGAACCATAATGTTGCGCAATGTCTCATCCATTCCCGACACATCGGTGAAGATACCTTCATGAATCACCGGATTGTAGCCCCACATTGTTTCAATCACCCATGTGAATCCGAATATCATAAATGTCGAAAGAATGGTCTTGAACCCAAATTTTGGGCCAAGAATCCATGTCCCGATTATCAACAGCGGGATGTCCATGCACAAGGCGTAATATGAAATCCTCCACGGCCACAATGTGTTGAACACGTTAGAAAGACCGTATGTGCCGCCCGGCGCAAGCAAATATGGGTTCACAAACATAACATCACCGATAGCAAACAATGCGCTGCCGATCACCAAAAACAAATATGCGACAACCTCGCGTTTCCAATTAATTTGTTTTTCCATTTTTTATTTCTTTTTCACCCTATAGTATCAAAAACAATTCAAATGTTACAGAAATTTTCAAAAAAATTCACTCTGCACCCTTTAAACTTTCTACTATCTCACTCCCACTCAATTGTCGCTGGCGGTTTTGATGAAATGTCGTAACAAACGCGGTTGACACCTTTCACCTTATTTATAATATCATTCGAGACCTTGGCAAGAAATTCGTATGGAAGATGCACCCAGTCGGCGGTCATTCCATCGGTCGAGATGACGGCACGGAGAGCGATTGTATATTCGTAACTTCGCTCGTCGCCCATAACGCCGACGCTCTTGACAGGAAGCAGAATTGTGCCGGCCTGCCAGATGCTATCATACAGATTATCAGCTATTTCATTCGGATACGAAGCACTCGGCAACTCACATTTCCACTCGCGGAGACCTTTGATGAAAATGTCATCGGCATCGCGCAAGATGCGGAGTTTCTCTTCCGTCACCTCGCCTAAAATCCTGATTCCCAAGCTCGGACCCGGGAAAGGATGACGTCCGACCAATTCGCGTTTGATGCCCAAGGCGCGACCCACTCTTCTCACCTCGTCCTTGAACAAAGTGCGCAGCGGTTCGACTATTTTAAGATTCATCTTTTCCGGCAAGCCGCCGACATTATGATGCGACTTTATCTTGCAAGCCGGACCGTTAACGCTCACGCTTTCAATGACATCCGGATAGATTGTGCCTTGCGCGAGCCATTTCGCGCCTTGAATCTTCCGTGCCTCGGCATCGAAAACCTCGATGAACGTGCCGCCTATGGCCTTGCGTTTGGCCTCCGGATCCGTCACGCCGGCGAGCTTCTTCATGAACAAGTCACCGGAGTGAACACCTATAACATTGAGTCCCAAGTCTTTATATGAATCAAGGACATCTTCAAACTCATTCTTCCTGAGAAGTCCGTTATCGACGAAGATACATGTCAGGTTCTTGCCTATCGCCTTGTTCAGAAGCACTGCCGCGACGGTGCTGTCAACGCCCCCCGAAAGTCCGAGGATGACCTTGTCGTCACCGAGTTTCTTGCGCATCGCCTCAACGGTTGTGTCAACAAACGAATCCGGAGTCCAGTTGCCGTGGCAGCCGCAGATTGTCATCGCGAAGTTCTCAAGCATCTTCGGGCCTTCCTTGCTGTGGAAAACCTCCGGATGGAACTGCACGGCGTAAGTATCTTCATTATCAATCTTATAGGCGGCGTTTTCGATATTGTCGGTGCTTGCGATAATGTGAGCGTTTGTCGGCAGCTTGGCTATCGTATCGCCATGCGACATCCATACCTGACTTGTCTTCGACACGCCTTTGAACAACAGCGAATTTTCTTCAACAACCGTCAACATTGCGCGACCGTATTCTCTTGACAATGAAGAATTTACTTCACCACCAAAGTGATATGCCATGAATTGTGCGCCATAGCAGATGCCAAGCAACGGCAACTTGCCCTTGATGTTTGACAAATCAGCGAACGGAGCTTTTTCGTCTCGCACCGATGACGGGCTTCCGCTTAAGATGACACCCTTGATGTCTTCTGTTATCTCCGGGATTTTGTTATATGGATGAATTTCACAATAAACATTGAGTTCGCGGAGGCGACGACCTATGAGTTGCGTCACTTGCGAACCAAAATCCAAAATCAGAATTGTTTCCTGCATATTTTTGAAAATTTTCGGTGCAAAAGTACGAAATAATTCAATGGAATCCCTATCTTTGCAAAAAAAAGAAATATGGCTAAAAAAGCATCAAAAAAGAAGAAAAACTCTTCAAAAAAAACACAGTCTGGCAATGTTTTCACAAAGATTTTAATAATCGTCTTTGTTGTCGTTTTTGTAGGTTTCATTGCCTTTAAATACTTCCCGAAGATCAATTCAGCTAAGAGTCAAAAATCTGAAACACAATTAGTTAAAGAAGAAAGAAAACAAACGCCGAAAGATTCTATTGCCAAGCCGGAGAAGAAACCGTCCGCAAAACCAATCAAAAAATCAACTGTTGCGAGAAGCATAGAAGGCTGCTGGATGAGTACGACTGGCGGCGCAGTCCTCACGATGAAAGATTTCAAATACCGCATAGATTTCATGGGCGTTGACAGCGGGAAACCTCTCGTCGGAACTTATCTTGTCGAAGACAACACCGTCACCTTTTCGAACAGAAACGAGCCTTGCAAAGACGAAAAAGGCATCTATGAAGTTGACTTCAACAAGCATGAAATCAGCTTCAGATGCAAGGACGACGACTGCACGAAACGCAAATCAACCTTGGTGACTGACTGGGAGTGGCTTGACGAATGACTTGATTATCAAGACTCTATCAGTTCCTTGAAGACTTCGTCAACGCCGCCGCTTTCCACAATGTTTTTCGCAAGATAACCTCTGAAAAACAGCATTACCGAACCTTTTCCGTCGTTGACAGGCCAGATTTTCACCATGTCAGGCAAGTCGTTCGGGATGGCGATGACAGGCCGGCCGGAACCGAAATCGAGGTCATAAACCGGCATTTTCCGCTGGTCGTTGACATAAAGCGTGGTCGGAGTTTTCGAATTCATGCCAGAAATGTCAAAACCGACGTAGGGCAACCGCCACTTTATGGCATTCATGTTCAGATCAACATTTTCATCGAGTTTTCCATCATGATTTTCAAGATATTCCGTCACATTCATTTGAATCAGTTTTGCCAATTCAAAAATATCATAAGTTTCTTTCAATGAATTAGTTACGATATTGTTCACCGCATTCCCGATAAAATCGGCGCACAGATTTTTATACCTTCCGCGAATGTCGGTGACAGCCACAACAGAATACTCCTTTCTGCCATTGAATCCATTGAGTATCATATTGGTTTTCAAGACGACAGCCGACAAAATCGCATTAGTTCCAATTCTGATGCCGGTTTTTCTGCCAGCGACTGCCTTGAGTTGTCTGATCTTATCACCATTAATTAATAAAGGTGTACAACTCGCTTTTGAATTTGGCGACATACCATAAAACGCCATCTTAATCAAATTCTTGAAACCGAGCCGCGTCCAGTTTTTCTTTTCCAAAATGGCAGAGACCTGTGACTTCGACTTAAATTCAAGTTTCGGAAATTCCGATTGCGTTTCCTGTTGAATTTCAACATCTTTGACATGACACAGCAATGCCCATTCATACAAAAAATTGTACAATGACTGTCCGTCCATACAAATGTGAGCCATCTGGACGCCGAGCACGGCTCCGTCTCTCAAATTGGTGACGCGAAACGTAATCGGTGCGCTTTTCCCGATCTTAAAGTCTTTAATGTTAAGCTCTTGCGAAAAATCGTCATAAATATGCAGACTTTTCAATGCTACTTTTATAATCAAATCGGGACGCTCGACGACATCAAACAGACAACCTTCGTTGCTGCACGAAATTCCATCCGCGGATTTCAAACGACCAGCCAAAAACGGATACTTTTCAAGCAAAACGGAGAGTTTCTCACTCATCAGCTCCGTGTCAAGTTTCTTGTTATAAATCCATACCGCCTTGATAATCATGTCGCCGCAAGCCATGTCAAGCAACGAGAACTTCCAAGTTTTGATGAGGCTTTCTTTATTTGAAATTATGTTTTTCATATTTTTTAACACAAGTTGCACGAGTTTATTTAACCAAGTTGCACGAGTCCGACCGTTTTAGTCGCTTGAGCTTTTGTTATTTCTTCCAGTTTTTCTGTTTCAAAAAATAGCTGTAGCAGAACATGATGACTGACACCACGATGAGGCAGACTCTCGTTGCCTTGAACTCGCCGCTCAAGATAAAGTCACCGCCACAAAGTTCATACAAGATGTAGCCAATCAAGCCGATTGTGAATGTCAAGTAAATGATATTCATCACTTTAATCGCCTTGA
>JAKSMW010000057.1 GCA_024400395.1 Bacteroidales bacterium
AATCTAACACATGGCGTCTCATCCTTGATGGAGTCGAAGATGTATTCGAACTCATGCTGCGCAGAAGCCTTGCCGCCCAAGACGAGCAGCAAGGTGAGGATTATGGAAAGTTTCTTCATATCCCATAATTTTATTTTAGTTATAAACTATTGAATTACAATTTTTTGTCACTGTTTTATTTTTTGACATAAAAGTCAAATTTTCACATAAACCGAATCTCTCGAATGAGGTGTGTTGGTTATTATGGCTATCAAAGATCTCCCTCAAATTGACATTGTCTTAATCATTTAGAAAGACCATCCTAACCCGACCTTAAAACATTTTAACTCTCATCTATTTTTCCCTTAAGTCATAAAAGTTGTGATCCTGGACACTTACATCAAAACGGCCGTCATAAATCGAATGCGGTTGGTTGTCAACGATGAACTTCATTGAGAAATAACCTGAAAGCACTGTCCCGCTCACAATTTCGTCGATTCTCAACGGTTGGGCTTTGTGAAATTCTATCTCACCATCAATCAATTGATAATCAACAGGCGTGCCGTCACGATAAAGTGCGAACGACGAATTCGGCTCTTTGAAATTGTAAGTTTTTCCGTCAAGGGCAAGAAGTTCGGCATAATTGCTTGGAAACATGTCTTTCAGTTTGAAATCAATGGCGACCGTTCCGTATGAATAAAGTACAAAATTAAGTTTGAAGACCGACATTGTGTCTGTTGTGATATAGACAAAACCGGAATTATATTGATATTGTGATTTTGTCATGCTGTTGTCGTCGAACATTGCGCCGAATGTGTTGTACCCTGATTCGGAATAAATCGGCAGCGACGGGTTTGCCGGGTCGGGGATAATATATGACCCGCTTAATGTAGTCTCTTTTTTGCAGGACATGAATATCAGTCCTAACACACTTATTATCAAAAAACATTTTTTCATGGCTTATCTTTTTACAGGTAATTTATATTCAAATGTAAATCCGATTATGTCGTTTGTATCTATTATTCCGCTGCTTTTTTCATTTGTCAGATAAGGGAACAAGAACTGCAGGCTGAATTTCTGTTCTCCCGGTTTTCCGAACTGCATCCCGATTCCGGCATACCATGTCGTGTAGTAAACATCAGATTTCTTAAAGTCTTTCCCGATGCTTTTCACGGCATCTTTAAATTGAGAATCAAAGGCTTTCACGTGTACATTTTCATGAATCCGCACATTAAGTTCAACTCCGAGTTTGAAATATATCCTACAGAATTTGTTTTTTGACATCGGAAGCAGCACCAACTCCAACGGAACGCCGAGGTATCCGGTGTTCTGAATCACTTTTGTAATCCTGTAATAATCAACACTATTCGTGTTTGTTGTATTTTGCAGATACAGATAATTTTCCGTAAAACCGTTTCCGTCCGCCGCTTCAATTTTCTTGAAATGTAAAGCGTACCTCAACCCCGTCTCGAATCCGACTTTCTCGTTTTTGGAAAAGATGGCGAATTTCCCGCCGACCTGATAACGTCTTCCAAATGTATAAATATTGAGTGACGAATATCCGTCATAATAATTTCTCAACGGGATGTTACGTCTGAAAGACGTTTTGCCGAAGCCGCTCAAGGTTGCGTCAAATCCGTAGTACATCGGATTCCGGTCTTGTGCCAACACCATTGTTGACAGCAAGATACAGATTGCGAAGATTGATAGTTTTGTCCTCATATTTTTAAATTAATTTTAGTTTCTTTTTGTGATGACAAGCCGGAATCCCGTGTAAATGTCGTTATGTGTCGGGTCCGCGTAGTGGCCGCGATAGAAGACGTTGGCTTTTGAGGTGTCATCGTTCCAGCTGCCGCCACGGGTCACTATGGTATCAGATTTCCCGTAGCTTCCGTATGAATTCGAGCAGTATTCCCAGACATTCCCTTTCATGTCGAAAAGCCCTAAATAATTCATGAGTTTTTTCTTCACGAGATGTGTGGTCTCGCTGCTGTTACTTTTAATCCAGGCCTCTTGCCCAGGTTCACAGCACAAGCCGCCGAGCAAGCCGCCACGAGCCGCAAATTCCCATTCCGCTTCTGTAGGCAGACGGAATTCACAGATGCCAATCTCATTGATTTTATCTATGAACGCCAGGACCTCCTCATAACTGACGCTTTCCACCGGAAAATCCGGGTTTCCGTAGTTGAAGTAGCTCGGGTTGCTTCCCATCACCGCCTCCCACAATCCCTGTGTAACTTCATTTTGGCAAAGATAGAAATCATGTACGGTCTCAACATGTACAGGCGTGTCGTCACAAGCCAGAGAATCATAGTTGATTCCTTGTGGATCAGTATTTTGCGCTCCCATATAAAATGTACCGCCCGCTATATATGAGAAAAACAAATCATGTCCATAAATCTCAACGACCCGCCAAGAAACATTTTCTCCACCAGCTCCATGTAAATGAAAATTATCATCATCAGAATAATCAACTTTTTGGCACGAAACCATCAGCAAAAATGGCACAATTATGGCTGTTTGTAAATAAATTTTAACACATTTCATCCTTTATATATCCTTAATAATTTCTTCAAAAGAACGTTCATCGTCATTCATTTTCAATTGTTTGATACGTTTCTTGCGTTTGTAGAACGAGTCGGTCTGCGTGTCGAGCAATATTGAAATGACGCTGTTCTGGAACTGATGTTTTGCGAGGCAGCAGATTCTGACATCCCATTTTGTCATCTTCGGATAAAGTTCCGTCAGACGTATGGTGAAATCGCTGAAAGCCAGGTCGGTGAGTTTCACGAAATCCTCCCAATCGTTTTCCGTCAACGTGAAATTCAGTGTCTCGGCCGTGGTGTGCTTCGCCAAAGCTTTCGCAGTGTTCAGTATCTTGTTGTTCGCTGAAATCATGTTTATCATTGAGGCTTCCTTGTCGGAAACATTTTGTTTCAAATTCGAAAGCTGTTCGTTTTTATTCACGAGGTCTTCTTTTTCCCTGACAAGTTCTGAAATGCGTTTCTGGTTTCGTTCCATCTGCAACCTGAACTGTTCGGTTTCAAGTCTGTTTTGGGCCAATTTCCTGTTTATGACTATCAGCACCACGAGCATTACAATTACTGTCGCCGCGGCAATCGAAAACATCTTCAGATTCCTGACTTTCTGTTTTATCATTATCTCGTTTTTCTGTGCTTTCAGGTCGTAGTCAGCCTTTATGCGCTGCATATTATCGCTACGATGTTCGCTTTCCATCTGCATCAAGCTTTGCGTGAACAACTTTTGATAATCAATTGCTTGACGCATATTTCCGAGCTTGTATTCTATCGCATAGAGTGTTTGGTAACATGACATCTTCAGTCCGGCACGTTCGCTCCGCAGGGCATCGTTGAGAAACTTTTTGGCAAGTTCGTAATCTTTTGTGTAATAATACAGGACTCCGAGTGTCATATTGCAGATGTCAACATCATTGTCGCGCTCAACATCATTGTCGTTCCGCCGCTTGTCAAATGCCATAAGCAACATTTGGATTGCTGTTTCATATTCACCTTTTTCGAGATAGTAATCGCGTGCGAGATCAATATATGTACTGTGTTCAAGTATTTGATTTGCAATTGTCTTTGATAATTCTATTGTTTCTTCGTAATATTTTTTTGCTTCTTCCAGCTGTCCACACGAAGCCGTCGCTCTGCCGCAGTTTCGTATTGCATAGACCTTATCTTCATCATCACCGATTTTTGAGAAATCCGACACGGCATCCTGATGGCATTTCAGAGCCTCTTCCATCAGATTGTGTTTCCAATACATGGCGCCGAGGTTGTCAAGAACCAGCCCACGCAGACGCAGCATCTCAACGTCGTCTTCGGCAACATTCCTGTTTATAATGTCAAGTGCGGCGTTGAAATCCTCGGCGGCGGATTCAGACAGTCTCGCGGCTTTCTTCTCCAGACCGTCGTGGTATAACGTGTCGGCCGCATCATACGCTGCATCACGCGAAACGCACGATGTCATTGCCAGCATAAATGCCGCAACAATCGACAATATATGATTTATCAATTTCATCTGTTTATAATCAACACTTTACCTTTATTCCCCACTTTAAAAAAGTAAGTTCCGGCTGTCAGATCAGATACATCAATATATCCCTCGCAATTTTCATGTCTCCTGACCAAGACCCCCATCATGTTGAAAATTTCAACTGACATAGGATCCAATGAGTTCCGGTTATTCTGCGGTAACTTCAAAAACACGGCATCCCGTGCCGGATTCGGATAAATCAAGAATTCCGCACTTTCATTCTCTTCCAAATCGTAAAACGTCTCACAATCCGACAAGCCGTGTTTGTAAAGCAGCTCGCCATTAAGCCAATAGCATCTTAACCCATTGACTCTGTAGTCATTATCAAGCAATTCCTCCGGAAAGAAACTCTTCAGATGACCAATACCGTAAACTATCAAACCGTTATAATTATCAGCACGGTCTCTTGCATGTATGACTTTTCGCATAACACCCATATAATCAAGGTAATTCACGAAATCGACCTTCATGTTGACGGCGGTGTCGAGCACATTTATGCGCCATCCATCATTGGCTTTGGCTGTGAAGTCGTAAAGAACTGTGAAATCACCAAGTTTTTTGTTATACCAATACACAATGCTGTCTTCTTCATAAATGTACTCGATTTCGGTTGACAACGCCTCCTTATTGTATAAGGTGTTCGATTTGATGATAATCTTCACATCTTCGTCATTGACAGTCGTGTCGCCCTGACAACTCAAATATTGGTACGACACCTTTCCGCCACTCACAATTTCATAATACCACTCCGAACCTGTCGGTATGGCATCTTGAGCGAAATTCTTCAAACCCAAAAAGACAAGGAATAATATCAAAAAAATTCTCTTCATAAAAATCAGATCAATTCGAGGGCAAAGTTACAGATGTTTCTCAAACAAAAAGACATTTGTCAAGCCAAAAAAACATAATGTCCGTGTTTTTTATTTTTATATCATTGATAATTAAAAACTTACAATTAGACAAAAATAAAATTGTCCTTATTTTTCATTAAAGAACGTGGCGGTGATGAGAATTTTTTCATCGCCGCCGCGCCATCATAATATAAATAATGTTGCTATGTATATGAAACCACTATGCTGTTCTTTTCAACATTTAATAAACTTTCAGCTTGTCGCCGGTCTGTTCGATGATCGCCTTATAGAACTCGTCGCTGTATTTCGGCTGTTCGACCTTCGGAGCGTAATATTTGTACCCTTCGGGTTTTTTCTGGACTGTCTTGACGTTGCCGTCCATGTATTTCACGAAGAGGTGTCTGTAGAACATCTTCCAGTCGGCGCAGAGGTTTGTAGCCGCCGAATTCGAATATTGCATGAGGTTTTTCATGACACCTTTTTCGCCTTCAGTCTCGTAAATTCCGACAAATTTTTCCCTGAAAGCGGCTGTCTCCTTAATCCACATTCCTTCATAAAAGTCTTGTTTCTCAGCTATTTCCGGATGGATGTAGTCATATTTTGTGTAAGCGAGATTTGAGACCTGGTTGAAGATCCAGAAGGCGGCCGTCTCCGAAT
>JAKSMW010000058.1 GCA_024400395.1 Bacteroidales bacterium
CATGTTGAACTGTCCGCCGATCTTGGCGTTGTTGTCGATGACGATGTTCGGGATGTCGAGTTTGTTGAGTTGTTCGCGGCAGGCGAGACCGGCCGGGCCGGCGCCGATGATGGCGACGGTGGTCTTGTATATCTTCACTTCGGTCTGAGCGTTGTCGCTGGTCTCCGGCTGGTGGTCCTTCGGGATCTCGCAGACCTCTTTCACGCCGTCAACCAAGGTGACGCAGATACGGCGTATCTTGCCATCGACGAGCATCTCGCAGGCGCCGCATTTGCCGATGCCGCATTCAAGCGAGCGCACTCGCCCTTCGATGCTGTGGCTGTGTATTGGGAATCCCGCCTGATGCAAGGCGGCGGCGATGGTGTAGCCCTTTTGGCCACGTACAGTCTTACCGTTGAAAGTGAACTCGACGCTCTCGCTCTCGGCGATGTCGAGGATAGGGTGTGTGGTAATCTTATACATAAATTTAAAGGTTTAATTGCATGTAATAAGTTCAATTTATTTTTGTGAAAATTTTTGCAAAAGTAGAAATGAAAATAATAAAATGCAAGAATTTTTTTTAAAAATTCAAGTGATGTCACTGATGTGGGATGCAAACATATCTTTGAAATATCGGCGAGCCAAAAAAGTCTTTCTCACGTGTTGTCAACATACTTCAACACACCTTTTATTGATGAGTTCCGGTCAGCTCAATTCTCTGTTCTTTTGTCATAAAATAATTATCACTTTATGATAATCATTAAATGATATTTTTGTAATTTTGCAGAAAAATTTAAAAGAATGGAAAACCCTTTTGTCACAAATGGATATGCCGGTCCGGAATACTTCTGCGATCGTGTGCAGGAAACCGCTGACATTATTGATATGCTTACAAATGGCAACAATTTGGCATTGATTTCTCCGCGTCGTTATGGAAAAACCGACTTGTTGCGGCATTGTTTCGCGCAAGATTCGATTAAAACGAAATATTATACTTTTATCGTTGACATTTACGCAACAAAATCGTTGGCCGACATGGTTAACAAGCTCGGAAAATCAATTCTTGATGAACTGAAACCAAAGGGTAAACGATCATGGACGGCATTTTTGAACATGCTTTCGTCTGTGCGTGCCGGCGTGGAATATGATATGATGGGGCAGCCATCGTGGAATCTTTCGTTGGGTCAGATAAAAAACCCTTCAAACACTTTGGATGAGATTTTTCATTACCTGCAAAACGCCGACAGACCTTGTCTCGTCGCAATTGATGAGTTTCAGCAGATTTTGAAATATGACGATACAAATGTGGAAGCCACTTTGCGTACTTATATGCAATATTGCTCAAATGCGAATTTCGTGTTTTCTGGTTCGCGACGTCACCTTATGGGCGGCATTTTCTCGTCGCCATCGCGCCCGTTTTACCAAAGCGTCACAATCGTCAACCTACATCCGATTGTAAAACAAAAATACATTGAATTTTGCGTTTCTAATTTTGAAAAAGCAAATAAAACCATTGATAATGAAGTTGTTGAACAACTTTATGACCGTTTTGAAGGTGCGACTTTTTATATGCAGAAGGTAATGAATGTTCTGTTTATGAAAACGAAAAAGAAAGGGCATTGTGCAATTTCAGATCTGGAGCCAGCTATCAATTATATTGTCGATTTTACTGCTCCGACTTACGAAGACCTGATGTATCAACTGCCTGATAAACAATGTCAGGTCCTGAAAGCAATAAGCATGGACGTCAATGCAAAACAGATTACGTCTGGCGATTTTGCCAAACGTCATGGTATTATATCGGCCAGTTCGGTAAATTCAGCAGTTAAGGCATTACTTGATAAAGACCTGATAACCAATAATAAAGGTGTTTACCAGGTGTATGACAAATTTTTCGATATTTGGATTAGAAATTATTCTGAATAATAACCGTGTTGAAAAATGGTTTGAAGAAAACATGCAACTGTCCAATTTTTTGACACCCACTGTCCAATTTTTTGACACTTTGAAAATTTGTGTTTTTATTAAAATATTGATAATCATTTGTTTGAATACTTTGGCACGATGATTGATAGTGATTACGCAAATTTTTGAAAAATGAAGAGAATTTTTGCAATAATTGCTGTGTTGGCTGTGACAGAGATGTGTAGCTTCACGTCTCACGCCCAGACAAATTCTGCGTATTCTTTGGACGACTGCATGCGTTATGCGATTGAGAACGCTCCGAAAACCAAAATCAAAGCCGTACAGAATCAGATACTTAGAGATGAAAAACTCGCCGCGGGCATGGGATTCCTCCCGTCGGTGAGCGGCGGTGTCGGCGCATCGGCGAATTTCGGTCGCTCCATCGACCCTGAAACGAACGTATATTCAAATTATACAACCTTCAACAACAGCTACTCGCTCTCGGCCGGCTGGACTGTCTTCGACGGATTCAGCGTGGTGAATAACTTCCGTATCGCAAAGAATGCCAAGGAGTTAGGCATCGCCGAACAGCAGCAGGTCGAGGATGAGCTTTGCCTTGAAGTGATTCAGGCTTATTACAATGTCATCTACTACTCGCAGATGAGCGCATTGGCGCAACAGCAACTCGATGAGGCAAACCAGAATCTGAAATTTACGCAAAGTCAAGAGAAACAAGGACTTAAGAGTTACGCCGATGTCGCCGAGATAGAGGCTCTCGTTGCCGAAAAAGATTATAATTTGGTGATGATGCAAAACAATTACGCCAACGCCTTGTCGGTTCTCAAACAGAAGATGTATTTCCCGATGGGCGATGAGTTGAAAATTGAAAACAACGTTGATATTCAATTGATTGAAGATACAAATTCTGATAACGTTGAAGAGATTTTAGCTTTCGCAAAAGAGAATCACCCTTCGATGTTGGTTGCGAAAAACAATATCGAGGCGGCGCGTCTGAACTTCAAGACCTCGAAATGGCAGATGGCACCGTCGCTTTACGCATACGCCGGATATTCAACGGGTTACATCAACTCTTTCGCCGAAGGTTACAATGCCGACCCGTTCTGGCAACAGATGACCGACCGCCAAGGCGAATACGTTCAACTGAATCTCAACATCCCGATTTTCAACGGGTTGTCACGACAGACGAATATGAAAATCAGGAAAAACAACTGGAAAATCGCGCAATATGAGTTTGAGCAGAAAACCAAAGACCTCGAAGTTGAGATAGAACTCGCGGTTCAGGATAGGGACGCGGCTTTGAAGGCTTTCGTTCAGGCCGACAAACGCGCTAACAGTCAGGCTGTTGCGTATAAGCTGAATCAGAAACGCTACGAACAGGGTCTCATCTCCGCCCTCGAACTTCAGGCTTCGGGCAACAACCGCCTTGAGTCGGAGGCGGCGCGGCTTTACGCGTATTTCACTTTCGTCATAAAATCGAAAGTCGTGAATTATTATAAAGGTGTTAGGTATTTAGGTGATTAGGTAATTAGGAGAAAAAAACTCGTGTAACTTGTGTTAAAAAAACTTGTGCAACTTGTGTTAAAAAAAACTCGTGTAACTTGTGTTAAAAAAAACTCGTGTAACTTGTGTTAAAAAAAACTCGTGTAACTTGTGTTAAAAAAAACTCGTGCAACTTGTGTTTAAAAAATTCAAACTATGGACAGGAAAATTGAGAAGAAGACAGGCTTTGCGGCCGTTTTTCAGAAGAAGAACATCAAATTCGTGTTTCTCGCCGCGTTTGTGGCTTTCGTGCTGTGGCTCGTGCTTCGTGACAACAGCTCGGCGGTGCGCATCGATGCCCGTACCATCACGATAAGCACCGTGAAACAAGGCGAGTTCAACGATTACATCCGCATCAACGGACAGGTGCAACCCATCAGCACTGTGCAGATTAGCCCGCTCGAAGGCGGCGTTGTCGAACAAATCGTCACCGAAGAAGGCAGCCCCGTGAAAAAAGGCGATGTCATAATAATTTTAAGCAACCCGAACCTCGACTTGCAGATCCTGAATTCGGAGGCTGAACTCGCCGAGAAAGAAAACATACTTCGTAACACTTTGATTTCCATGGAACAACAGAAACTGAGCGTTGAGCAGGAGCGTCTGCAATACAACCTCGATGTCCGCCGCCAGCGACGCACCTTCGAGCAGAACGAGGCTCTTTACCGCGACTCGCTGATTTCACGCGAGACGTTTCTTCAGGCGAAAGAGAACTACGAGCTGGCGTGCGACAAGCTGAAACTCATCGTCAACCGCCAGAAACAAGACAGCCTTTATCGTTCCGTCGAGGTGGAGAGGATGCAGGAAAGCCTCGAAAACATGCGCCGCAACATGCTGATGATCCGCCAGCGCAAAGACAACCTCACGGTCAAAGCCCCGATTGACGGCGAACTCGGACTGCTCGACGCGGTGCTCGGACAGAACATCTCCTCCGGAATGAGAATCGGACAGATCAACGATTTGTCGAACTATAAGATTGAGGCTCAGATAGATGAACATTACATCGACCGCGTGACGGCGGGTCTTGAAGCCACCTTCGACCGCAACGGCGAGCACTTCACAGCCTCGCTGCGCAAGGTCTATCCCGAAGTGCGCGACGGCCGTTTCAAGGCCGACTTCAAACTCACCGGCGAGCGTCCCGACAACATACGCGCCGGACAGACGTATTATCTCAACCTCCAGCTCGGACAGGCGGTCAGCTCGGTTCTCATCCCGCGCGGCGCATTCTACCAGAAAACCGGCGGCAACTGGATCTTCGTCGTCGATGGCGACAAGGCCTACAAACGCGACATTAAAATCGGCCGCCAGAACCCTAACTACTATGAGGTCACGCAAGGCCTGAATCCCGGCGAACAAGTCGTCACAAGCGGCTACGACAAGTTCGGCGATGCTGATGTTTTGATTCTGAATAATTAAAAAATGTTGAATTATGCTGTCATATTTCAGATTTCTCTACCGAAACAAACTTTACACCTTAATTAATATATTAGGGTTGGCGGTCTCGATGATGTTCGTGATACTCATCGGCGACTACACATGGCGTCAGTTCAGTGTCGATTCGTGGCACAAAAACAAGGATCGCATCTTCCTCCTCGGAACAGAAAGCTATTTCTATTCATGGCCCGACGTGACCCGCGAAATCGGCGCGATGTACCCCGAAA
>JAKSMW010000059.1 GCA_024400395.1 Bacteroidales bacterium
GAAATCTCATTAAAATCATTAGGAATCAACAGGTTATGCTCGACTCCGACTTGGCGGTTTTGTACGGTGTTGAGACAAAACGACTGATTGAACAAGTGACCCGCAACATCGAACGCTTTCCCGAAGACTTCATGTTTCAGTTGACATGGGATGAGTGTAAAAACTTGAGGTCGCAAATTGCGACCTCAAGTTTAAGGTCGCAATTTGCGACCTTAAACTCAAGACAAGGACAACACATCAAGTATCTCCCTTACGCCTTCACGGAGCAAGGTGTCGCCATGCTGAGTGGTGTTTTGCATTCGCCAATTGCCATCGAAGCCAACATCAGAATAATGAGAGCCTTCGTCGGGATGAGGCATTTCATCAATGAAAACACTAAACTATTCCAAAGAATTGAAACCATTGAATATCACCAGCTTGAAACAGACAAACGAATTGATGAGGTTTTTTGCCTTCTCGACAAAAAGAAAGAATATCCTTCCGAAGGCATTTTCTTCGACGGACAAATCTTCGACGCTTACGTCTTCGTTTCAAACTTGATCAAAAAAGCGCAGAAAGAAATCATCCTCATTGACAATTACGTTGACGAAAGCGTCCTGAACATCCTTTCAAAAAGAAACGGAAATGTCGATGTCACAATTTACACTTCTAAAATCTCAAATCAGTTCAAACTCGATTTGGAAAAGTATAATTCTCAATATCAACCGATTACAGTTAGAAATTTCAACAAGTCGCACGACAGGTTTCTGATTATCGACGATGAAATATATCATCTCGGGGCGTCGCTGAAAGACCTTGGCAGAAAATGGTTCGCGTTTTCAATATTACGTTGCAGTAAAGAATTACTGCTGAATAATATAATATGAAAGAGCCTCTATTTCTCAACAAATTCAAGCACTGAATCTGTCACATATTTCAGCTGTTCATCGGTGAACTCGGTGTGGATCGGGAGTGCCACGACGTGGTCGCAGAGATACTCGCAGACCGGGAAGTCGCCCTGTTTGTAGCGCGGGTCGGCGTAGGCCTTCTGCATGTGGAGCGGCACCGGATAGTAAATCGCACTCGCGATGCCCTTCGACTGAAGATGAGCCATGAGGCCGGCGCGGTCAACGTCTTTCAAGACAACGACATACTGATGATACACGTGGTCGGTGAAAGCCGGATGCACCGGCGTGTATGTGCTCAGCCTCAACGGGATGACACAAAAGATTGTGGTGAGATAAAGAAAGCTGTCATACGACCGAATTTAACCGGGCAGATTGCAAAATTCATGCAATCCGCCGGTTTTGTTTGTGAGCGTCATCCGTTTTTTTGTATTTTTGCAGCCGATTTCAAAGTGAATTAAAATTAACAGCAATGAAAAAAATATCCTTTATCCTTGCAGTACTCTGTTGCTTTTCAATGAACGCCCAGAATGTGGGAGATGTATTCACAGTTCCCAGCCCCAAAGGCACATACAAAATCACCTCAATCAGCCCGAATACGGTTACGCTTGTCACGGCTCAAACATCCAAAGACAATCCGCGTTATGGGATTGATTACAGCACCGTTAAGTACGAAGAAGCGACATACGACATCACTTCCGTCCAACAAGATGCTTTCAGAAATTATCACGACGCCAATGTCAGATTAAATTTCAACAAGTTGTCCAACATCTCAACCGCTGCCTTTTACAATGTTACATGCTACGAAATCAATTTGTCAGGTTCTCACTTGACAGTGATTCCAAACAATGCCTTTATGGATGCCAATTGCAAAGAGGTTTCCATTCCGGAAAGTGCCACGAGAATCTGCGAAGAGGCATTTCAAAATAGCACTATCAAAACTCTCAACGCAACCAATCTGACACGTATCGATGAATCAGCCTTCCAAGGATGCACAAATCTGACATCCATCGACTTGTCAAAAGTCACCTATATTGGCGGCGCTGCATTCTACGGTTGTTCGGCGTTATCATCCATCGACTTATCCCAAGCAACCTATATAGGTGGAAATGCATTTGACGGATGCAACCTTTTGAATATTATCGCGTTGCCGCAATGCCTTGAAACGGTCAAAGAGCATGCTTTCGAAGACTGCCTCCTTACTTCGTTGTCGTTATACAACACTGTGAATACTTTTGAAAACAGCGGCGGCATCATGGCAGACAACGGCACCGTCACCATGAACATCGTTAGTTGGAGCAACAAGAACGTGCTTGCCAACTTCACAGGTTTCAGCCAGGCGATAACATACAAATATAACAATGAGACGGTTACAGGCGAATGCACCTTGCCCGCCGACCTCACGACTTTTGGCGAAGGCGCACTCTACCACTGCATCGACCTCACCATCATCAACATGCCGGCGAGCCTCACGCAGATCGGAGCCAAAGCCTTCGCAAAATGCGCCAACCTCAGCGCCATACATTGTGACGCCACGACAGCTCCTGTTGTAGCTAACGCCAACGCCTTCAGCGAGGTTGACAAGAATATCAACATCTTCATCCCCGACAACGCCGAGAGTTATTACTCTTACAAACACACCACTGGCTGGAATGAGTTTTCCAACTATCTTGTTTCTCTGCAAACAATTAAAGGCGCCGCCATCATTGAGCTGAACCACACGGCGGGCAGCAGCTATTCGCAGGACGTGCTGAACATCGTGACCAACTACTCGGCCCAAATCGACGCCGCCGATGACAAGGCAACCATCGAGGCTATCACGCAAGCCGGCGTCGCAGCCATCATCGAGCAGATAAAAATCGACCGCGGCTTGGTCAAGATCGGCAATCTGTATTACTTACTCGACAGCGAGTACCACACGGCCACCGTCACCTACGGCGGACTCGAGGCCGACGGCTACGCCACGGCGGAATACACGGGCAGCATCACTATTCCCGCCACTGTGGAACATGAAAATGGCACTTACAACGTGACGCTCATCGGCGAACACGCCTTCCAGAACTGCACTAATCTTACCGCCGTCACCTTCCACGACGACATCACGGAAATCAATGATTACGCTTTCCATAACTGCTCAAAGATAACGAATTTAGTTCTTCCTTATAAAACAACATATATCCACAGCCACGCCTTTTCTTCCTGCACCGCTCTGAAAACCCTCGAGTTGCCATACATGATACAGGCTATCGATAATTTAGCTTTTGAAAACTGCTCTGCTTTAACGGCCATCACGAGTTTGTCGCCGGCACCATGTCCTTTAGGATACAGCCCCTTTAACGGCGTCAGCAAGTCGATTCCTGTCACCGTTCAGGGCAGCAGCCTCGAGACATATCAGCAAGGACCGTGGGGCGGCTTCACCAACTTCGTCACCAACCAGAGCCTCGATGCAGCCAAGACCAACGCCAAGAATGCCATAGTCGCGGCTTTGGGTTCATACCATTCCGTCAGCTACATCGGCAATCTCGCCATGGGTTTCTGTCAGCGCATCGAGGCCGTCACAAGCACCTGGCAAGTGGAGGCGCTCGGCACCGAGGGCGTTTATGCCGTGACATATTCCATCAAGACCTATCAGGCGACATTCGGCGAAATGGGCGAGCCATGCACCGACTGCCCTGCCGTGGAGGTTAAGAAAGGCACAACGACCGTCAAACTTTATAACCCCGAGAAAGTGGAGTTCAAGAAGGAGTAGAGTTTTTAGTCTTTAGTTTTTAGTATTTAGTGTGGAGAGTTGAGAGTTGAAAGTTGAAAGTCAACGGACTAAAGACTAATGGCTAACGACTAATGACTAACGACTAATGACTAACGACTAATGACTATATTTTGCCGGTTTTTCGTAAGCATGTGGAAAAATGTAGTAATTTTGCAGCGTGAAATATAACTGATATACATATAGTTATAGATATTTATTTCGCATTTTTGATTTTTTTTTAATTTTGAGAAATAGATTTTGTGGCAATGCGAGGAAATGAGAAAATCTTCATTCAAGTTAGTGATGATTTATCTAATCCGGAGACATTTAAACGAGAATATACTCCTCTTTTACAAGTTAAAGAAGCCTATCCAAAGATGATTATTGCAAGAACCCGTCATTTAGACTACGACTATCAAGGGATTGTGATAAAGGATATCGCTCATTGGCTGCGAGAGGGATGAATCAAACATTAAACATCGAACATAATGAAAAAACTATTTTTATTTATCGCCGCCCTGACGCTCAGCGCAGGACTGGCACACGCGCAAGGAAACAGAGAACTTAACACCTTGCCGACACCCGAAAACAACCAGATTGTGTACCGGACATCTGACCATCAGAAGATAACGCTGAATAATCCAAATTATTTTGGCGTTGCCTACAATGATGCCAATAGTACGTACAATGAAGAAGAAGACTATGGCATAATTTCTTTTGATGGCAATATAACCAAAATTGGAGATTGGGCATTTGTCAATCGTACGACCTTGACGGCTGTGGTATGGCCAAGCGCAGTAACGAGGATTGAACAACAGGCATTCAATGGTTGCACGAATTTGAGTTCTATCAATTTGCAGGAAGGGGTAACAAGTATTGGAGACGAGGCATTTCATAATTGTGCAGGTATAACAGAGTTAACCATCCCAAGCACGGTAACGGGTATTGGAGAGAGTGCGTTCAATGGTTGGACATCCCTCACCAAACTAACCGTAAAGGCAGGAAGTATTGGAGAAGACGCAT
>JAKSMW010000006.1 GCA_024400395.1 Bacteroidales bacterium
TAGCCTCGTAGCCGTTCACCTGGAAACCGGAGGCCTCCGTGAAGAACACGTCATCCGTTTCCTGCGTACTATATGAATAATCCTCTGCGTACGGCTCCATGCCTGGTGTCTGCCAGTCCGTTGTATTGCTCCAGAAGAAGTGAATCACGTGAGAGGGTTCCCATTCACCAAAACCCCACTCATCTACATTTTTTACACCAAGCTGGAAATCCCACTGGTGTTCTTCGAAATGGAACACAGGATTTCCTGCAGTAGCGTCCGCCCACAGGTTGCCCGGCGCGAACTCGACGGTTTTGCCGTCGGCGACGGTGAACTTCGGTGTCGGCTTGATCACCGCAGCTCCGCCGTTGCCGCCCGCAGTGAAGAATGTGCTGCCATAAAGTGCCGGCCATGACATTTCGACAGTCTTGCCGCTGCCGCTGAATGTGTAAGTCGCCGCGCTTCCGTTTGCGGGAACGGCCACGTACACTTCGCCCAATTTGTCTGATGCACATTTCACAGATGCAATGACATCTTCCTCCTTGCTTTCAGCTTCAGCCTTTACACTGATGTTCACGGTCACATCTGCTTTGGATGGAGACGCGAAGTGGCTCAGGTCAAGCTTCAGAACGGCGTGAGGCATTCCCATTGACACCGTCCCGTAATTCCCGTCAGCCTTGTAGTCCAACTCGGCTGACTTGAGCGACACGGCGTCGGCCAAAGCACCTGTCTGTTCCTTGAAGTTTTCTTTGTAGTCCTCACTTTGGAATGTGAAAGTGATGTCTTCTCCGGAACCTTTAGTGATTTCCCCTTCAAAGGTGCCGTTGGCAGCATCTGTGCATGACAGAGTACCTGTCGCGCCACCGCTCACTGTGAGTTTGTCACCTTCTGTCCACTTTAAAAGTGATCCGTTCTGCTCGATCTTCGAGCCGCCGTTGTCCCATGATGCGTTGAGCACCACATGCTGTGTCTCGCCGTTCAATGCCGGCAAGTTCGGCTTCCTGCACTGTGAAAATCCAAGCACCAGTGCGAATGCTGCAATCAATAATGATACTTTTTTCATGATTGAATTTTGTTAATTTTTTTAAATGATTAATTTTTTAGAGTGAGCCTGCGTTTACGTTGAGGTTTACTGTTGCTTTTGACGTCGACGCCGCGCTTGCGGCGTAGCCGTTCTCTGTCGCGAAGCTCGCGGCTTCAATCCTCGGGGCTTCGTAGCCCGTCTTCTTGTTGATTTGCATTTCTTGTTGATTTTTTGTTAATGATTATTTAATTTATTTAAAGTTATTAATGTCGATTAATGTCACGAAAAACGATTTCCTCAAATTCCTTGAAACCTTGAAACCTTTGAAACCTCTAAAATCCCTGAAACTTTGAAACCCCTTAAACTCCTTAAACCTCCAAACGCCCCTGACCTGCGGTCAGCGGCGGAATCCATGCTTTCTCGTAAACTGTTGACTGGTAACGAATTACAATCGGGGGGGGGTATTTACAACGAACCTCTCCGCCGGAACTGACGGACAGGCACATTGAATTTCATATTGCAAATACATTCTTTTCATAGCGGCGGCAAAAATACGGCGTTTTTCGATACGGCTGACATTTTTTTTGATTTTTTTTGCACATCGCCATAGGACATCCGCTGCCGGGCATCTCGCCAGGCATCCGCTACAGGACACCTCGCCGGGCACACGTGCCGTGTACCCGGCTACTGAAGTACTGCCCTCCGGGCAGCCCTGACACGGACAGAAGACCGGCGCATGAGGTGTTTCTTCCTCGTGCGCCGGTCACTTTCTACTTTAAAAACTTTATGAACTTTATTCCCGGAAGTCAGAAATGACAAAAACGTCCGTCGGCGCTGTCAATCTGCACCATTGAAAAAAACTTTCAACTCGCAAGTCGTAACTTCAAACTATTTTGTAACTTTGCCGCCTGAAAATTTTTGAAACGTGTCAGACATTCTTGAGAAACTGAACGGGCCTCAGCGCGAGGCCGTGACGACGATTGAAGGTCCGGTGATGGTCATAGCCGGCGCGGGCTCCGGCAAGACCCGCGCCCTCACCCACCGCATCGCCTACATGATACAGCAGGGAATCAACCCGTTCTCCATCATGGCGTTGACGTTCACCAACAAGGCCGCGAAGGAGATGAAGGAACGCATCATGCAGCTCGTCGAGCCGGGTGCGGCGCGCAACGTGTGGATGGGTACGTTCCACTCCATCTTCGCGAGGATTCTGCGCATCGAGGCGGCGAGCCTCGGCTACACGCCCGACTTCACCATCTACGACACCGACGACTCCAAGACGCTGGTGAACAACATCCTGAAAGAGATGCAGCTCGACGCGAAGGCATACCCGACGAAATACGTGCTTCACCGCATCTCGATGGCGAAGTCGGCACTCTACACACCCGAAGACTACTGCGACAACGCCGACATCCAGGAGCAGGACCGCCGAGCCCAGAAGCCGCTGACTGGCGAGATCTTCAAGCTCTACAACGCACGCCTGAAACGCGCCAACGCGATGGACTTCGATGACATACTCTTCAACACCAACGTGCTGCTCCGCGACTTTCCGGAGATACTGTTCAAATACCAGAGGCACTTCGAGTACATCCTCGTCGATGAGTACCAGGACACCAACTACGCGCAATACCTCATCATCAGGAGAATCGCCGCGATGCGCGAGAACATCTGCGTGGTCGGCGACGACGCCCAGAGCATCTACAGCTTCCGCGGCGCGAACATACAGAACATCCTGAACTTCAAGGTCGATTATCCGGGCCACAAGCTCATCCGCCTCGAACAGAACTACCGCTCGACGAAGACCATCGTCAACGCGGCCAACAGCGTCATCGCCAACAACAAGGACCAGATCAAGAAAAACGTGTGGTCCGACAAGGAAGAGGGCGAGCTCATCACCCTGATGCGCGCCAACTCCGACAACGAAGAAGGCACCTTGGTCGCCAACTCCATCTTCGGCTACAAGATGTCGCGCCAGCTCAACAACCGCGACTTCGTGATACTTTACCGCACAAACGCACAGTCGCGCTCCATCGAAGAGGCTCTGCGCAAACAAGATATACCTTATATAATATATGGCGGGCTTTCGTTCTACGACCGCAAGGAAGTGAAAGACCTCCTCGCCTACTGCCGCGTCACCATCAACCCGTACGACGAGCAGGCTCTGATGCGAATCATCAACTACCCGATCAGGGGAATCGGCGAGACGACGAAGCAGAAGCTGCAAGTGCTGGCGCAGCAGCAGAACAAGACAGTGTGGGATGTCATGGTCTCCCTCGACGAGACGAGCAAGGACTTCAACATGGGAATGCTCACAAAACTACGCGAGTTCACCACGATGATTCAGAGTTTCCAGACGCTGATCGACAAGATGACCGCCTTTGAGCTCGCGAAACATATCACCAGCACAATCGGGCTTCTCAAGGTCTTGAAAGACGAAGACACGCCGGAAGCCGAGACGAGGGTGCAAAACGTGGAGGAGCTGCTCAACGCCATCATGGAGTTTTCCGACAAGCAGGTGGATGAGGTGACTGGCGAGCAGATGACAGTGAATCTCCCGAAATTCATGGAGGACGTGGCATTGCTCACCGACCAGGACAAGAAAGAAGACGAGAACGCCGACCTCGTGACGATGATGACCATCCACAGCGCGAAAGGTCTGGAGTTCCCTTACGTCTATATCGTCGGCCTTGAAGAGAACCTCTTCCCCGGCATACAGTCGCTCAGCACGCGCGAAGACCTTGAGGAGGAACGCCGGTTGTTCTACGTCGCCATCACACGAGCCGAGACGAAGCTCATCCTCAGCTACGCCGAGAGCCGCTACCGCTGGGGCAACCTCTCGCTCAGCGAGCCATCGCGCTTCATCGAGGAGATAAATCCGGATCTGATTGAAAAGACGAAGAAAGCCTCATTCAGAGGTACGACGATAAAAGAAGAGCGCAAATACAACCCGTTCGGCACAAACCGCGGCTCATGGTCAGAATCTTACGGGAGACGGGAGACGGGAGACGAGAAGCGAAGCACTTACGGTTATTCAGAAAAGCCGAGGGTGCCGGAGACGCCGAGGACCGCGGCCGCACCGCAAGCGTCGGATGCCGATTTCGTACCGGCGGACCCGGAAATCATCGACGTCGGACAAAGAGTGCTCCACCAGAAATTCGGGCAAGGCACCGTGATGAAAGTAGAAGGCACCGGCCCGAACAAAAAAGCCTCAGTCGCGTTCGACACCTGCGGAACGAAGTTATTGATGCTTAAATTCGCAAAACTAAACATTTACAAAGGATAAACAACACAACAACACATATTATGGAATACAACACAGGACGCGAGCAAATCGTGATTTCAGAATACGGACGTAACATTCAGATGATGATACGTCACCTGATGGACATCGAGAACCGCCGCCAGCGCACCGAAGCCGCCTATTTCGTGGTCAGCGTGATGGCGCAGATGAACCAGCAGGTCAGGGAGACCAACGACTACAACCACAAGCTCTGGGACCATCTTCACATCATAGCCAACTACGAACTCGACGTTGACGGCCCATACCCGAAGCCGACGCCGGAGATGCAGAAGAAAAGACCCGACCACGTTGGCTATCAGAAGAATAACATCCGTTACGGACATTACGGACAGTACATCTACGATGTTGTGAAGAAAGTCAAGGAGATGGAAGACGGCCCGAAGAAACAGGCCATCTTGGTGAATATAGCCAATCAGATGAAACGTGACTATCTCAACTGGAACCGCGACACTGTCAACGACCTGCTGATCCTCGACGACCTCTACAAGATTTCCGACGGGGAGATAACGCTTCCTATAGACACGAAGCTCATGCCCACCAACGAGATTCTCGGCAAGGTACCGCAACAGCAACAGCCGCAACAGCAGCAGAAGAAGAAAAAAGGCGGCAAGCAGAAGAATCAGGCGCAAGCCAAGAGCAACAACCCGAACAGGCCCATCAAGAAAAACTAACACGAGGCGAATTTTGGGACGTTGAGAGTTAAATGGATTTATCATAAAATTTCAAAAAAAATATCATGTCTTCATTCAGAATAAAAGGCGGGAACAAACTCAGCGGAGTCATTGTCCCACAGGGTGCGAAAAACGAGGCGATGCAGGTGCTTTGCGCCGCGCTTCTCACCGATGAGCCGGTGACAATTACAAATTTGCCAGACATCCTTGACATCAACAATCTCATCGAGTTGATGAAAGGCATGGGTGTCGATGTGAAACGCACCAGCAAGAGTGAGGTGACGTTGCAGGCGAAAGACATAAACCATGAATATTTCGACACCGAGGACTTCCACGAGCGCGCCACACGTCTGCGCGGCAGCGTGATGATACTCGGCCCGCTCCTGGCTCGGTTCGGCAACGGCTACATGCCGCGCCCGGGCGGCGACAAGATAGGACGCCGCCGTCTCGACACACACCTCATCGGATTGCAGAACCTCGGCGCCACGATGGAGACGACAGACATGGAATATTGTTACCATCTCATCGCGCCGGATGACGGGCTGAAAGGCACATACATGCTACTCGACGAGGCGTCGGTGACCGGAACCGCAAACATCGTGATGGCCGCGGTGATGGCGAAAGGCACCACGACGATCTTCAACGCCGCATGTGAGCCGTATCTCGTGCAGCTGTGCAGGATGCTCATCTCCATGGGCGCGAAAATCGACGGCGTAGGCTCCAACCTGCTACGCATCACCGGCGTGGAGAGACTACACGGCACGACACACCGCCTGCTCGCCGACATGATCGAGGTAGGCTCTTTCATCGGACTCGCCGCCATGACAGGCTCCGACATCACCATCAAGGAAGCAGGGATACAAGACCTCGGCATCATTCCGGCCACCTTTAAAAAACTCGGCATCAAGATGGAGTTCATCGGCGATGACATACACATCCCGGCGCAGCAGCATTACGAAGTCGATACCTTCCTCGACGGAAGCATCCTGACGATAGCCGACGCACCGTGGCCGGGCTTCACCCCCGACCTGATCAGCATCATCCTCGTGGTGGCGACACAGGCGAAAGGAACGGTGCTCATCCACCAGAAGATGTTCGAGAGCCGACTCTTCTTCGTTGACAAACTCATCGACATGGGCGCGCAGGTGATCCTCTGCGACCCGCACCGCGCCAACGTCATCGGCCTCGACAGAAGCCACCAGCTCAAAGGACTGAGGATGGCGTCACCCGACATCAGAGCCGGCGTCGCACTGCTCATCGCCGCACTGTCAGCCAACGGGACCTCGATAATCGACAACATCGACCAAATCGACCGCGGCTATCAGGACATCGACACAAGACTGCGCGAACTCGGCGCCGATATTGAAAGAATCTAACAAAAAACAACAAGAGACTGTGACAAATTGTCACTTCTAACTTCATGGCAATATTTTTGTTTGGAGATTGCGTTATTTTGTAAAAAATTAATTTATATATACTATGGGAGATAAGAAGAAGAACAAGAAAAATTCTCAAGACGTTGAGAATAAAGAAGTTAAAACGGATGTTAAGGAATTTGAGGAGGTTAAGGGCACCGAAGAGCCTAAAGATTCCAAGGATGTTGAAGAATCCAAGAAGGCTGAAGAAGTGAAAGAGGAGAAAGACCCGTTGGCAGAGCTTCAGGAAAAGTATAATGAATTGAATGACAAATATGTACGTCTTTATTCAGAATATGACAACTTCCGCAGACGCACCGCCAATGAAAAAATCGAATTAATCAAGACGGCATCGGAAGGTGCCATTTCGGCGATGTTGCCGATTCTCGACGACTTCGAGCGTGCGCTTCCTACGATGGAGAAGAGCGAAGACAAGAGCAACTACGAAGGAGCTTTGTTGATTTACAACAAGTTAAAAAAGACTTTGGAGCAGAAAGGACTCGAAGAAATCAACGCCAACGGCGCAGAATTCAACACCGATGAGCATGAAGCCCTGACACAAATTCCGGCTCCGGAGGAGACTTTGAAAGGCAAGGTGATGGATGTCATTCAGAAAGGATACAAACTTAACGGCAAGGTCATCCGTTACGCTCGCGTCGTTGTAGGATGTTAACAAATTAAGCTTCAAAGCTTTACAAGATGGAAAAGAGAGATTACTACGAAGTGCTGGAGGTTCCGAAGAACGCCACAGCCGATGAGATCAAGAAAGCGTACAGAAAGAAAGCGTTGCAATACCATCCTGACAGAAACCCCGGTGACAAGGAAGCCGAGGAGAAGTTCAAGGAGGCGGCGGAGGCCTACAGCGTGTTGAGTGACGAGAACAAACGCGCACGTTACGACCGTTTCGGTTTCGCCGGAGCGCAGGGGCAGGACTTCAGCGGAGCCTCGATGAGCGACATCTTCGGGCAGTTCAGCGACATCCTCAGTGACCTGTTGAACAACAGTTTCGGTGGAGGCTTCAGCGGTTTCGGCGGAGGCTTCGGCGGCGGCGGACAACGTTCGGTCTATCGCGGCTCGAACCTGCGGCTGAAAGTCAAACTCACCCTCGACGAAGTCAGCACCGGCGTCAAGAAAAAAGTGAAAGTCAACAAATACGTGCCATGCTCGAAATGCGGCGGCAGCGGCTCCGAGGACGGAAAGACAGAGACATGCCCTACATGCCACGGAAGAGGCCAGGTCGTGACATCAAGACAGTCGATCTTCGGGCAGATGCAGACCGTATCGGTTTGTCCAACGTGTAAAGGCGAAGGACATATCGTAAAGAAAAAATGTTCGTGCTGCAACGGCGAAGGCATCGTCAAGGGCGAAGAAGTCATAGAACTCGACATTCCGGCGGGAGTGGCTGAAGGAATGCAGCTCTCCGTGAGAGGCAAAGGCAACGCGGGCGCACACAACGGCGTCCCCGGCGACCTCCTCATCCTCATCGAAGAGACAAAAGACGACAGACTCGAACGCGATGGCAACAACTTGATTTACAATCTATTCGTCAGCGTCCCGCAGGCGGCGCTCGGATGCAACGTCGATGTGCCTTGCATCGGCGGAACCGTCAACATCAAGATTCCGGCCGGAACACAAAGCGGCGACATCATCCGGCTCCGTGGCAAAGGACTTCCGGAAATAAACAGCTACGGCAGAGGCGAACTCATCGTAAACGTCAATGTCTGGACACCAAAGAGACTCTCGAAAGAAGAAGAACAGATGATGAAGACGCTTCTCAACAGCGACAATTTCAAGCCGAAGCCGGGCGCAAACGACAAGAGCGCATTCGACAAAATCAGAGACTTTTTCAGTTAAGCAGGAGATCGAGGTGTTTGAGGTGGTTAGGTGGTTGAGGTGGTTAGGTGGTTGAGGTGGTTAGGTGTTTGAGGAAGTGAGTTCAAGAAATTGATTATGAATATGTTGAAAGAAAACAGAAATCAGATTGGTGAAACTTCTATTGTTTCAAGGAAATCAGAGATTCAGAGATCTACAGACGAGGCTCATAAGGAGATGATGAACCTGATGAGAGGATTTTTTGACAACGGGAAACCTCAAGTCGGGATTTTCTGGTACGATTACACGAACAACAAACTATTTGGTGTTCAGAAGGATGACGCTGACAAGTACGCAGAAAAGGACAAAATCGGAACACTTCACAAACTTCATAAAACTTATTGGACCAAACAACATTTCAGAGCTATCGCAAACAACGAGACCGACTCGATATTCTTTTCAGAAAACAATTACACTTTGATTCCAAGAGGAAGAGTCTTCGTCAAGTCTGACATGACATTTTATGTCACGGTAGGCGAATGGATTAACGGATTCATAGGCGAAGAAAAACTCATTGACCAAGACAAATTGAGAGAACTCATTGAAGATGAATTCAATCTGACTGATTTCGATTATCTTATTGACGAACACTGGAACATTGGACGTGGTTGGTCCGAAGATAAATTTTAATAACATGAACTATTTAGAAATCAATAACGTAAACAAGTCGTACGGCAATAAGAAAGTGCTTGACGGCATCTCCATCTCCGTGCCGAAGCAGAGCATTTACGGCTTGCTCGGTCCCAACGGAGCCGGAAAGACGACACTCATCAGGATAATCAACCAGATAACGATGCCCGACACGGGTCAGGTTCTCCTCGACGGCAAGCCGCTGTCGCCCGACGACGTGGCGATAATCGGATACCTTCCGGAAGAACGCGGCCTTTACAAAAAGATGAAAGTCGGCGAACAAGCCATCTACCTCGCCCAACTGAAAGGCCTCGACAAAAACACCGCCGACAAACGACTCCGCCGCTGGTTCGTGAAGTTCGGCATCACCGAATGGTGGGACAAGAAAGTGGAGGAACTCAGCAAAGGGATGCAGCAGAAAGTGCAGTTCATAGTCACCGTGATACACGAGCCGAAACTCCTAATCTTCGACGAGCCGTTCTCCGGCTTCGACCCCGTGAACGTGAATCTTCTGAAAAAAGAAATCTTGCAGCTTCGCGAAGACGGAGCGACGATTCTGTTCTCGACACACAACATGGCATCCGTCGAGGAACTTTGCGACAACATCATGCTTATTAATAAAGGTGTGAAAATACTTGAAGGCGGTGTCAACGAGATAAAACAGCAGTACAAGACACACAAATACGAGATGGTAATAAGGCCTTTCAACGAAGGAATCAACATTCCTGAAGGGCACACCATCTTGGACATGGCCGACGACAGAAACGGAAACATCCACATCACCGTTCAGTCGGAAAATGCCAATGCATTGATTAAAAACATTTTAGACGAAGGAGAACTGATTTCTTACAATGAAATACTTCCTTCGATGAATGACATTTTCATCAATCTCGTCACCTCTAATCACTGAAACCCCTGAAACATCTGAAACCCATGAAAACCCTGAAACATCTGAAACCCATGAAAATAAGCATAATAATTCAAAGAGAATATCTGACACGTGTCAAGAAAAAATCATTTCTCATCATAACATTCCTCACTCCAATCCTGTTTGCCGCATTGATGTTTCTGCCGGCGATCCTGATGGTCAACTCCGAAAAATTCGAGGAGAAGAAAGTCATTGCGGTCTGCGACGAGTCGGGGATGTTCAAAGGAAAGTTTGAAGACACCGACGCCAACAGTTTCCTTTATCTTGATCAGGATTTCAACGAAGTAAAAAATCTTGTGAAAGAAGGAGTTTATGACGGTGTGCTTTACATTCCGGCAACCGAACTCAACATCCCGACCAACGCCGAGATATACAGCAAGATCCCGTTGCCGATAACCTTGACGAGCCATATCAAGTCGTCGATGAAGCAAGTCATTGAGCATCAGAAACTTTTGGCTTTCGGCATCGATCCCGACATTGTGAGGTCGGCGATGTCAACCGCGATAACGTTGCAAACAGTGCGCATGGACGAGGTGAACGGTGAGGAGGTAGAGAAGAAAAGTTTCGGTGAGCTTGAGATGATGCTCGGACTTTTCCTTGCAGTCATAATATATTTTGCGATATTCCTTTTCGGCGGTCAGGTGATGCGCGGTGTCATTGAGGAAAAGACGAACAGAATCATTGAGGTGATAATCTGTTCCGTGAAGCCATTTGAACTAATGATGGGCAAGATTGTCGGCATCGCCTTGGTCGGGCTGACGCAGTTTGTGCTTTGGGTGGTGCTTTCCTTTGGGATTTACACAATTGCGACGATGGCCACGGGAACGCCGGATCTGTTGTCGAGCGGAACCGTAATGACAGAGCAAATCTCTGATGTACAACAGATTACGCAAGACAACGAGATGATAAAAGACGTAATGGATGTCGTCAATTCCATTAATTTCAGTGCGATTTTGTGGTCGTTCCTGTTGTATTTCATCGGCGGATATCTTCTTTATGCGGCGATGTTCGCAGCGACAGGCTCGGCCTGCGACAACGAGACTGACTCACAGCAGTTTACGCTTCCGATTTCCGCGCCGATGATTTTATCAATAATATTCGCGACAACGATAGCGAATGCGCCGAACAGCAGTCTGAGCATCTGGCTTTCGATGATTCCGTTCACATCGCCGATTGCGATGATGTTGAGGATTCCATACGGCGTGCCATATTGGCAGATTGGAGTGTCGTTGGCGATTCTTGTGCTGACATTCATTCTTTTCACATGGTTCGCCGCCAAGATTTACCGCACTGGCATCTTGATGTACGGGAAGAAAACCAGCTGGAAAGAAATTTTTAAATGGTTGAAATATTAAACGTGGCATTTTTATATTGAAACAGGCATTTATTTTTATGAAAAAATATTTGGTGGCAATGTAAAAATGTCGTATTTTTGCACGCTAAAAATTTTTAAACAGAAATTAACAAATAAAAAGTTTAATAATCAAATTCAATTACAATGCAAAACAAAGGAGTCATTAAGCTTTTGGCAGTGTTATTGGCGGTCTTCACGGTGTACCAGTTGTCATTCACGTTCGTGACAAAGCACGTCGAGGGGAAAGCCGAGAGATACGCCCAGAGCCAGGAATCACTCACATTGGCGCAGAAGATGGCCAATGGTGACCAGAAAGTTTACGAAGAATTGCTGGATTCGATCCAGACAGCGAGAGAGACCTATTTTCTCGATTCAGTAAGCACAGTTAAAGTTTACATGTGGCAGGACTACCGCAAGTGCAAGGAGCAGGAGCTGAACCTCGGCCTTGACCTTAAAGGCGGCATGAACGTTATGATGGAAGTGTCAGTCCCTGACATCATCTACGCTCTCTCCGGCAACGCGCAGAACAAAGACAACACATTCAGACAGGCCATGGACGAGGCCAAGGCGCAGCACCTCAACAGCCAGAAGGACTTCGTTGACCTTTTCGGCGAGGCATACCAGCGGCTCGACCCCAACGCACGCCTCGCCTCCATCTTCCTCTTTGAGTTCAAGGACAAAGGCATCACCGTCAACTCGACGAATGACGAGGTCCTGAAGGTCATCAAGGATGAGACGAGCAGCGCCATCGACCGTTCATACCAGATTCTGAGGACACGTATCGACCGTTTCGGCGTGGCACAGCCCAACATCCAGAAGCTTGAAGGCTCTGGCCGCATCCTGGTCGAGCTCCCGGGCATCAAGGACCCGAAGCGCGTCCGCAAACTCCTGCAGGGCACAGCACAGCTCGAGTTCTGGGAGACATACAACTTCAACGAGATCTACCAGCATTTCGAGGAGGCCAACGCGCGTCTCGCGGAGATAGAGAAGGCGTTGAACGTCAATACGAAAGCCGAGAACGACGAAGTCAAAGCTGAGGAGAACGACGAAGACGTCGCCCTTCTCAACCAGATGTCGGCGGAAGACTCTCTGAAGAAGGCGCAGACCGAAGCCCTCGAGTCGTTCCAGAGGAACAACCCGCTCTACGCGGTGCTCCAGCCGTCGTTCTACACGAACAGCACTGGCATGGCGGTGCCGGCGGAGACAGCCCGCATAGGCATGGCCCTCGTGAAAGACACGGCGAACGTCAACAGGATGCTCAAGCAGGTCAGGTCGATATTCCCGCGCAACCTCCATTTCGCATGGTGCGTGAAGCCGAACAAGACCGCTGACGGGACGGAATACATCGACCTCGTCGCGCTCAAGGCCAACAAAGAGAACAAATGCTCACTCGGCGGCGAAGTCATCACCGACGCGCGCCAGGACTACGACCAGAACGGCCGCGTGCAGGTTGACATGCAGATGAACACGGAAGGCGCGAAGATATGGAAACGTCTGACAGGCGACAACATCAACCGCCAGGTAGCCATCGTCCTTGACGATTACGTCTATTCATATCCTAATGTCCAGAGCGAGATTGCGGGCGGACGCTCACAGATCTCAGGCGGCGACATGACAGTTGAAGAAGCCCAAGACTTGGCAAACATCCTGAAAGCCGGTAAGCTGCCGGCTCCGGCAAGGGTCCTTGAAGAGAACGTCGTCGGCCCCTCACTCGGTCAGGAAGCCATCACATCAGGCTTCTGGTCATTCATCATCGCATTCTGCCTCGTCCTCATTTACATGCTGTTCTTCTACAGCAAGGCAGGTCTGGCAGCCGACATCGCATTGCTCGTGAACATCGTGTTCTTCTTCGGTGTCATCGCATCATTCGGCACAGTGCTCACGCTTCCTGGCATCGCAGGTATCGTGTTGACATTAGGTATGGCTGTTGACTCGAACGTCATCATCTTCGAGCGTATCAAGGAGGAAGTCGCGTCCGGCAAGGGCTTGCGTCTCGCAGTCTCCGACGGTTTCAAGGCGGCTTACTCGGCCATCCTCGACGGTCAGATCACCACATTCCTCACAGGTCTCATCCTCTTCGAGTTCGGTACAGGCCCTGTCCAAGGTTTCGCAACGACATTGATGATCGGTATCTGCACATCGTTGTTCACTTCAATCTTCATCACACGTCTCATCCTTGAAGGATGGCTTGCAAAAGGCAAGGACATCAAGTTCTCGACCGACATGACACGCGACTTCATGAAGCACGCAAACTTCGACTTCATCAAGTTCCGCAAGACAGCTTTCATCATCGGCGGCGCAATGATTCTCGTGAGTGCTATTTCACTCTGCACATTGAAACTCAACCTCGGCATCGACTTCAAGGGCGGACGTAACTACGTCATCCGTTTCGACAAGGAAGTCAATGACAATGAAGTACGTGAAGCTCTCACCGCCATCGACATCTTCCAGGCAGCCAACGAGACACCTCTCGTGAAGACATTCGGTCCGGCCAACCAGGTTAAGGTCACGACCAAGTACATGGTTGACAACGACGACCCGGAGGTTGACGCACAGATTCAGGAAGCATTCTTCGGCGCATTGAAGGGATTCTATACCGGCGATGTGACATACCAGCAGTTCTCGTCAGATGACGTCTCAATCGGCATCATGAGTTCACAGAAAGTCGGTGGCACCATCGCTGACGACGTGACACGCAAGGCGTTCTGGGCAGTCGCATTCTCGTTGGTCGTAATCTTCGTCTATATCGCCATCCGTTTCAGAAGATGGCAGTACGGTGTGTCTTCAATCATCGCATTGGCACACGATACAATCATCGTAATCGGTTTGTACTCATTGCTTTACAGCGTCATGCCGTTCTCAATGGAGGTTGACCAGTCATTCATCGCCGCAGTCCTGACAATCATCGGTTACTCAATCAACAACACCGTGGTTATCTTCGACCGTATCCGTGAGAACGTCGCCCTTTATCCGAAGAGAACATGGTACGAGAGAATCAACAACGGTGTCAACAGCACGTTGATGCGTTCAATCAACACATCAGGCACAACATTGGTCGTGTTGCTCGCAATCTTCATCTTCGGTGGCGAGACAATCCGCGGCTTCGTGTTCGCACTGCTCGTCGGTATCGTGGCCGGTACATTCTCATCACTCTTCATCGCATCACCATTCGCTTACATCCTTTTCAAAGGCAAAGAGCAGGATGCCAAATTGCTTGAAGAAACAAAGACAAAGAAAAAATAATTGTTAAAAGACAATAATTCAAAGAGACGAGGTTTTTCAGCCCCGTCTCTTTTTTATTCCCCACTCCCCTTTCCTCTCTAATCTCTCATCTTTTTTCTCGTTTGTATCAAAAAAAAATGTAATTTTGCAAGATTATTTTCGTTACATCCAAAAAAGGAAGTTTTATGTCAAAAAAACTATTGCTCATATTGGCACTGATACTTTTCGGTTCGACGCAACAGCTTGAAGCACAACGCAAGAGCCCTGCAAAAAACGCAGACATTCTGTTTGAACGCGGACAGTATTTCAATGCCATCGAACGTTACAAGAAAGCATATAAAAAGACTGGCAGCAAGAAATACGAGCAGGAACGCGTCCGTATCACCTTCCAGCTCGGCGAATGCTACCGTCTCACCGACAACCCGCGTCAGGCGGCGGCGCAATACAAAAGAGTGGTGAAGACCGACTTCCCGCTTGAGAAGCCGGAGGTGTATCTGCATTACGCCGACATGCTAAAACGCAACGAAAAATACGAGGAAGCACTTGAGTTTTACGAGATGTACAGACAAGCCGTCCCTGACGACCCGCGAGCAGAACTTGCAGCCGCCGACATAGAACACATCCAGGAATGGATGGAATTTCCTTCAAAATACGAAGTAACAAGACTTAAGGTATTGAATTCCAAAGCGTCAGACTTCGGAATCGCATGGACTAACAACCAATATAACGAAGTAATCTTCAGTTCTACCCGCGACGGCGGTGTCCACAACGAGAAAGATGCCATCACCGGACAGAAATTCGCCGACTTTTACATCTCGCGTCAGGACAGGCAGGGTGTGTGGGACAAGCCGACGCTCACCGACGAGGAAGGCGGACTCAACTCACAGGGGAGCGAGGGCGTGCCGTTCTTCAACAAGTCGTTCTCGACGGTATATTTCACACGCTGCGGCAACGCCAAGAAACGTCAGTCGGGCTGTGAGATCGTGAAGTCGTCACACGCCGGCGGTGCTTTCGGCGAGCCGGACATCGTGAAGATTGCGAGCATCGATTCCCTTGACGTCGTCGGGCATCCGACGTTGTCGCAGGACGAGTCGGTCATATATTTCGCGGCGGACCGCAAAGGCGGCTTCGGCGGCAAGGACATCTGGATGGCGATGAAAGGCGATGACGGGACGTTCGGACGCCCGTTCAACCTCGGCGATGTCATCAACACGCAAGGCAATGAGATGTTCCCGTTCCTGCGTAACGACAGCACCTTGTATTTCGCCTCCGACGGACACGGCGGCATGGGCGGACTCGACATCTTCGTTACAACCATCGACTCACTCGGGAACTGGGGAGAACCTGTAAACCTCAGATATCCAATAAATTCCATCGGCAACGACTACGGGATAACCTTCCATCCGACAGAAGAACGCGGATTCTTCATCTCGAACCGCGACAGCCGCAACGGTCTCGATGACGACATCTATTACTTCATCGAACCGCCGGTCCTCATCACCGTCAACGGCGCCGTCAAAGACCCGAACACACTTCAGTTCGTCACCGGCGCAAACGTGAAAATATCCGGCTCTGACGGCTCATCGGCCAACACACTCTCAAGTGAGAACGGCGGTTTCCAATTCACGAGCAGCCAGCTCGCCGTGGGAAACACCTACATCCTCACCATCGACAAGCCGAACTATTTCACCACGACCGACACCATCAGCACCGTCGGACTTGAGTTCAGCCACGATTTCCAGAAAGAATACGAGCTGATGATGATTCCAGACGAAGCCGTGGTGCTTCCGGAGATTCAATACGAACTCGGAAAATGGGATTTGCAGCCTCAGTTTGAAGACTCACTGCAAGGCCTCGTCGAGCTTCTCCAGCTGAATCCGAACATCACCGTGGAACTCGGTTCACACACCGACTTCCGTGACACCGACGCACGCAACGACATCCTTTCACTGAAACGCGCCCAGTCGGTGTGCGATTATCTTGTCATCAGAGGCATCGACCCGCTGCGACTCACCGCAAAAGGCTACGGCGAACGCAAACCAAGAACACTCAACAAAGACTTCACATTCAACGATTATACATTCAAAGCCGGCACCGTCCTGACTGAAGATTTCATCGTCGCGTTGAATACCAAGGAATTGCAAGAATACGCCCATCAGCTGAACAGAAGAACGGAATTCAAAGTCATCAGCAAAGATTATATTCCGAGAGACAAAATCAGCGATGACCAGAACGTCGCCGTCAGCATGAATCCCAACGACAACAAAGTTGCATTCACACAGGATGAGAAGACCGGACTTTTCAAATTCAAGTCAATCATCAACGCATACACCGAGACGATTTGTTACGACAAAGACGGCGATTTCAGCGTTTCACAGAAAAAAGTGATGCAGCTGCTCAAAGACGGCCACATCTCGAAGAACGATTTCGTTGGCGACGACATCGAAAGGATAATCACCGCCGGCGCAGTGAGAAACCGTGCCGTGTTCAAAATCAAGGAGATGTATATCGCCGACAGGAAAGTTGAAAACATTGAAGTCACCGTATATAACAACCAGGTTGAAGACTGGATTATCGGATTTAAAGACCTGAAGAAGTTCGGCAACTTCGAGTTTAACACAAACGAAAAGAAACTCATTTTCAAGTAATTAGGTTTTTAGGAGTTTGAGGTAATCAGGTATTCAAAAAAAACACCTCAAACACCTAAACACCTCAAACACCTCAAACACCTGACATGATAGAAAAACGTTACAGCCTTCGTGGTGTCTCGGCGGAGAAAGAAGACATCCACAATGCGATAAAAAATCTCGATAAAGGGTTGTATCCCAATGCTTTCTGCAAAATCATCCCCGACATTCTCGGCGGCGATGATGAATATTGCAACATCATGCATGCCGACGGCGCCGGTACGAAGTCATCGCTCGCATATCTTTATTGGAAAGAGACAGGTGACTTGTCGGTATGGGCGGGCATCGCGCAAGACGCCGTCGTCATGAACACCGACGACCTGATGTGCGTTGGCGCGACCGACAAGATGCTGCTTTCTTCAACGATAGGGCGTAACAAAAACCTCATCCCGGGCGAGGTCATCTCTGCCGTCATCAACGGGACGGAGGAATTCCTCGCGAAGCTGCGTTCACTCGGAGTCGGCATTTACCTCACAGGAGGCGAGACCGCTGACGTGGGCGACTTGGTGAGAACCATCATCGTTGACAGCACCGTCACCACGAGGATGAAACGCTCGGAAGTCATTGAGAACCATATCACTCCAGGCAATGTCATCGTCGGTTTCGCGTCATACGGACAGGCCACTTACGAAGACAGATACAACGGCGGCATGGGCAGCAACGGATTGACATCAGCCCGTCACGATGTTCTCGGACATTATCTCGCCGAGAAATACGCCGAGAGCTACGACCACTCAATCCCGGAAGACCTGATTTATTCAGGCAACCACACGCTTACAGAAGCCACTTCCGTGGAAGGCGTCGATGTCGGGAAACTCATCCTCGCCCCTACCCGCACCTACCTGCCGATGATGGTCCCGATTCTCGAAAACTTCCGCGGACATATCAACGGTATCATCCATTGCAGCGGCGGCGCACAGACTAAAGTGACGCATTTCATTGACAATCTTCATATTATCAAAGACAACATGATTGAAATTCCGCCATTGTTCCAGATGATTCAGGAGTCGTCGGGCACCGACTGGCAGGAGATGTACAAAGTTTTCAACATGGGTTCGCGTCTTGAGATTTACACCGATGAGAAATCGGCGGAAGAGATGATAAAGATTGCCAACTCATTCAATATCAACGCACAGATAATAGGACACGTCGAGGCATCAGACAGAAAACGCCTCACCATAAAAAGTAAATACGGAATATTTGAATACTAATGGAAATAATTGACAAATTAGAAGAGATAAAAGAACGTTGGGAAGGGCTGCGCGAGCAACTCAACGACCCAGAACTGATGAACGACATGAAGCGTTACGTCAAGGTGAACAAGGACTACAAAGACCTTGAGCCTGTGATAGATGCGTTCAACCAATACAAGAATTACCTCGCAAACATCGAGGAGGCCAAAGAGATTCTGAAGTCGGAGAAAGACGAGGACATGCGTGAGATGGCGCAGGAGGAACTCGACGAGGCCACCGAGAAGTCGGCGAAGCTCGAAGAAGACATCCGTCTGATGCTCATCCCGAAAGACCCGACAGACGGCAAGAACGCCGTGATGGAGATACGTGCCGGCACAGGCGGCGACGAGGCTGCCATCTTCGCGGGCGACCTATACAGGATGTATATCAAGTTCTGCGAGACGAGAAACTGGAAGGTCGAGACCGTCGATGCCAACGAAGGCACCGCCGGCGGCTTCAAGGAGATAGTGTTCAACGTCACAGGCGACGGCGCATACGGAATCCTGAAATTCGAGTCGGGCGTGCACCGCGTGCAGCGCGTGCCGAAGACCGAGACACAAGGACGTATCCACACCTCCGCCGCATCAGTCGTGGTGCTCCCAGAAGCCGAAGAGTTCGATGTCGAACTGCTCGACAAAGACATCAAAAAAGAAGTTTATTGCGCGGCGTCAGGCCCCGGCGGACAGTGCGTCAACACCACATACAGCGCGGTGCGTCTCACCCACATCCCGACAGGTGTCGTGGTGAGTTGCATCGACGAGCGTTCACAGGCAAAAAACATGGCCAAGGCATTGAAGATCCTGAGGACACGCATCTACGAACAGGAATATAACAAATATATGGAGGAGGTCTGCTCGAAACGTAAAACCATGGTCTCGACCGGCGACCGCTCGGCGAAGATACGCACATACAACTATCCGCAGGGGCGCGTCACCGACCACAGAATCGGATTCACGGTATATAACCTGACATCCGTCATGGACGGCGACCTGACATCATTCATCGAGAACCTCCAGATGGCAGAGAACGCCGAGAGGTTGAAGGAAAGCATGGAATAGTCAGTTAAAAGTTAAAAGAGTAAAGTTAAAAGACAACAGAACTACAGTCCTAACCGCAACATGAACAAACAGCAAATCATAAATCAAATCCGTGCAAAGAAGTCGTTCCTTTGCGTCGGTCTTGACACAGACATCAAGAAAATACCGCAGCATCTTCTCAATGAGGAAGACCCTGTCTTCGCCTTCAACAAGGCCATCATCGACACCACCGCGAGATACGCCATCGCCTTCAAGCCGAACACGGCGTTTTACGAAGTCTATGGCGCGAAAGGCTGGGCAAGTCTCGAAAAGACAATCAATTACATCAAGACAAATTACCCGGAGATGTTCGTCATCGCCGATGCGAAACGCGGCGACATTGGCAACACATCAGCCAACTATGCACGCGCTTTCTTCGAGACATTGAAAGCCGACGCCATCACAGTGGCCCCTTACATGGGCGTTGACTCCGTCGAGCCGTTCCTCGGCTTTGACGACAAATGGGTGATTCTTCTTGCCCTGACATCAAACAAAGGCTCGAAAGATTTCCAATACCTCAACATCGAAGGCAAGGAATTATATAAGAACGTCTTAGCGAAATCGGCGGAATGGGCTGGCAGTGACAAGATGATGTACGTTGTCGGCGCAACACATCCAGAGGAACTCGGCGAGATCCGCAAACTTCTTCCGGAGCATTTCCTTCTCGTCCCAGGTGTCGGAGCGCAAGGCGGCGACCTTCAGGCTGTCGCAAAATTCGGCCTTAACAAAGACTGCGGACTTATCGTCAACTCGTCGCGCGGCATCATCTACGCCTCCAACGGCGAAGACTTCGCCGAAAGAGCAGCCGAAGAAGCAAGGAAACTGCAAGAACAGATGGCAGCCGTCTTATAGGTGAAAGTTATAAAGGCAAAAAAGATTGAGCAATTAAGAAACTTGTATAACTTGTGAAAAAACTCGTGTAACTTGTGTTAAAATATTTGCTTCGATTTTTTAGCGTTAATACTTTTTTTAAAAAACATTCAAAAAACAGCTTCAAGTCACAAAAGATTTATATCTTTGCAGCCGATTGTCAAAGACAAGATTATGACTACATTATTCGACTATAGCAGAACACGTTACATCAATCCGCTTACGGATTTTGGCTTCAAGAGAATTTTCGGTGACAAGGATATCATGAAAGCGTTTCTCACCGATTTGCTTCAACCGAGTTCACCGATAAAGGATTTGATTTTCCTTGACAAAGAGTTAGGCCCTGACAATGAGACATTTAGAGGTGTCATTTACGACTTGCGCTGCATGACTGAAGACGGAGACGAGTTTATCGTTGAGATGCAAAACCGCGGACAGGAACATTTCAGCGAGAGGATTCTTTATTACTTGTCGCGTTCGTTCTCAAATCAGAAAGGATCCGGCGACAAGAACTGGGATTACAGTCTGAAGCCGATTTACGGCGTGTTTTTCCTGAATTTTCACATGAAAGGGTTCAAGCCTCGTTACTTGAGGACGATTCAGATGACCGTCAGTGAGACGGGCGAGCTGTTCTCCGACAAACTGAAGGCCTTCACATTGGAAATCCCTGATTTCAAAGACAAATCAGAAGATTACCCGAAAACGATGATTGAATATTGGCTATACATCTTGGCAAACATGCAGAATTTCAAAGGACAATTGCCTTTCATACAAAAACAACCTGTATTCAAGAAAGTCGGCAGGATTTCAGAAATAGCTCAACTGACTCCAGAGGACCTACGGTCATACGACAAGAACATGGACACCATCCGCACAAATAACGAGGTCATTAGTTTTGCCAAAATCGAAGGCAGAAATGAGGGAATAAAAGAAGGAATAAAAGAAGGAATAAAAGAAGGAATCCACAAAGTCGCCGCAAGCATGAAAGAAATGGGACTGCCAATGTCACAAATAATTCAGGCGACAGGGCTCTCCGAAGATGAAATTGCCGCATTGTAATTGTAAATGCACTTTCACACCATCTCAAATCTTCACGATAAAGATAAAAATGGGCTGACGTTAAGATACGTCAGCCCATTTTTATCTTTATCACTTTAACTTTTAACTGAAAAGTTATCTTGCGATAGTGACTTTCTGTGTCTTCACGGCACCGTCGTCAGCAACGACTTTGACGAAATAAACGCCATTGTCGAATGAAGCGACATTCACTGACGTCTTGGCTGAACCTTCGACGTTGGCGACCATCTGACCGAGTGAGTTGTAAATCTCAACAGTCTTGATGTTTTCACCTTCAACGAAGATGGTGCTGTTGGCTGGGTTAGGATAGACTTTCATGCCGTTCAGTCCGTTTTCGCCGACTAAATCCTCACCTCTGTTGATTCTCATGAGTTCTGAACCGTGTGCGCCGAAGTCACCGTTGTCCTGGTCCTGACCGATGATATACACATCATTGACTTTGATCTTGTACCAGCCTTCGCCGTATGTGCAGCAAATGCCGTTTTCATTGTTGTCGTAGATGTTGAACAGATAATCAGCACCTGTAGGGATGTCTTCGATTGTCTCGACATGGAGTTGTGTTGAACCTGATGAGATGAGGTGTGCATACGGGCCGCCTTCCGCGATTACTTCACCGAGTGAGTTGACGAGATCCCATGTGGTCTGTTCGCCGAACTGGTCTTGGTTGATGTAAATCTTCATCGTTGTCGTCTCGCCTTCAATCGGTTCTGTCTCAACCCATTCGTTGCACACAGCGGTGAAGTTAACCTCGTAAGGATAATCTTGACCGTTAGCCTTCACTATCGTGAGCTTGCCGGCGTTCGTCCCGAATGGAATCTCCATCTCGAAAGAAACATCTTCCTTGATCCTTGGCTCGAGGTTTCCAGTCCATTCATATTCCTCGACAGCGTTGCCGACTTCGACCTTGTACTGGATTGACGTGAGGTTCTCTGTTCCGCCGTTCACCAGACTGAAATCGAATGTCTTCACCTGGCTGCAAACCGCCATAGCACGCTGGCTGACACTCTTGATGACAGGATAGATCGGTTCGTCTGACCCCTCCGACTTCTCAAGCATGTTGGCGGAAAGGATATTGCGCGCCGGATTGTTCGTTGTCCTTGCGCAGACGAAAGCGAGGAAGTGGATGTTTTCAATGTCAACTTCAACGCCGTTTGGTGAGCCGATCATCTCAGGAATAGCGTATGTGTATTCCTTTGTGATGAATGTGCCGGCTGTTGTCGGTGTGATTGGGTCGCCCCATAAACTCTCATTGATGGCATCGCGGAGGATATGCATGTGGCAGTACTGACCGCCGACCCACTGTGACGGGTTCGAGGCGCCGCCGCTCTGCGAACCCCAGATGCTGTCCTGAAGCATATAAACGGTAAGGTAGTTGGTCGTCTCCGTGCTGTTTCCGGTGTAATAGACCTCAACTGTGATGCTGGCTTCACGTGTCTCCGGGTTGATGACGACCTGACCGCCGACGTTGAGTTCTGAAGCCTGTGCCAACTGCTGGGATGCGGTACCTGACCACTGACCACGATTTATGGACTGCGCTGTTGAACGATTGACCAAACCAGCAGGGAAACTAGTCACGCCATAACCAGCGCATATCTGCTCGCTTACCGTTGTGTTGAAGTTTGGATAACTTGTCGGAGCAAAGCTGCCTGCATGAATGTTGACCGCCCATGCCCTGCCTGGGTTGTTGTTGCAGATCGAGTTTGCGATGACGTGTCCGTCCGGGCAGTAGCCGCAGTTACGGCCAGTGAACTCTTCAATGACGACGTTCCTGTTTGCAGGCTCCGTCGATACGAACATCTGTGCGCTTGCCATGAAGCCGGCCACAAGTCCTAATACGAGAAATGTAAGTTTTTTCATCTTTTCTCAGATTTATTGTTAATAATAATTATGATTTATTTTTGAATTTGGAAAAAGAGGAAAGTGGAAATCTACTCTCTCTCCTCTTTTAACTTTTAACCCTTAAAGTTCAACTTCAGTGTTCCAGCCGAACTCGTCTTTCTCTGCGCCTGTCTGGATGCCGCGGAGCTTGTTGTAAAGCTTCTGGCTCCACGGACCCGGCTTGCCGTCACCGAACTGGTACGACTTGCCTGTGTCAGGGTCATCGATGCGTGAGATCGGGCTGATGACAGCTGCTGTTCCGCATGCGCCGGCTTCCTCGAATGTGGCGAGCTCCTCTTCAGCGATCGGGCGGCGTTCGACCTTCATGCCGAGGCTTTCAGCAAGCTGCATCAAGCTCTTGTTGGTGATTGAAGGAAGAATTGATGTCGATTTCGGAGTGATGTATGTGTTGTCTTTGATAGCGAAGAAGTTAGCTGCGCCGGCTTCGTCGATATATTTCTTTTCCTTTGCGTCGAGATAGAACTCGCATGCGTACTGACCGCCGTGGCAGGCTTCCATGTGGGCGCGCAATGATGCCGCGTAGTTGCCGCCGACCTTGTAGATACCTGTTCCGAGAGGAGCCGAACGGTCGTACTTACGTGTGATGACGTATGGGTTTGCCATGAAACCGCCCTTGAAATACGGGCCTACCGGTGTCGCGAACACGACGAACAGATATTCATCAGCCGGTTTCACACCAACGCGGGCGCCTGTGCCGATGAGCAACGGACGGAGGTACAACGAAGCGCCGCTCTCGTATGTCGGGACGAACTCCTTGTTGACCTGTACGCATTTAATCATAGCTTCTTTGAACTTCTCCATCGGGAAACGTGGCATGCAGATGCCGTCGCACGATGTCTCGAGACGTTTTGCATTCTCTTCCATACGGAAAATGCGAACCTTGCCGTCAACGCCGCGGTGAGCCTTCAGACCTTCGAAAGCCTCCTGACCGTAGTGCAGGCATGTTGCCGCCATGTGAATGTTGATTGTCTCTTCCGAGCAGATTTCAAGCTCGCCCCACTCACCATTGCGGTAGTAGCAGCGGACGTTGTAGTTTGTTTTCAAATAACCGAACGGGAGTGAACCCCAGTCAATGTCTTTAGTGTTTTGCATGATATTTTTATTTTTTAAGATTAATAAATTCGTTTTTTCAAATTGCAAAGATACAATTTTTTTAATAATTATTCTTATTGTCGAAAATATTTTAATAATCTCGAAAAACGGATATTCACTCCTGCTCTCTCAGCACGACATCCCAGCCGCAAGTGCTTGACGGACGGTACGTTCCGCTCCAGAGTTCAAAGCCGTCCTTGTATATCGTCATCCTCTGGCTCTCCATCTGCTTCGTCATCGGGATGTCGATACGGAAGCTGCCGGTTCCGTCGGTCAGCGTTTTGATGTCCTGCACGATGACAGTCGCGCCGGCGACAGGTCTCCCCTGCTCATCGATGACATTGCCGAAGATGACGCCGAGGCTGTTATCGCGACGCAGCGGCAGCGTCAGCGATTTCCTCATCTTCATCATCGTGTCAACAGTTTGATAGCCAGATGATTCAAAGATGACGTGCATCGTCTTATATTTATCGCCGAAAGAGATGTTTTCTATCAGAGTTGTCATATTTCCTTTGTCAACCGGCACTTTGACAGGTTCATTTCCATTGATACTGTATGTGATACTGCCTGTTTCAAACGGCAGCGACGGGATGGCAAAATCGGGGTCTTCCGTCACGTTTATCTTGACATCCAACGGTTTGAAGACGCACCAGCAGATAACGAAAACGAGCAGTGCTGTCGCGAACAACGCGCTCAGGTAAGCCGCACGTCTCTTGCGTTTCGCCTTGCCGTCGATGATGCCGTCCATGACGAGTCGGCGTACCACGATGTCGTATGCCATTTCGGAGAACCGTTCCGCCGCCATCTTCTGGAACGCTATCGCGCGGCTCGCCTCGACAGCCTCCTCCAAGGCCTTCTCGTTAGACGCAAGATATGCCTTCACGAGGCCTTTTTCATCCTCGTTGGTCAGTCCGTCAAGATAACGGGCCAACAACTCTTCCGGCAGCTTATCCGTTTTTTCTGACATATCTCCCGTCAATTAATTTCTTCAATTCGGCCTTCGCCCTTTTCGAGATTGTATAGACATTTTCGATGCTGACTCCCATTGACCTTGCGATTTCGTCAGCTTTCATGCCTTTCCATTCCGACAAAAGAACGTATTTATACCTCGCGTTTTCGATGCTGTTGATGGCATCAAGGAGTTCAAAATGCATCAGATGCGCATTGTCCTCCTCATATTCGACGATGTTCTCGTCAAGCAGGACCGCCTTATCGTCAGTCGTGGCGACATTTTTCTTCTTTTCATCAAAAAACCTCACCAAAACCGTTGACAGCCAAGTGTCAAGGCTGGAAAGGAATTTGAATCTCCTCAATTTCTCCCAGCCATTTTTGTGCAAAAATAAATAAAATTCAGTTATCAGCTCCTCTTTTTTGACATTAGATGAAAACGTGCGCCTGATGATGAAGGAGAAGAGCTTGTCGCAACGATAAAACAACAGATACTCGATGGCGTCTTCGTCATTATTCATGACAGCCTCAAGCAACTCTTTGTCAGACAGCGACTTAAAATATTTCAGCCTTTTCCGCCTCAACTCACAAGCACTTTTTTACACAAGTTTCACAAGCATTATCACTAGTCACACAAGTTTTCACCTAACAACCTATTCACCTAACCTCCTTCTCACCTTTTCACATATCATCTCATACCTTTTCGCAATTCTTTTTTTACCTATTTTTCGGTAAAAACCTGCCACCTCGCCGCTTACCGTCTCGTACAACATCTGATAATTATTAGGTTCGGCATCATAAAGTTCCTTAACAATTGAAAACGCTGCGAGATACGAATCCTCCGCGCTTTTCCTGTCATTCAGCGGCAGGTAAGATTTTCCCATACCGACCAGATATTTCGGCATGTCGGCTTTAAATCTCTTGATTCTATCAACCGATGGTTCTATTAGCTTTTTACCCTCGATGTAATTATCCAAAGCCTCGGCGAATTTTCCTTTTTGATACAAGACATCACCTTTACAGAGCAAGGCTCCGGCGTTATAATCCGTGTAAATGCCATTCCCGTCGTCGTATTTCTCACACAGGCCGATAAGTCTGTCACAGTTTGCCTCCGCCTCGTCGTATTCATGCAAATTATATTCAGATTTTGCGAGGTTTAAGACTGCAACCATGTATAAATTGAGATAGCAGTTCAGGAGTTCATGCCTGTCATAAACATCCAACGCCTCTGCGAGCAGTTCTTTCGCATCCCCGAACCTCTTCATTTTCATGCAGATATTACTTTTCAAAGAATAGAAATTAGCGAGCAAAGGCGCAAACTGGTTCGGATTTGACGGATATATCCGTCTCTCAATTTCAATCGCCTTGTCAATGGCGGCCATTGCCTCGTCGAACTTCTTCTGGTCGGACAAGACGATCGCTATACACGACAATGAATTGGCATAATGGCCATCATAGTAAGGGTCAATTTCAGAGAGTCTCCTCCGCACTTCAACGGATTTCCTTATTGTCTGCTCCGACTTCTCGAATTCACAAGCCTGATAATACATTATGCCGAGAGAATGCAGAGGCGTATTTATCAGATCGAGATAATCTTTTTCTTCCATGCCGTCAGCTCTTGCAGCATCGATCAATTCGATTGATTTTTCAAAATAATGGCTGGCGTTCTTATAGTCATTGATGCTTTTGTAACTTCTCCCGACATAGGTAAACACGATGGCGAGAAGCGGGCTTTCATCGCAGTTACGCTCCGCCATTTTCCCGTAGTGAAAGACCTTTTTGATTTCCATCTCGTCGCAGAAGAACCTCACCGCTTTGTGTAAATATTCAACATTTGTCGTGTCCGACTCGACCATTTTGTCGTACATTTGCCCGATTACCCGTCTGTTTTCCTTTCCGCCGACGAGCATTCGCAGTTCTATCTCTTCGTTCATCCCCGGAATCAGTTCCTTGATGGAGGCGTTGGCTTCGTTGCGCTGGTTGATCTTCCGCGACAGGCGTTCGAGTGAGTTGAAGTTGGAATAGACCTGCAATGCGCCTTCGATGTCGCCGTTGTCGAGGGCGTTGAATGCGTGGCGGCTCACCGAGTCCATGTCGTCTTTGTTAATCCTTGAGAACCTGTCAGCATATTCCGCTATTTTCGAGTTGGCGTTTTTTAGATTCTCCTCTGCTGTTTTTGCGCGCTGCTCGTAGTCGGCGAGAGTTATCTCATTGCCAGCGAGCTTGGCTTTCAGGTCCTCGATTTGTTTCCTGTAAACCCCGACCTGATAGTTATCGAAAATCTCGTAGTAATTCGCCCTCGATTCCGCGAGTTTCGCCGGCGGCGCGAGTACGATCTTCAGTGTGTCACGGTCGGTGAGGACCACTCCGTCGTTGATTTGCTTGGTGTTGACAAGCTCGTAGCCAAACTTATAGACACGGATGTTATAAGCGATGTCGCCTTTCTTCTTCTTTGAAAAGTCAAGAACAAAAAGTCCGTCGTTGCCGCTGACGGCGGGCTGCACGTCATCCGACGAGACCACCTCAATGCTCACGCCGGACACAGATTTGCCATTGGAGTTAATCTCAACGACTCTCCCCACCTGCCTCACTTGTGCCGACAGGGTGCAAACATTTAGCAGACAAACAATTACAATAAAAATTTTCAAAAATCGAGAATGCATATCATATCAGTGTAATGAAACGCAAAGATATATATTTTTTCTGATTCATGAAATAATTTTCAATGTGTTAGATGAATTTAATACGGACTCTTCTTTGCGTCCTCATCATAAGTTCTGACATCATTCGACAAAAAGTCAAAAATCCAAGAACACCTCGCAAGTACTGAAATCGATTTCCCACTTGCCTTTTTCGATGCTTTCCCACTGATATTTCGCGGCCATGTCGTCCCACCATTTCTGAAACTTAGTGGTTGTCAAGCCCATGTCCTTAACCATTTTTTCGTAAAGGTCGTCATTGTCAGCTGATATGACCTTCGACAACTCAGCAAGTCCGTTTCGGCGTTCAAACAATGCCTGAATTTGGTTTTTTTCTTCTTCTGTTACTTTTCCGACTAATTTTTTCATGATAACAATTTTAAAAATCTTTAGTGTTAATCAGATCAAAAGGGTCAAGGTAAATGATTTCCTTGATTTCCTTTGTTGGGACAATCAATCCGTTTTCTTCAAGTTTGACAAGGAGTTTGCGGCTCGCATTTCTTTCGATATGCGACACCACACACTGTTCGTGCGACGGCGTGTTAATGTCCCACGTCATCTTCTGGTTCAAAAAGACACAGCGTTTGCAATGATAAGCGTCGCAGATCCTGCATATCGGCGCGTGGTCAATTCGCAGAAGCTGTTTATTCTTGATATTCAACCCGTTGACCACATCGCCGCAGTTGTTGTCTTCATCTTCAAAATAAAACGCCGGACAAACGTAAAACCTTCCGTTCGGAGCGAGCGTGATGCTGTCAACACCGGCGTTGCAATTATTGGCCTTATCAAGCAACAATCTGTCAGTCAATATGTTGATTTGCGGATTGTGTCCAGAGTTATAAGATTCAAAGACACTTTCAACCATCTTGTCGAGGATTTCCGCATAGAGTTTGAAATCTGCGTCATTGAAAGTCTCAACATCGGTAATTATAATATTAAGCCTGCTAACGAAATTTATGTTTTTCAGCAATGACTGACAATTTTCGAAGAAATCCTTTTTCCCTATCCTCACCACGTATGCGGGTTTTGGAGAATCATTTAGCTGAAGACATATAAAATCCCTGAAATCATTGAACACCAGCAGGTCTGATGAATACACGCTGTGGTTTCTGATTGAGGAGATATTCGAATGGTCGATGGTGTCGATCAGCGACATGTATTCTGATGGCAGCTCATAATCAGGATACACGAACTGTATCGCAAGATTCTCCTTCATTCCGAATATGATGCCGGCATTCAGAGTCTCCAAGTCGATAAGTCTTGGCTGTTTTCGGTTTTCATAGTTGCAGAATGATGTCGAACTATCGTCGAGCAATATTACCAAATAACTCAGCATGGCTTTGATTTTAAGCAGGTTACGTTATTATCCTTACGTTTGTTTTGTTCGAATCGCTCACGTTGCTGCAGACGTTCGAGTTTGCGATACAGCTTATTCCAGTAATAGTTGTTAGCACGAACCCGTGCTTTATGCATCTTGCATATCGCAGTGGCGCGTTGGAACACTGTATTTGTGTCGGCTGCGTCGAAGTTTTCGCCTTGGCACCATGCGCATCCGCTCGCCACCTCGCAGCCGATGCACTCATCGTTGCTTTGTGTGCATCTGTCGAGGGTGAGGAAGGGGCGCAGCTTGTTCTTGTCGATTCCGTCGTGGATGTTACCGATGATCCATGCTTTCTTGTTACGCAATGAATACTGTGCGAAACGCGTACACGGATAGAAATTTCCCGCGGCGTCAACAGACAGCATCTTACCTGCGCCGCACCAGTTCTCATTGTCCGTCACACAGTCCATCGGCTTGCCGAGACGCTCCGAAAAGAATGAGCAGCTGTAATTTTCATAGTAATCCTCGTCAACAATAGTGTCCGCGAGCTTCATCAGTTGTTCCTCGAAAAGCTTGTCATCGCCGTCATTCCATACATCTTCAAAAACGCAATTTATGTTTACATCATGAATACCAAGGGAATACAGATGCAGAACGCTCTCGTAGATATACGGTAAATCCGCGCTGATAATCGTCACCTTTGTGCCTGCACCCGGAAATTGTTCAAGCCATAACGGGATATTCCTTACGACATCTTTGTATGATCCTTTTTCAGTTCCTTTGTACACACGATTCATGTCGTGTTTGATTTCCGTCCCGTCAATAGTTATCCCTATGCTGAGATGTGACCTGTTTTTTTTGATGAAACGTTGCACCTTCTCGGAATCATAGTTGATGCCATTTGTGGAAAAAGAGAATCTGTACGAATTGAACCAGTGGTGGTTTCTTCTGAACATCTCAATTTTCAGATAGTCACATATCTTGTCGATGAGGTCAATCTCAAGAAATGGTTCTCCTCCGATAAAGTCCCATATCACGCTTGCCTGCGGCATGTCGTCTTCATGACTGAGGATGTAGTCAATGGCAGCCTTGGCGGTGGAAAACGTCATGCGTTCAGTCTCGTTTTTCCCGACCAGATAACAATATTTACATGCCAGCTGACAGTCCTTGGTTACAATAAAGGTAATGCTTTTTGCGATGCCTGACTGCCATCCGCCATCTTGTGTCTTGATGTTTTGTTTCATGACAAACCCTAACTTGAAGTTCCGGAGCAGGACGAGGAGCAATAGTAGTAGCACAGTCCCGAGCAAGATCCGCTGCAATACATGCGGCAACCATCGCAGTTATAGCTGTTTCCGCCCATGCAGCCGCCTTTGCAAGAGTCGTTACAAGCAGTTTTGCAGGATGATGAACACGCCCCACTGCAAGACTGCATACATTCATTGGTACACGAGCTGCAGTTCGACTTTGAAGTACCGCTGCACGTCCCGCTACAGTTACTGCCGCAGGTTGTCGTACATGACGAGGAACAGGTGCCGGAGCATGACGAGGAGCAGCTTCCGGTGCATGAGGTACATGTTGACGAGCAACCACTGGTACACGTCGATTTGCACGTTCCGCTGCAATTGGATCCGCAGCCGCCGGTGCAAGATGCGGAGCATGTTCCCGTGCATGAAGTGCATCCGCCAGTGCAGCCTTCCGTGCAAGTCCCTGTGCATCCGTTGCCGCAGGCGTTGGCGGCGCTGCCTGTACACGTCGTGCTGCATGATTCGGCACACGAGCCGTAACACGTGGAGGTGCATGAGCCGTTACAGTCGCTCGGGTCAACGATTTCTTTTTTGCATGATAGCAGAGACCCTCCCATTGAGAGAATGGCGAACGCCGGAAGCACCGTCAAGGCCGCCTTCTTGAAGAACTCCCGCCTGTTTATGATATCGTCGTGTCTATCTTCCATATTTCAATATGTTTTTGTAATCTAAGCCGTTAAATTTCTTTCTTTGATTGTCCGTATCATGAGGAGCCTTCAAAACTTTCGCCGGTTCGGAGTTGTCGGTGATGCCATCCGCTCCCTTTGATGTCTTTGTCAATGTATAATGTGTGAATGCCTGAAAACGTCCGCTGTACGTGTCATCACTTACGTTATAGTATGTCAAGCAAAATCCCGTCGCTTTCCTGCCGTTTGAGTCGTTGTAATCAGCGCCGGTGAGACTGTATGTCCCATCTGAATTTTTCGCAAGATACATTTCAGGGGAGTCTTGATAGCCGTGTCCATCTTCGATATAATAGAACGTATCATCAGTATCCAAGGCATATATTGGCCAAAGCACACTGTGATAGTATATGTCAGGTTCATCGAAGAAATAGAACGTGATGTTTGTACGATACCATCCGCCATACAGATGTATCGCCCCGGTACTCTCATCATATTGTCCGACGGCATGGAGATATGAATTGCCTTCGCCCCAACAGATGCCTTCAACCAACACCCAAGTCATTTCATCGCTCTGATATGTCGATATACGGGTGCCAGACCACGACTCGTAAGTTTCCAGATCCCAATTGTATGCCGTGACCGAATATGTGCCGATATAGTCGCTGAGAGGTGTTACCGTGCCATCGCTTGCGGTCTCAAAGGATTTGGTCTCGCCGTACGTAGTGCCCACGGAATTTGTGGCATACGACCTCACGTAGTATCTTGTTCCGGCGGCAAGTCCGGTTATGCTCGACTGGAAACTTCCGATGCCTTTTCCGTCGTTGGTATGTGAGTCTGACACCGTTGGATTTCCCGATTCGCTCCAGCACACACCTTTTGCAGTCACTAACGAGTTGCCGTCGGCAGTGACATCGCCGCCGCAAATCGCCGATGTTTTTGAGATGCTCGAAACGTTTGATGTGCTCACCGTCGGGTTAAACATCTGGAAATCTTCGGTAGTGAACGTCTTCGTCTCGCCGTAAGAGACGTCAACCTCATTCTTCGCATACGCCCTGATGTGGTATGTGGTATTGGCATCCAGGCCGCCAATGGTTGTCTGGAACATCCCGTCTCCGTTGCCATCAGTCGTTTTGCTGTCAGATATGGTGGGTTGCAAGTTGGTGCTTGACCAGCAGACTCCTCTTTGTTTGATGAATGCCCTGCCGTTTTCAGTTATGTCGCCGCCACATTTCGCCGAGTTTTCTGTTATCTCCACCACATCAAGCGTCTTGATTGTTGGCGACACTGCCTTCTTGTTACATGATGCACAAATCATCACGAGTACAAGCATAGAAGCAATTGCAAATATCGTTTTGTTTTTCATATGAATAATTTTATATGTGGTCGCAATCGCGTCCTAATATTTCTTATATTTCGTGCATGTGCCGTCCCATGTCTCCCACTTGGATTCATGGATACGAATAGAGCTGTCGTAACCTTTTGATTCCCAGTCGGTGCGTATCTTACGCATTGTGGATTGAATATCTTTACGTCTGCTATCCGAATAATAATCCCATCCGGTATCCATTCTAATCAGCATATTGACATAATCATCATATACATGATTCAACTGCCTCCATTGTATCATGTTAGCCGTTGAAGGTATTTTCTTTTTGTCGTTAACAGAGGTTTCGCTATCAGAGGTTTTACCGTTATCGGTCTTGCTCTTTTGTGGTGCCGCAGAAGACACGACACCCTGTTGCTCACATTTCTGGACAAATTGGTCTTCACGTGCTTTGTTTTTGAATGCTTTTATGTCCTGAGTAAGTGACGACGTTAAGGAAATCAATTCTTTGACAGACGACCTTAATTGTTTACTGGCTTCCATATTTTTCAGGTAGATATTAGCTATATAATAACCTTCACTTGCAGCAGTGTTATAATATTTGGCAGCCATTTCATAGTCCACGCCACATATTCTCCCCAAGTTAAATTGGTAATAACGACCTTTCTCAGCTATCAGAGGAGGGTATCCGAGTTTGCAAGCCTTTTCAATATAAGGATATGCTTCTTGATATCCTTCGGCAGATACCAACATGCCTCCCATCATGAGATGGTTATACTGACATGCCATTGCCTGAAGATGAAACGCAGGAGGGTAAGAGGCAGCTAACAGTGGTTCAATCATCTTCTTAACCGTGTCGCAACGTTCCTCCATGGTCTTGCTGCTTGGGATTTTGCCGGTAAGGAGGAAATTTCCGTACTCATACACGGCAGGGAAAAAGTTACGTTGCGCCGCTGCACGTATATAGGCGACGCCGGCTGTCGGGTCAGAGTCGGAGTTCATTTTCATGGCTCCTACACGGAACATTTCGAAGGCTTCCTTATCGAAAGTGCCGTCACTGATAGCATCAACAATATATTTGGCACAATAGATGAATGGAAACATGTCGTTTTGAAGACCGCATTCCATGGATATCGAGGCGTAATCAACGGCACACACAGGGTCGAAATAGTCGGGGCCTCCGTACAGGCACAAACTGGCGAGTCCATTATAATAGACGGAGTCTCTCTCCGCGGCCAATCGCATGTAAGAGTACGCCTTTTCAATGCTGTCCATGTAAAGGTAGCATGCACCCAAATTATTGTAGGCGTTGTTTCTCTCAAAGTCAAATTGTTCGGGAATGTTGTTGCAGGCTCTTGAATAGCAGTAGAATGCCGTGTCAAAGTTTTTGACATTGCAACGATGCATATAGTAGTCAGCCAAATATAAATAGCACAGTCCGTCTTCTTCCGAATTCTTCTCCAAAACGGCAACAAAGGCCTCCGCCACTCCAACTTCTTTCTTGTCATTGTGGTTGTTGCGTTGCAGCTTTTGAGACGTTTTCACTGCCTTCATCAAATCTTTGCTGTATAATCCATAGTTAGCCGATCGGGACACCTGCGCATAAACCGTAGGCAATGAGAACGACATCACAAATATTGACGTCAATATAATCAGTATCATTTTTTTAGCCATCGGCAATGCATGACTCTGTTTGAGAGGCATAAACCCCGTTTTGATTGTTGTGTCAATTTTCATTTTTTTGCCGCCCTGTTATATCCCATCCGGCCCATCGGTTTTAGATTTATAATTATTGTTTATCATCTCCGAATAATCCGCAAAAAAGTCATAATCAAGCACCTGCGAGATCTTGAGCAACAAGCCGGTGTCGATGTATTTCCTTTGGAAAATCTTATAGATGTTGTCGCGGCAACATCCCAATCTGTCAGAGAACCACTTGACGCCGCGCCCCTGCTCGTCAAGTTTCTCACGTATTTTCTTACCGATATGAACTTCTTCCATATTTGAACCTTTTACCAATAGAGGGTGCGGGACATCAAAATCTGACAAACTTTTTTTATATTTTTTCATACCGACAATTTTTACCATTTTTTCAATTTGCAAAGAAAATACAATAAACACTACCAAACAAAAAACAATACTTCCAATAATTATACAAATTATGGAATATTTTTATACATAATATTTCAATTTTCCGAAACTCGTCCGTAAAATGTCATCATTCATTGTCAAATCTTTCCTGTTGGAAATGCGTGTCATTGCACATTTGAATATTACCATGATAAACATATTAAATAAAGGTGACGATACTTTCAGCAACATCAGCAATAACAAATACAAACCCGCGATTTTTTTCACGTCTCACAAAAAAATATGATTTCGCGCTGTTTTTTTAAATAACATCATTATGATTATCAGTATGGCAAACCATATTTATGACACGGTATTCAAATATCTGTGACGCTAAATATAGAAACAATTACCTCGAAGGCGACACCGAGATGGGACGTATAGTGCGGCGGTCTGCAGACTTCTGCTACTGCGTAACCGAGCGTGTGTGGTTTCTCCACAGATTCTTCCACAGATAATGTTCGCCGACGCCGTATTGTTCGAGCAAGTCGTTGATTTGTTTTACAACAGCGGTTTTGTCAACGGATGCATTGCTCTTTTTCCCGACAAGGAGGACGTTCTTCGGGGTGTTCTCAATCTCGATGAACTCCATGACATTCGTCTTGTAGCCGCAATATTCCATCACCAATGCACGGACGGCATCGGTAATCATGACAGCCTGACGTTCAAGGAAGATGCCAAACCGCGTGATGGCGTCGGTTCTCCCCGACTTCTCCATCTCCTGCCGGATTTGCTTGTGACAACACGGGGCGCAGATTATCAGTTTCGCGTTGTTTCGCACACCTATTAATATAGCGTCGTCGGTAGCGGTATTGCAGGCGTGAAGAGCAATGAGCACATCGAGTTTCCCGGGCTTGTAATCTTCGATGGAATTTTCGACAAACCTGAAATCATTCAAGCCGCATTTTTCGATTATATCATTGATTTTCAATACTAAATCCTGACGGATTTCAACACCCTCCATCACAATCTTTTTGTCGTATTTCGAGGTGAGATATTCATAAAGTGCGAAAGTGAGATAGCCTTTCCCGGCGCCCATGTCGGCGATGTGGATTTCGTCGTCGAACTTCACGTTTTTCATAACACCGTCAACGATTTCCACGTATTTGCAAATCTGCTTGAACTTATGTTGCATGTCGGCGAGGACCTTCCCTTCGCGTGTCGTCAATCCGAGCAGGAACCACCACGGCTTCGTCGGGTCAATCAGACGAGCCTTTTCATGGTCGTGGCTTAAGTTTTGTTCACGCTGCTCCTTCACCGATTTGCAAACCAACGACGGTTTCCCTTTCTTACTGATTAACAACGTTATATCTTCGGAAATGGTAAAAAGCGACACATTTTGAAAAACTTCAGGGACGAGATCTCTGACCTTTTCCAAAGTCTGCTGAATGTCATAGTTCTTGGTCTCGTCACGGCGTTCATAACGATACGTAAACTGATACATCTTGTTGTTTTTCAACAATATAGGTTTTACATACACATTACGCAATTCGTTATTTTTATCAACAGGCTTCGACAATGTCATCTTCACCATCGAACCGTCTTGAAGCGACGCATTCAGTTTCTCAAAAAAATTTTCCATTTCCAGAATTTTTACGCGCAAAAATACGACTTTTTGTTTTACAAAAAGACAAAATCGGCATCCATTTCACGACAATTTGTCAGTTGGAAAAAACATGATGTTTTTGGCACAATTTTTGAGTGGTGAAGAACAAATTTTCAAAAAAAGAAGTTAAATAATAAAAAAAAATATCATGCAAACAGGTTCAATTGGAGTAAAGACGGAGAACATTTTTCCTGTAATAAAAAAGTTCTTATATTCTGAAAATGAGATATTTCTGCGTGAGATAATCAGCAACGCAGTCGATGCCACAAGCAAGTTGAAGACCCTCGCCTCGGCCGGCGAATTCACCGGCGACCTCGGCGACCTGACGATTCACGTGGAGGTTGACAAGAAGAAAAAGACCATCACCGTGCGCGACAACGGCATCGGCATGACAGAGGAGGAAGTCGATAAATACATCAACCAGATCGCTTTCTCCGGCGCGACGGAGTTCGTGGAGAAATTCAAGACAAACAGCGAGGCGGAGTCGGCAAACATCATCGGTCACTTCGGCCTCGGCTTCTACTCGGCGTTCATGGTCTCGTCTAAAGTCTCGCTGATAACCAAGTCATACAAGCAGGCCGCCGACGAGAAAGGCGTCATCTGGGAATGCGACGGCTCGCCGGAATATACGATGAATCCTATAATGAAAGGCAACCGCGGGACCGACGTAATCCTTTATGTTTCGGACGACTGCGCCGATTTCTTGGAAGAAAGCAAGATTCGCGAACTGCTGAATAAATACTGCAAATTCATGTCAACGCCAATTCAGTTCGGCACGAAGAAAGTGCAGGAGCCGATTGAAGGCGAGACCGACAAGGACGGCAAGCAGAAGACCAAGGAAGTGGAGAAGCCGTGGATCATCAACGAGGTGGCGCCGCTCTGGAAGAAGTCGCCAAGCTCGATCGAAGACAAGGAATACGACGATTTCTATCACACTTTGTACCCGATGAACTTCACCGAGCCGCTGTTCCACATCCACCTGAACGTCGATTATCCGTTCAACCTCACGGGAATCCTTTACTTCCCGAAAATCAGCAACAAATACGAGTTCCAGCGCAACAAGATACAGCTTTACTGCAACGAGGTCTTCGTCACCGATTCGGTTGAAGGCATCCTGCCCGACTTCCTGAGCCTGCTCCACGGCGTCATCGACTCGCCCGACATCCCGCTGAACGTCAGCCGCTCGTTCTTGCAGAACGACCAGAACGTGAAGAAGATTTCGGGTTATATCACCAAAAAAGTTGCCGAGAAACTTGAGGAACTCTTCAAGAAAGACCGCGAAGACTACGAGAAAAAATGGGACGACATCAAGATTTTCATCACCTACGGGATGATCACCGACCCGAAGTTCTTCGAGAGAGCCGAGAAGTTCATGCTTTTCAAAGACACCGACGGAAAGCATTACACCATCGAGGAATACAAGAAACTCATCGAGGAGACACAGAAGAACAAAGACGGCAACGTCGTCTATCTGTACGCCACCAACCAGGACGAGCAATACACCAACATCGAGAACGCCAAGGCCCGCGGCTACAACGTCCTGATGCTCGACGGGATGCTCGACTCGCACTTCATCAGCAACTTCGAGCAGAAATTCGAGCACACCTCCTTCGCACGCGTTGACTCCAACACCATCGACAAACTCATTGAGAAAGAAGAAGATAAAAAAGAATCGAAGCTCGACGACAAGCAGAAAGAAGACGTAAAGAAAGCCTTTGAAGACATCATCGACAAGACACACTTCAACGTCGAGTTCAGCACGATGGCCGACGACAGCGCACCTGTGGAGGTCATACAGAACGAGTGGATGCGCCGTTACAAGGAGATGAACCAGATGGGCGGAATGGCGATGTGGGGCGACATGCCCGACAACTACACGTTGATGCTCAACACCAACAACCCGGCAATCGCGACATTGCTCGAAAAGAACGAAGACGAACGTAAAGCCGCAATAAGCCAGCTTTACGACCTCGCAAGACTTTCAAAGAACTTATTGAAAGGCAAAGAGTTAAGTGAATTTATCAAGAGAAACTTTAATAGTATGAAGTAGGAATTTGAGGAGATTGAGGAGTTTAAAGGAATATTGGCAACTATATCACCTCAAACTCCTTAAACACCTCAGACACCTAATTACCTAATCACCTAAAACACCTAAAAAAATGAACAAGAAAAAAATCATTTGGATTGTAGTAATCGTCGTTGCAGTATTGGCGATCTTCGGATGGTTCAAGAACGGTTACAACAGCATGGTCTCAATGCAGGAAGGCGTTGAGTCACAATGGGCTCAGGTTGAAAATGTCTATCAGCGCAGAGCCGACCTCATTCCTAACCTCGTGGCCACGGTGAAAGGCTACGCCGAGCACGAGAGCAGCACTTTGACAGATGTCGTCAACGCACGCGCCAAAGCCACGGGCATCACTCTCGACCCGACGGACCTTGAGCCGGAAGACATAGCGAGGTTCCAGGCGGCGCAGGACGAGCTGTCAGGCGCGTTGTCACGCCTCCTTGTCAGCGTCGAGCAATACCCTGACCTCAAGGCGAACCAGAACTTCATGGAGCTTCAGTCGCAGCTTGAAGGGACGGAAAACAGAATCACCGTCGAGCGTCAGAAGTTCAACGACAAGGCGAAGGAGTACAACCAGCTTGTGAGGTCATTCCCGCGCAACATCATCGCGAACATGTTTGACTTTGAGAAAGTCGGGTATTTCAAAGCGTCGGCCGGCAGCGAGGTTGCACCAAAAGTGGAGTTCTGATGAACGCAAGGACATTTTTCAGCAAAGCGCAGCAACAACAAATCGTTGATGCAATCAAAACCGCCGAGCTGAACACTAACGGCGAAATCAGAGTGCATGTTGAGAACCATTGCAAAGGTGACATCATGGATCGCAGTGTAATGGTTTTCAACATGTTGAAAATGAACAAAACCGCCAACCGGAACGGTGTCTTGATTTATCTTGCCGTTGAAGACAAGAAATTCTCCATCATCGGCGACGACGGCATCAACAGGCTGGTTGAACATGACTTCTGGAACGATGTCAAAGACGAGATGTCAAAACGTTTCCGTGAAGGCGATTTCACCGGCGGAGTAGTGAACGGCATCTTACGTGTCGGCGAGAAGCTAAAAGTTTTCTTCCCCTATCAAAGCGACGACGTGAACGAGCTGCCGGATGACATTTCTTTCGGAAAGGAGGAGGCGTGAACGAGTTAAAAGTGAAAAGTGGAAAGTTAAAAGGGCGCAAAGCGACGATGGTTTTTCTTCGTGGGTTTGCCGCCGCGGTTTTATTTGCAATCTCGTTTTCTGTGTTTGCGCAGGACATTCCGGCGAGGCCGGTGCCGCCGAGGTTGGTCAACGATTTCGCCGACATATTGAGTGCCAAGCAGGAACAGATTCTTGAAAACAAACTCGTGCGTTTCAACGACACCACGTCAACGCAGATATGCATTGTCACCATTGACGATTTAGGCGGCACCACCGTCGCCGATTTCGCATATCAGATCGGCGAGAAATGGGGTGTCGGACACAAGGAGAACAACGGCGCCGTCATCCTCATCAAACCGAAAAAAGGCAACGAATCGGGCGGTGTCACCATACAGACCGGCTACGGACTTGAGCCTTTCGTGACCGACGCCGTTTCAAAACGCATCATCGAGCAGGTGATGATACCATCTTTCAAGGAAAACGATTATTACACAGCCATCGACAAGGCAACATCAGTCATAATGGGTTTGGTGTCGGGGCAATTCAAAGCGGAAGACATCGGAGACGACGACGACATTGAAGGCATCGTGGTTCTTTTATTCTCGATTTTCTTCATCGTCGTGCTTTTAAGCATTTTGGGCAAAGGCAACAACGGCGGAACGATGTCGGGCAAAGGCAATGACCACAACATCTGGAAAACGTTGTTCTGGCTTAGTATTTTGAGCGACAGCAACCGCAACAGTGGATGGGGCGGTTTCAGCGGCGGTTCCGGCGGTTATGGCGGCGGCGGTTTCGGCGGTTTCGGCGGCGGTCACTTCGGCGGCGGCGGCGCAAGCGGATCATGGTAATATTTTTTCTCGCAGATTTTGCAGATTGCCGCAGATTTAGTATTTTTGCAAAAATTTCCGCGAAATCTGCGAGACAAAAAATATAATATGGACAGCGTCATTTCAATAAAAAACGGCTCGGTGTTTCAAAACGAAAACCGCGTCCTCAAAGACATAAACCTCGAAATCGAACGAGGCGAATTTGTGTATCTCATCGGGAAAAGCGGCTCCGGTAAGTCAACGCTGCTCAAGACTTTATACGCCGACCTCCCGGCAAGAGAAGGCAGCTTCCAAATCGCAGGCTTCAACTTAAATGAGATAAAAAAGAAAGAAATCCCATTCTTGAGAAGAAAAATCGGAATCGTTTTCCAAGACTTCCAACTCCTTTATGACAGAAATGTCGAACAAAACCTATCATTCGTGCTTAAAGCTACAGGCTGGGAAGACGAAAAATCCATATCAAGACGCATCGATGACGTGCTGCAACTAATTGGATTACAAGACAAAAAAAACAAAATGCCCTACCGTCTTTCTGGTGGCGAACAACAAGGAGTGGCAATAGCAAGAGCATTGCTCAACAATCCGGATGTCATTTTGGCAGACGAGCCGACAGGCAACCTCGACCCCGACACGTCAACAGACGTGATGAAACTTCTCATGAAAATCCGCGACCAAAAGACGACAATCCTGATGGCGACGCACAACTACAACCTCATCATAAAATATCCGTCAACAGTCATAAACTGCAACAACGGAACCGTGAAATCATCCAAGTAATTCCATGATTTTGCCAACGGCATCGGACACATTATAAAAAACGTCCATGCCTCTCTTCCTGATCTCAACCTGTTTTTTGTCAAATGGCTTTGACATCAGGTTGCGTACGGCGGTTTTCAAAACGGACGGCGAGTCAGCGACAATACACAATTCATTGATATTCAAGCCATCTATCATCTTTGAATTGACAAGACAAAAACGTCCGTTGAACAAGGCGTTGAGAAGCTTCAACTTCAAACCCGTGGCCTGTGCCGTCACAAGAATGTTGACATGAGCATTTTGAATCAAACTCTGCATGGCATCGTCATCAGGATTCGGAATCAACTCCACATTGGGGTTTTCGGAAGCCAAATCCACAAGATGCTCCGGCGGATTCATGCCTGCGATTTTCAATTTCACATCAAGGTCATCGAAAACTTTTGTCAACAAAAACTCCGCCGCATTATAATTTTCCGCAACGTCAAGTTTCCCATGATAAAGCACGTAATCGCCTTGACCTTCAACGACATTGACCTTCTCAAAACCATTGAAAGCTGGTATCAGATGCACATTTTTGTAACGATGACTGAAATAGTCAAAATCGTTATTTGAGATTGCAAGAATACCGGTAGCCTTTTTCAAAACCGGCTCGAACTTTCTCAACTTCGCCGATTCCGTTACGAAAAACAACCTCTTGTAAATATTTTTCTCACTCCTCGCGAGATGTCGGTAATAATCATGTTCAACATTGTGCGCCCTTACGAAAATCCTCCTTCCTTCAAACGATTTGTCGAGCAGAACGCCGCACGTATGAAGCCCTTCAAGCAGAATCGGATAATTGTCTTTTTTCAGATTTTGATTCAATTCCATTGATATTCTTGAAGTTACGATATACGGAAGTCTTTGCAGCGACTTTTTGAATGACGTGTCGCGTTTATAATAATTGACCGAAAAACAGATTTTTTCCAAGACTTCAGAATTGCCGCGGCCATATTCAAAAGTATGAAGATGAACTTTCACGCCGCGTTCCGACAATGCTTTCAATTTGAAAAACACGTCGATCACGCCGCCGTAATTGGCAGGATACGGCACATCGAAAGAAACGATATGTATATGATTATCAAGCATATCTCGCATATATATCAAGTAGAACTTTTTCCTCGTTCTCCCAACACAGGTCTTTCGTCGCAACAGAGAGATTATTTTTCCACAACGTCAACGATTCTTTATCGTTTAACGCATCTCTAATTGTCTTCGCAATCGATTCCGGCTCGTGGTTTTCAATGAAAGTTCCGATGTTATAATTTTCTATAATTCTTTTAATTTCAACGAGTTGCGATGCCACAACAGGCACGCCGGCCTGTATGTAATCGAAAAGTTTGTTCGGCAGACTGAATCTGTAATTCAGATTCGTGTCCCTGTCCAAAGTGAATCCGAGTTCGGCGAGTTGCGTTATCGCCATCATTTTCTGGTACGGCATTCGCGGGAAGAATTTCACGCGGTCTTCCCAATGATTTTGTACGACTTTCTCTTTCAAAATCGGAAGCACGTCTCCCCCACCGATTATAACCAACTGACAATCATCAAGATAACGCATTGATTCAACCAATTCCTCCGAGCCGCGATGAATATTTATCCCTGAACCCTGAAGGACAAGAATGTGTTTTTTTTCATCTAATCCGACTTCAGCATGCGTTGACGGCGACGGAAGCATTTTGCGCATCGGGATGTTTCTGATAACATGAACTTTCAGTCCGTATTTCTCATGAAACATATCAGCGATTGATTTACAGACAGTTATCATCTCCGGCAATTTCGGAACAACATATTCCTCAATCTTTCGCCAGACTTTTTGAACTTTGGGACGACTTACCAATTCCGGGACTTCCGTAAAATATTCATGACTGTCGTAAATGAGCTTTATACGCTTCAGCCTTGAGATCCAGAAATTAGGAAGCAATGTATCTAAATCATTGGAAAGCAAACAATTAGCACGATGAAACATCAGAAAAAGAAACAACCTCGTATTGTATTCCGCATAAAACAACGGACCTTTTTCAAAAAGCAACTTCATTCGATGCGATTTATACGGACGTTCATCCATCGGCGGTGATTTCCGTTGACGACGACCGACAAGAAGCACCTCAAAACCAGCTTTTTGTAATGTCAGGCACGACTTGTTGACACGCTGGTCAGTTACTAAGTCATTGATTACCGATACTATAACGCGTTTCTTACCCATGATTTTTACAAACGATAAAAATAGAGATTTTATTCTGTTGTTTCACAAAAAATATTTAATTTTGGAAAATTTTTAGGAAATGGAAAAAGATTTCTCATTAAGGGAACTCAACACGTTCGGATTTGATGTCAAGGCAAAATATTTTCAGGAAATCAAAAGCCTTGAAGATGTTTATGTTTTGATTGAAAATCAACATTTTAAGCAGCACAGAGACTCCAACAACTTTTTGATTTTGAGTGGAGGAAGCAACATCTTATTCAAAGATGATTTCTATAACGGATTTGTCATTTATCCGAATTTCAAAGGCATTGAAACGATTGAAGAAAATGACGACCATATTATAATAAGGTGTTTTGGCGGCGAAGTCTGGAAAGATTTCGTTGACTATACCGTTTCCGAAAATCTTTACGGACTCGAAAATCTTTCCGACATCCCCGGCAAGGTCGGAGCCGCGCCTGTACAAAACATCGGTGCTTACGGCGCAGAAGTCAAAGACGTTATATATCAAGTACATACGATTGATTTGTCATCTGGTGAAACTAAGATTTTCACAAATGAAGAATGCCATTTTTCGTACAGAAACAGCATTTTTAAAGAGTTAAAAGTTAAAAGTAGAAAGTTAAAAGGACGCGAAGCGAACACAACTTTTTGTCCTTTGATTTTTGCTGTTGATTTCATTCTAAAAAAGAATGGAGAACTGAAATTAGATTACGGAAACATTCGTAACAATTTGATTTCCAAAAACATAACAAATCCGACGATTCAAGATGCAGCAAATTCCGTCAAGGAGATAAGGAAAGAGAAGCTGCCCGAAGTCGGGATTGTCGGCAGTGCCGGAAGTTTCTTTCAAAATGCAATAGTCAGCATGAATAAATATCTGAAGCTGAAAGAGTTATATCCAGAAATGCCATCATATCCTGTCAACGAAAGTGAAGTAAAAATCCCGACGGGCTGGCTCATCGACAAGGCTGGTTGGAAGGGTCATCGTGAAAATCACGTTGGCGTATGGGACAAGCAAGCACTTGTCTTGGTTCACTATGGCGGCGGCAAACCATTGGAAATCATTGAATTGATGAATAAAATTCAAATTTCGGTCAAAGAGAAGTTCGGCGTTGAAATAAGCCCCGAAGTAAACATCGTTCCTGTCCTGGTTTCTCCACAGACCTGAAATAGCATCCGCATGCGATGCATTTATAGAATTAGGACCCGTTTGTTGAGACAGGCATCCATGAACCATTTTCTTATGGCGTCATAGAGTCAGTGAGGCTGTTCCGGATTCTTTATTTTAGCAAAGATTCAATAATTCCAAATCCGGTACCGACTGCTTTTGCCGCTTTTTCACGTCTTTCCCTTTTCTCTTCTTCCGTAAGCTCCTTCTTTTTCTTTCCTTTGCTGTTGCCGCCAACAGGCTCGGTGCCACGGCCGTTGGAAGGACTTTTTGAGGAATATTTCTCAGGAATCGGGATGTAGCATGGGTCTTTGCTGAGTTTCAGGTCATAGAATACAAACTGTCCCGAACGCTGGTCGCCGCACTCAAGCCAAAACATAAGTTGGTGACACTTGAAAATCGGGACGGTGATGGTCGTTGGCTCTGTCTTGTTGTCAAGCCAGAATTCTCCCACTAATCTCTGGTCTGCAAAGACGTTGAGTTTCACCGGATTAAGAACAGCATCTGCGTTTTTGTTGCCGAAGGTCTTGTCAAATTCATCAATATGTTCGTATGCATTTGCCACTGTGAAGGTGCAGCTCTCGTATTCTCCGAACGGGTTGAATGCCGCCGCCGAGGACTGATGTTCCCCGTTGCACAACAGCAGGGAGATTCCACCAAGCATGGGTCCGCCTGCGCCCGCAGTCGTGCCTGTATATGCGGAGACATCGGAATGGCTGATATTTGCTCCGGCTCCTGTCAGGAACATGAACATTGCATCCATTAATGAGACATCTTCCAAAGCCATAGCGACATTCGCTTCAAGCATGAAGCCCTTGTAAATCTCGCTGCCATCCTTCATCTTGAAACTTTTCGTCTTGGTGCTGCCGTCGTGAAAACAGTCATCCATCGAGAAGTTGGTCAGGGTGCTGACAAAGCGTCCGCAATAGTGGAAATACGGTGCGCCGCAGAGGTCGATAAGATCCACATTATTAGGGCAATAGGGAATCTCATGCTCGAAAAGATTATTCGCGACGGGCTGACCTCTATACAGGACAATGTCGCCCACACCGATTACCGTCTGTTTCTTTTTCCCGTTTCCCGGCTTCTCAAAGCGCAGTGTGCGGCACTTGTCGAGAGGAATCACAAAATGTTGGTTCGGCCACGTGCAATATATCTTCTTGTCAAAGACGAGCCTGTCATCCGCATAAATCCTCAGGAAGTCATCATCCAGCGCGTGTTTTTTCGTGAGGCATCCCACATCGAAACTCAGATAGTCGTACTCTCCGGCCAGATCAAACTCAGCATACGAGTCTATCATGTCTTCCATCAGGGTATTGCCCGTGGTGAATAGCATTCCCTCCCAATACTGGACTCCGCCCATGGAGAAGTGATAATGCTTTGTCTCTCCGTAAAACATCACGTCGTCCGCCTTGTTGAATCCGCGCACGGAGAAAGGACGGATATTGGACATAAGCGGACAGACGTCCGGCAGAGCCGCAATCTTGTCCTTGTTCAGGTTTACGGTGCCTTCCCTTGGGATATCGGCATATCCGGCAGGGTATGCGTAGATGTCAACGACACCGAAAGTGATGTTGCCGAGAAGGTCTCCGGAGCGGCGTTCACTTGTAAACGAAAGTTGCTCGGCGCCGGTAACATCGACCACTATCTGCTGTGCGAGGTCATTCTGGCTGACGATTCCTTCATAGACCGTTCTCTTGTCGGCCTTCACCACGAGCCAAGCCGTCGAATTGGTGCTTTGGTTGTCGCGCGGCCCCACGATGAACGAGACCTTGTCGTAGCGTTTGTTGAGCCAGAAGTAACTCCATCCTTTCTCATCTTCGCAAAGGCCTTCCGGACAATTCATCTGAAGACCTGAATCAAAAGTCTTGCGATTAATGCTTATTGTCTCGGAACGCTCGTCCCACATTATGTTCTGGTCTTTTGTTATCTGCTTAACATAAGCTCCTCTCGTAAAATATGGCTTATGCTGCTCGACCAGCTTGATTCGACCTTTCGGAAGATTGTCCATCGGATTGGTCGCAACCACGGCTTTCTGTCCGGTTTTCCATAGTTTTGGAACAGCGACTCCAACGTTCTGATCCCCTTTGACAAGTTTGAATAAAAGCTGATTGGTTCCTGCCACATTCAGCGTGACATATCTCACCTCATCATAGTCGTGCACAACCTCATCCAGCAAAGTACGTCCATCCGCTTTGACGACGATGATACCACTTTTCCCTATCGAGTTGGGATTGGCATTTGCAGGTCCAAGAATGAAGGTGAGTTTTTCATATTGTCCACCAAGGTTAAAACAAACATAAGCTTCCTCTTTGGATGCTATCAGTCCGCCGTCCGGCGCATCAAGTGAAAAAGAATTGCTGGCTCGCTGTCCTCCGATACGGAAAGAAGATTCCTGCTGGCGGTAATGTTTCTGCTCAATCGGTTTAAGTGTGTTTACGAGAAGTGACTGCGCATTTGCAGACAAAAAACACATGAGTAATATCGACAATATGTTAATCTTTCTCATCATCATAAAAGGAGACTTCTGTTTTTTACATTTTCGCGCTTGTCCCCTAAACTTCGTGAAGTCCTTTAGCCGAAATTAAAGTGAACAGCGTTGCAAAGGTACAAATTTTTATTCTACTTTATTATTATCCATTATTTTTTTTGTTTTATCCAAAAACGGATGTTTGGAAACGAAATTCCAAGCACCTGTTTTCATTAAATTAAGCATCAAACATCAAAGTCTCAATCCGCCAACGAGTTCGTTGACATCTTTAACTCCTTGACGTTCACAATATTCCACAATGCCTCTCGCGACCTTGGCGGAAATTGCGGGGTCGATGAAGTTGGCGGTTCCGATTTCTATTGCGGAGGCGCCGGCGAGCAGAAACTCTATCGCGTCTGTCGCGGAAGAGATGCCGCCAAGTCCGATTACAGGAATCTTCACGGCTTTTGCGACCTGCCACACCATTCTCAACGCGACAGGTTTCACGCACGCTCCTGACAACCCGCCCGTCACCATGGAAAGCACCGGCCTACGCGTCTCGGCGTCGATGGCCATTCCGAGAAGCGTGTTTATCAAAGAAACGGAGTCGGCACCCGCAGATTCAGCAGCCATGGCGATGTCGGCGATGTTTGTGACATTCGGCGACAGCTTGACAATCAAATGTTTATGATAGGCATCACGGACAGCGCGAACCACCTGTTCAATCCCGGAGCAAGTGACACCGAACGCCATGCCGCCTTGTTTCACGTTAGGACAAGAGACATTGAGTTCAATGGCTGGGATGTTTTCCAAAGCGTCAATCTTTGTAGCGGCGGCAACGTAATCATCTATGTTTGAACCACTTACGTTCACGATGACATTTGTGTCAAAGTCCTTGATTCGTGGATAAATCGTCTCGATGAAATAATCGACACCTTTGTTCTGGAGGCCGACGCAGTTGAGCATTCCCATCGGCGTTTCGGCCATTCTCGGATAAGGGTTTCCTTCGCGGTGATGCAATGTAGTACCTTTCACGACGATGCCGCCGAGTTCCGCAAGATTCACGAAATCAGCGTATTCCTCGCCGTAGCCGAAAGTCCCGGACGCTGTCATGACCGGGTTTTTAAGGGTGAGACCCTTGAGTTTTATTTCTGTGTTCACCATAGCAATCGATTTATGTTAAAAACCGGACCTTCTTTGCAGACGCAGAGGTTTCCTTCTGTTGTGTTTTCAACGCAGCACAGACATGCGCCGATGCCGCAGGCCATCTGGTTTTCGAGCGAGACCTCGCACCAGATGTCTTTATCTTTCGCGACTTTCGTCACCGCTTTCATCATCGGCATAGGGCCGCAAGCGTATATCTTATTGATTTTCTTTGTATTCCAAAGCGAATGCTGCGTCACGAAACCTTGTTCACCGAGGCTTCCGTCGTTCGTGGTCAGAAACACATCGCCGACTTCACGGAAACGTTCAAGAAGCATGAGGTCGTCGGCAGAACGTCCGCCGAGCAGAAACGAGACCTTATTGCCGCAATTCGACTTTATCGTCTTTGCAAAATAAAGCAACGGAGCAATTCCAATCCCGCCGCCGACAAGCAATATCTCGTCGTTTTGTTCAGGCATCGTAAATCCGTTTCCGAGCGGGAAAACGAGGTTCACCATCGCGCCGACAGGAAGCGAGCAAAGAATCTTCGTTCCTTCATGTTTTTGCTGAATCAAAAGGTCAATCGTATTATTTTGAAAATCAACATCATGGATTGAAATCGGGCGGCGGAGGTAAGTATGTTGACCGCCGTCAATGCGCACCTGCACGAACTGACCGCCACGGATCTCCGGCAGCCGCTCCTCGCATTGGAGACGCAGCAACGCCGCCCGCAGCCATGTTTGTTTTTCGATAATTTTAAAGTCAGAGATTTTTTTCATAGTTGTGACTTTGTTATTTTAAAAACTGCTCAAATCAAAAAAAGTCCAGCGAAATATATTTCCGCCAGACTATAAATCATTTATTTTCAGGCGATTACACTTTCTTAAGACCTTTTACAGTCTTTGCAGTGCCTGCACTTGTTGTGTTCTTTGCCGTTTCCTTGACGACAGCCTTCTTTGCAGGCTCTTTCTTTGCGGCAGCCTTCTTCACAGGCTTTTTCTCAACAGCCTCTTCTGTTGCAGGAACATCCACCGTTGCCTCTTCTTTCTTTTCCTCAACTGTAAAATCGAGAAGACCTTTGTCATTGAGAAGCTGATACCATTGGAACACTTTCTTCATATCTGATTGATAGACAGTATCTTCGTCATAGTTAGGAAGTACAAGCATGAACTTTTCCTTGAGTTCTACCGGCGATGCCTTCTTTGGATCAAAGTCAAGTTTGTCGCCTATTTTCTCATGAATGCTCATGAAAACTTCCTTCAAAGGGATGTCTTCCTCGGTTGTAAAAATACTGATCTCTTCGAGAGAGCTGATTTTATCGTTTGCAAAAGCAGGAGCACGTCTTCCGTCCAAAAGTGACTCAACAATGAGTTTTCCTGCGCCTTGTGATGTGATCAGGAACAAACCTGGTTTGCCTGAAATTGCAAGAATCTTACTTAAATCCATATTTCTTCTTTAAAATTTTGCGCAAAAATAATGTTTTTTTCGTTTTGTGCGTCTATTTTTTTTGAGTTTTCTCAATGATTGAATTTGTTTCGTCCCAAAGCCAATCCAATAATTTATGATTGTAATATTTTTTCGGAAGTTTTTTTGATTTGTTCCTACGGAAAAACATTCCGTTTTCATTGGAAACCAATGCGTTGCAAGCCGGTGTCGCACCTTGTTCCGGTGTCGAACAGAAAAATGGGCGGAATATCACATCGGCGAGCGGGTCAAACCAACGATGCATCGTAATCATGTTGCTGTTGACAACACCGGGGTCTGTCATATTGACATGACAGCCTTCATCAGGTACGACTTGGGAAAGTTTCAAAGTATAAAGCAAAAGTGCATATTTTGAAATGCCATACGTTCTCAACTGCCTGAATTTCTTTTCATTAGCTTCAAAAATATCATGATTGACATCGGAAACGTAACGTGTCAGTGAGACGGTGTTCACTATGTGGAAGCCTTCACCCATTATCGGCATCATCAATTTGATAAGGTAAGTCGTTCCTATAAAATTCGTTCCGAGAGTCGTCTCGAAACCGTCTTCTGTCGTGTTGAAATGTCGGCAGATAATTCCGGCGTTGTTAAGCAGATATTTCGGTTTAACTTCAAGATTTTCAACTTCTTTGGCGAAATTTTCTATCGATTTGAAAGAAGTGAGGTCAAGTTGGAGAAGCTCAACGTCAGCATTCGGGCGGTCCACAAGAATGCCTGCACGGACTTCTTCACCTTTTTCGAGGTTACGACAGGCCATGATGACACTGAAGTCTTTGTCAATCAACATTTTAGTTGCAGCACTTCCGATGCTTCCCGACGCGCCGGTGACTATCGCTTTGTTTTGATTTTTCTCCATATAATTTTTATAATGTTTGACGATAAAAAAATCCCGTCCCGCAGATTTATTTCCATTTCCTCTCCAGATTCTCCACTTCCTTTTCAATCTTCTTCGGCATTTTCTCTTTCACGCAATGATGACAAATCATTGGTTCTGAATACATTCTGCCTATGCAGTAGTTTGAGTGTCCGCACGGACTCTTCGTCAGCTCGCCGGAATGCAGTTTGTTCACGAAGTCGGTGTCGTTGACGAGTGCGCGAGCCATCTGGAAGGCGACGAAGCCGCTTCCCACAACCTTCTCCATGTCGTTGATGTCAACCATTCCGCCGACGTAGATGAGAGGCATCGTGAGTTCCTTGCGGAAACGCATCGCTCTTTCATAAAAATATGCGTCTTTATAAGGCACTTCTTTAATCATCATTTTGCCGCCGAGCCATATCATCGCCTTGAGCCACCACATCGTTTTCCATGGCATGTAATGAATCAACGTCTTGATTGGCATCGCGCCCGCCATCACCTCCATCGGGGCGCAGCTGACGAACCCGGCTGTCAGCACAAGTGCATGAACCCCAAGACGTTGCAATTCCTTCGCCACTTTCAGACATTCCCCTTCATCAAGTCCGCGGCGCATCCCGTCGAACATATTGGTTTTCACCACGACAGCGATGTCATCGCCCGCAGCGGCAAGGCATTCCCTGACGACCTCCTGCATGAAACGCATCCTGTTTTCGAGACTCCCGCCCCACTTGTCATGACGTCGGTTGGTATATGGCGACAGAAACTGACTGATGAGATAACCGTGTCCGGCGTGAATCTCCACGCAGTCGAAGCCGGTTTTCCGTGCGAGACGTACAGCGTCGCCGAAGTCCTTTATCAGGCCAAGTATTTCTTTTTCATTGAGTTTCGCATGAAATGTAGGCGAATACATATTGAATCCGCGTGATGCGCCGAGCGGCATACATCCGCAAGTGCTGCGGTGTGTCATGTTGCCGCAATGTCCGATCTGTATCGATGCCTTCGCGCCTTCGGCATGAATCGCGTCGGTGAGTCTCTTCAGTTCCGGCACGGCTTCCTCGCACATCAGAAGCTGCCCGTTGAACGACAGCCCGCTGCGGTTGACGGCGGCGTAGGCCACCGTTGTCATGCCGACACCGCCGCGCGAGACGGCGACGTGATAATTGTACAAAAGCTCCGACGGCTTGTTGTCTGTCGCCATATTCTCAAACGCCGCCGAACGTATCGTCCTGTTTCTCAATTCTATAGGACCTATCTTACAAGGCGTGAAAATCGGAGACTCCATGTCAGTTTGAAAGTTATAAAGTTTTTAAAGTACTTCATCCACATTTGTGAAGCCGTCACATTCTAATTAAACGACTGCAAGTCAGTCAGGCGTTTATAGACACCGCCTTTAGCGATGAGTTCGTCGTGTTTGCCGCGTTCCACAATCTTGCCTTTGACAAGCACAATAATCTCGTCGGCGTTTTGTATTGTGGAGAGCCGGTGTGCGATGACTATTGACGTTCTGTTCGACATGACCTTTGCAAGTGCTTCTTGCACAAGGCGTTCCGATTCGGTATCGAGAGCCGATGTCGCCTCGTCGAGGATCAGGATCGGAGGGTTTTTGAGGACGGCGCGTGCGATGCTGAGGCGTTGCCGCTGACCGCCGGAGAGGTTCATCCCGCGGTCGCCGATGATGGTATCGTAACCGTTTTCGAGTTGCATGATGAAGTCGTGGGCGTTGGCCACCTTCGCCGCCTCGATGACGGCCTCACGTGTCGCATTCTCCATCCCGAACGCTATGTTGTTGAATACCGTGTCGTTAAACAAGATGCTCTCCTGCGTCACAATTCCCATCAGGCCGCGCACATCGCTGATCTTGAAGTCACGGATGTCGGTGCCGTCAATCTTTATCGAGCCATGACAGACGTCATAGAAACGCGGCAGAAGGTCAACCATCGTCGATTTCCCGCCGCCGCTTTCGCCAACGAGTGCGACCATCTTGCCTTTCGGAATGGACAAGTCGATATTTTTCAGGACGTCAAATTCGCCATAACGGAAACTGACATTGTCATAAACGACCTTGTCGTTAAACTCCTTGATAGAGGCGGCATTCTCTTTTTCAACTATAACTTCTTCAGCATCAAGGATTTCAAAAATCCTGTCGGCGGAAGCCATACCTTTCTGAAGGCAATAGAAACCTTGTGAAAACGACTTCGCCGGAGAAATTATCTGCGAGAAAATCACGATGTAAGCTATGAAATTCGCCGCCGTAATCGTTGAGTTTCCGTCGAGGATAAGCGTCGAGCCGAACCAAAGCACGATTGCAATAACAATTGACGACATAAACTCGCTCATCGGCGAGCTAAGGTCTCTCTTGCGGTTCACGAATCTGACGACTCTCGTATATTCCTCATTCTGCTCGTTGAATTTCTTTCCGGAATAACCTATCGCATTGAATGCCTTGATGATACGAAGTCCGCCGATGGTCTCTTCTATCGTGGCGATCATCCCGGCGAAACGACGCTGCCCATCGATGGAATCTTTTTTCAACGACTTGCCGATTTTCCCGATTATTATTCCCGCAAGGGGAAGAAGCACAAGCACAAACACCGTGAGTTTCCAGCTGATTCCGAGCATGAAAAGAAAATAAGCGATGATTGTGACAGGGTCTTTGATGAAGACATCGAGGTAGCTTATTATCGACACCTCGATTTCCTGAACGTCGGTGGTGATTCGCGCCATGATGTCGCCTTTTTTGTTTCTGCTGTAAAAAGAAAGCGGCAGGATCATTATCTTTTTATAAAGGTCGTTGCGGATGTCCTTCAGCGTGCCGGTTCTGGCGCCGACCATGAAATAAAGTGCGAGGTAGGTGTTCAGATTGCGGAGCATGAACGCAGTGACAAGCATCACGCAAATCCCGATCAACGCTGTTGACTGGCCGTAATTGATGATCATGTAACTCACGCAATAATTGAGTGTGTCAAGCAAAGCGTCGGAATTGAAGGCGAACTCAGGCCGCACCGTCACCAATTTGTCGGGGTTGAACAAGATGTTCAGGAACGGGACAATCATTGAAAATGAGAACAAGGAGAACACGATTCCCAAAATATTGAACAAGATGTTCAACGCCACGCTGCCGGAGTAAGGCTTGACGTAGTGCAGGATTCTGCGGAAATTCTTGTTGTTTTTCATCAGTATTTCAGTTTAAAAGCCGTATCCGGTGTAGTTTTCGGGTGTTATGTCATGCATCTCCGCCTTGACGTCTTCGTTTACAGGGAGCTGGTCGATGAATGCGTCGATTGACTCGCGCGTGACTTTCTCGTTGGTCCGTGTGAGACCTTTGAGAAGCTCGTATGCGCCTTCCACCTGTTCGCGGCGGAGGATTGTCTGAATGGCCTCGGCGACGACGGCGTAGTTGTTCTGCAAGTCGGCGCGGAGCTTCGTCTCGTTGAGGATGAGCTTGTCGAGACCTTTTGACAACGAGCTTATTGCGATGAGCGTATGTGCCAGCGGCACCCCGATGTTGCGTGTCACCGTCGAGTCGGTTAGGTCGCGCTGCATTCTCGAAATCGGGAGCTTGCGGCTGAGGTGCTCGAAGATGGCGTTGGCCATTCCGAGGTTGCCTTCAGCGTTCTCGAAATCAATAGGATTCACCTTATGAGGCATCGCCGACGAGCCGACTTCGCCCGCCTTGATTTTCTGTTTGAAGTAATCCATCGAGATGTAAAGCCAGATGTCGCGCGACAAGTCGATTAAAATCGTGTTGATGCGTTTCACGGCGTCGAAATATTCTGCCATCACGTCGTAATGTTCGATTTGTGTCGTCGTGGTCTGACGTTGAAGTCCGAGGCCCGCGATGAAGGCGTTGGCGAACTCTTTCCATTCTATCTGCGGATATGCGACTTTATGTGCGTTCATGTTGCCCGTCGCACCGCCGAACTTCGCCGTGAACGGAATTGAATCGAGAGTATCGAGTTGGTTTTCAAGACGTTCAACGAAGACGTAAATCTCTTTTCCAAGATGTGTCGGACTTGCCGGCTGACCGTGAGTGTGGGCGAGCATCGGGATGTCGCGCCATTGCTCCGCCATCGCAGTGAGTTTTTCCACAAGTTGTTCAAGTTCAGGAAGAAGCAGTTTATTGTTCGCCTGCATCATGGTGTAAGGCACCGCGCTGTTGTTGATGTCCTGCGAGGTCAGGCCGAAATGGATGAACTCCTTGAAACGTTCGAGACACATTGTGTCGAAACGTTTTTTGAGGAAATATTCAACGGCTTTCACATCGTGGTTCGTGGTCTTTTCAATGTCTTTAATCTCTTGTGCATCAGCGACTTGAAAATCTATTACGATATTTCTCAAAGTCTCAAACTTAGAATGGTCGAAGTCTTTGAGCTGCGGCAGAGGAAGCTCGCAAAGAGCGATGAAATACTCCACTTCCACCATGACGCGGGCGCGGATGAGGCCGAATTCCGAGAAATATTCGTCGAGTTTCTCGACTTTCTTGCGATAGCGTCCGTCGATGGGCGAAATCGCGGTTAATTCTGATATGGTCATACTTTTCTTTTTGCTAAAAATAATCTGCAAAGATAGAAAATTTTTGGCATAGAGGAAACATAAAAAAAACTTTTTTCAGCACGTATTTGCAGCCAGGCTTCCTTTAGACACAGGTCAATTCTGGGAGGGGCAGACTGGCCGGACCGAGTGTCCATAGTAACGGTCGTAGCTGTTCGTGCCGAGGTAGGCAGAATCGAATCCCAAGTCATACGACCCGAACGGAAGGCCGTCGCCATGCGAACTCGACCAGTAATAGCCGAAAGAGCCAGCATAGCTGATGCTGTCACCGTAGTAGCAGCCGGCAGCCGGCAAGAAGATGCTGTTGCCATTGGAACCGGTGACGCGGTAGCCGTCCTTCCCGTCCTGTGCCGTCCATTCCCATGTGCAGTTGTCTTCCAGTTCTTCCAGCTCGTCAAGTGTCGGCATTCGCCAGACACCGCCCCAGTTCACGTGAGCCGCATCGTCTGCTGGCTCAAGCTCGGTTCTGTTGTCAACGGTGCCGTAGTCAGGATCCGAGTTGTACTTCGTGAGATTATCGTAACTGCCGTTACACCATTGGTAGGTGTCCCATCTGTAAGAACTCTTTGTGGTCGTCTCGCCCCATGCGTAATAATTGCCGTAGTCTTCGGGTGAGTCCGCGCCGATGTTGCACGTGGCCCACAGTAGGCCGCTCGGAAGGCCGAGGTCAACGTATGCGTGGCCGCCACTCGGTTCGTCATTGTCTTTCTTGCACGACGTAAATGCTAACGCCGATACAGCTAACATGAATGCAAACAGCTTTAATTTTTTGTTCATAAAATTTACAAGACAGGTTCTGCATATTCTATTTCACCACCAGAACCGGCAGAACCTATTTCCGGTCTTGGCGATGTGAGACTCGTACGTCTTAAATTCGGGTGCAAAGATACGGTTTTATTTTGTTTTTCTCGCAGAAAATCAACTCTCTCCCATGTTTTTTCTAATTATTGATATTCAATATATTATATTCAGATTTACCCGCATATCCCCCGCATCCTTGCTAATCCATTGATGTATTTCCGCAAAGTCACGGATAAAATACGATATGTACGATTTTTGATGATTACTTTACTGGTAATGGTGGTTTGACGAATTGAAGCAGCCATAAATTTCGCGGGACACATTAAATATTTTGCGTGAAGTTAAAATCCTGTGGGAAAAATTCGTATCTTCGCAGCTTGGAATTTTTCATTGAAAACAAAATAAAAATTAACATAAAATATTGATTATCATGAAGTACGATGTTATTGTCATTGGCAGCGGTCCTGGCGGATATGTCGCTGCAATCCGAGCCTCGCAGCTCGGAAAGAAAGTCGCTGTCGTTGAAAAGTCGGAGATTGGCGGCACATGCCTCAACTGGGGCTGCATCCCGACGAAGGCTTTGCTGAAGAGCGCGGCGGTTTACACATACATGAAACACTCCGAGAACTACGGCATCAAGTTGGAAGGCGAAGTGAAGCCCGACATGGACGCTGTGGTGGCGCGCAGCCGTGGCGTCGCCGATGGCATGAGCAAAGGTGTCCAGTATCTTTTCAAGAAAAACAACGTCGAGCTGATCAACGGCTTCGGCTCGCTCACAGCGGAAAAGACAGTGAAAGTCGTTGACGCAGAAGGTGTTGAGACGATTTACGAAGCCGACCACATCATCCTTGCGACAGGCTCGCACGTCCGTCAGCTGCCGGCATTGCCGATTGACGGCAAGAAGATCATCAGTTACCGTGAGGCGTTGGTTCTCAACAAGTTGCCGGAGACGATGGTCGTTGTCGGCTCTGGCGCCATCGGTTCGGAGTTCGCATTTTTCTTCACCTCTATGGGCGTGAAGGTGACGCTCGTGGAGTTCCTGCCCAACGTGCTTCCTGTTGAAGACGAAGAGGTCTCAAAACAGATCGAGCGTTGTTTCAAGAAGCTGAAGATGACCGTCATGACGGAGGCTTCCGTCACCAACGTCGATACCACTGGCGAGAAATGCGTCTGCACCATCGAGACAAAGAAAGGCGAGAAAGTCGTTGAGGCCGACATCGTCCTCTCTGCTGTCGGCGTGCAGACCAACCTCGAAGGCCTCGGCCTTGAGAACCTCGGCATCACTAACGAGCGCGGCAAGATCAACGTTGACGAATATTACAGGACCAATGTCGAAGGTGTTTACGCCATCGGCGACATCGTTCACGGCCCGGCATTGGCGCACAAGGCATCACACGAGGCCATCATCTGCGTCGAAAAGTTCTGCGGTATGGACCCGAAACCGTTGAACTACAACAACATCCCCGGCTGCACATACATCACGCCGGAAGTCGCCTCTGTCGGTTTGAGCGAGGCCAAAGCAATAGCGGCAGGTTACGAGGTGAAAGTGGGCAAGTTCCCGTTCACCGCGTCGGGCAAGGCGGCGGCGGCAGGCAACAAGGACGGCTTCATCAAAGTCGTGTTTGACGCCAAGACCGGCGACTGGCTCGGCTGCCACATGGTGGGCGAAAACGTCACGGAGATGGTGGCGACCGCAGTGCTCGGCCGCGAACTCGGCGCGACAGGACGCGACATCATCGAGAACATCTTCCCGCACCCGACAATGTCGGAGGCCATGATGGAAGCCGCAGCAGCAGCCTACGGCGAAGTCGTCCACCTGTAGAAGTTTGAAAGTTCATAAAGTTTGAAAGTTAAAAGTAGAAAGAGATTGCTCGACTGAATGAAATTGGTGGGGCAATCTCATTTATAAAAAAGAGGTTATGGAGAAGAGAACGAAAACGCTTCTGATGGTTTTGACGGTATCCGTCTGTCTTCTGGCGATATTGGCTGTCGCATTGAGTATCAGAGCGATAAACACAGCAAACAAACGTCCGACATTGGAGCAGATTTACATTCAGAGCCACGACATCGAGTTCGCAAAAGACATCTCTTTCGCGGGCGAGAAGGTGCCGCTTGAGATGTTCAACATCAGGGAGCGATACGAACGCGAGCTGCTGTCAAATTGCTATTTCCACAGCAACACCATGCTTTTGGTGAAACGCTCAAAACGTTGGTTCCCGGTCATCGAGCCGATCCTCGCCAAATATCGGATCCCTGACGACTTCAAGTACCTATGTGTCATCGAGAGCATGCTCACCAACGCAGTCTCCCCTTCCGGAGCCGTGGGATTCTGGCAGTTCATGGAGTCAACCGGAAAAGACTTCGGATTGGAGATCAACAAGGACGTTGACATGAGATACAACGTCGAGTTGGAGACGGAGGCGGCATGCAAGTATTTCCTTCAGGCGCACAAGAAATTCCACAACTGGACACTCGTCGCCGCCGCATTCAACGCCGGCACCAACCGCGTCGAGAGATTCATGAGAGAACAGAAAGTCAGCTCGTACTACGACATGCTGATGGCAGACGAGACCGAACGTTACGTTTTCAGGATTCTTGCCTTAAAGACCATTTTGGAAAATCCGGAACATTACGGCATCTACGTAAGTAAAAACCTTGAATACCAACCGTTTAAATACAACACAATCGTCATCACAGAAAGTGTTGACAACTGGACCGACTTCGCGAAAGAACAAGGCATAACATACAAACTCCTCAAAGTTTTCAACCCGTGGCTGCGTTCCAACAAGTTGAAAATCAAAGACGGAGAGACATACGAGATAAAGATTCCGACGAAGCCGTTCAACATCACGGCGGCGTACAGCCAGGAGGCTCTCGGAGAAGACGACTACGCGGAGATTGAAAACGACTCGTTGTGCAGAGACAGCATCCCTGACATGGAAACAGAAGAAGATGAATGCGATGAGGAACTTGAAGATAATTAATGTTCAAATCAGCTAACTACCTAATCACCTCAAACACCTAATATATTAATGAAGGCCGAAGACGAATTTTTAGAGATATACGGAGCGCGCGAGAACAACTTGAAAAACATCGACTTGCGCATTCCGAGAGACGAGTTGGTTGTCATCACGGGGCTGAGCGGCAGCGGCAAGTCGTCGTTGGCGTTCGAGACCATCTATGCGGAGGGGCAGCGGCGTTACATGGAGTCGTTTTCGGCCTACGCGCGCCAGTTCATCGGCAGTATGGAACGCCCCGACGTTGACGAGATCAACGGACTCAGCCCTGTCATCTCCATCGAACAGAAATCGGTGAACAAGAACCCGCGCTCGACGGTCGGGACGATCACCGAGATTTACGACTTCATGCGACTGCTTTTCGCGAGAGCGGCAGAGCCGTTTTCATACAACACTGGCGAGAAGATGGTCAGGTATTCCGAAGAACAGATTACCGCCATGATAATGGAGCAATACAAAGGCAAGAGAATCAACATCTTAGCTCCTGTTGTAAGAGGAAGGAAAGGACATTACCGTGATTTGTTCGAGCAGATTCGTCAGCAAGGTTATATAAAGGTGCGCGTTGACGGTGTCATCCGCGAGTTGGTTTTCGGGATGCAGCTTGACCGTTACAAGACGCACGACATCGAGATTGTCGTTGACCGCGTGGAGGTTCACGGCGACAGCAAGGAACGCATCACGAAATCGGTGGAGACGGCGTTCCGCCGAGGCAAGGGTATGCTTTACGTCCTTGAAGAAGGAGCCGCCGATGTCCGTTACTACAGCAAGCTCCTGATGTGTCCGACAACCGGCCTCGCCTATCAGGATCCGGAACCTAACACATTCAGTTTCAACAGTCCTTACGGTGCCTGCCCGAAATGCAACGGACTCGGCACCGTCATCAGCGTGGACATGAACAAGATCATCCCCGACGGCAGCAAGAGCCTCAAGCAAGGCGGCCTCGCACCTCTCGGCGAATACAAGAACAACTGGGTGTTCTGCCAGCTCGAAGCCATAGGGCAACGTTACGGCTTCAACCTCGACACACCTATCAACGAAATTCCAGAGGCCGCGATGAGCATCATACTCTACGGCAGCAACGAACCGTTCACCGTGGTGAAAGAATATCTCGGCACAAAGTCAACGTATTCAATGCCTTTCGAAGGCGTCGTCAACGTGATCAGGAAACAGAACGAAGACAACGCACCGGCTTCCATCGTGAAATGGGCGAACAGCTTCATGAACGAGATAGAATGCCCGGAATGCCACGGGAAACGCCTGAAGAAAGAGGCACTTTATTTCCGTCTCAACGGGAAAAACATCTCCGAACTCGCCGAGATGGATGTCAGCACGCTCTCACGTTTCCTCGACGACCTTCCTAATCATCTGAATGACAACCAGAAAGAGATCGCACACGACATCATCATCGAGATAAAGAAACGAATCAGTTTCCTGCTCAACGTCGGCATCGACTACCTCAACATGAACCGTCCGGCGAAGAGTCTCTCCGGCGGCGAGGCGCAACGCATCCGTCTCGCCACCCAGATCGGCTCGCAGCTCACGGGAATCCTCTATATCTTGGATGAGCCGAGCATCGGGCTACATCAGCGTGACAATCACCGACTTATAGAATCTTTGAAAGAGCTGCGCGACATCGGCAACAGCGTCATCGTGGTAGAACACGACAAAGACACAATGTTAGCGTCCGATTACCTCATCGACATAGGGCCGGGCGCGGGTGTCAACGGCGGCGAAGTGATTTTCCAAGGCAGACCCAAAGACTTCAAAAAAGGCAAAGGCCTGACCTGCGACTACCTCAACGGCAAACGTCAGATAAAAGTGCCGGCGACGCGACGAAAGCCAACCGACGGGCAACACCTTATATTATATAACGCCACCGGCCACAACCTAAAGGACGTGACACTTAAGCTCCCTCTCGGCATAATGATTTGTGTGACAGGCGTCTCCGGCTCCGGGAAGTCAACGCTCATCAACGAGACGCTCTACCCTATCCTGTCGAAACATTTCTACCGCTCGGAGAAAAACCCGCTGCCGTATAAGAAAATCGAAGGACTTGAGTTCATCGACAAAGTCATTGAGATCGATCAGGCGCCAATCGGGAAGACACCGAGGTCGAACCCGGCGACTTACACGAAAGTCTTCGATGAGATAAGAAAACTGTACGGCGAGCTGCCGGAATCGAAGATAAGAGGTTATAAATCAGGACGTTTCTCGTTCAACGTGAAAGGCGGACGTTGTGAGACATGCCAGGGCGCGGGCGTGCGCATCATCGAGATGAATTTCCTGCCCGACGTGCAGGTGAAATGCGAGACGTGCAACGGAATGCGTTACAACCGCGAGACGCTTGAGGTACGGTTCAAGGGGAAATCCATCAACGACGTGCTGAACCTCACCATCGACGAAGCCGTGGCGTTCTTCGAGAACTTCCCTCTCATATTACAGAAAATCAAGACGTTGCAGGATGTCGGTCTCGGTTACATCACATTGGGGCAGCCCTCGACGACGTTGTCGGGCGGCGAGGCGCAACGCGTGAAACTCGCGGCCGAGCTGTCGAAACGCGACACAGGCAAGACACTTTACATCCTCGACGAACCGACGACCGGACTGCATTTCGAGGACATCAAGGTGCTGATGGACGTTCTGAACAAACTCGTTGACAAAGGCAACACCGTACTCATCATCGAACACAATTTAGACGTGATCAAGATGGCCGACCACATCATCGACATGGGACCGGAAGGCGGCGAGCACGGCGGCACGATATTAGCGGAAGGCACACCCGAAGAAATCGTGAAAAAGGACGTCGGATATACTGCGAAATATTTGAAAGACGAACTACCGCAGCCGTATAATCTGTCCGATTGAAAGCACCGAGTTCTCGTCTAAGTCGTTCATTTTGAACAGTCTGTCAAGCTGTACGGCGTAGAGGCGCGACAAGAGCGAGAGCGTCTCGCCCTGTTGTATGACGTGATATTTGTAACCGTCGGCGGCGCGAAGTCGTTTCGGTTCGATGTAAAGGACTTCATTAGCCTCGAAAGTTTTCTTGTTGCCGAGGTCGTTGTATTTCACAAGCTGATATTTATATACGCCGAGTTCTTTAGCCAAATTCTGCAAAGAGTCGTTCTGTTTGGTGTAGATGAACTTCACGCCGAAATTCTCGCGGATGTAATGATTTCCGTCGGTGGCTCCGACAACGGTGCATTCGGCAAGCACCGGAACCGCAGCATGTTGTCGTGCGATGCGTTTCTTCAGACGTCTCTCTTTTCTCTCCTTTTTCTTCAGATTCACCGTCTCCTGTTTCTCCTCATCCGTTGTCTGTTGTCCGCCGACCGTGGTCTGCTGTTCATCCACTTTTGTCTGTTGCCCGCCGTTTGACTGCTGTCCTTTGACCTTGAATTTCCCAGTCACGACCATCTCGTCATATTTGTAAAGCTCATAGTTTTCAATGAGTCTTATCAAAACGGAGGCGTATGTCGGCAGCGTTGCGTAACCGGCTTTCTTAAGTCCTTTCGCCCACCCTTCGTAGTCGGTGATTTTCAGGTTGAAGAGGTCTTTGTACCTGTCGCGTTTCAGAAACTGCGAATGGTCGCGGTACGAGTCTTCGGCCTTGTCATAGACGCGGAAGCACTCTTTCGGGGCGTCGTCATCAACACGCATCGTGTGTCCGTTCCAGTCGTCATGGCATTTTATTCCGAAATGGTTGTTGCCTTTCGTGGCGAGGACGCTCTTCCCGTTGCCCGATTCGAGTATCCCCTGCGCGAGCGTTATCGACGCCGGGATTTTGTTGTTCATCATTTCAGACATTGCAATGTCTTTGTATTTGTCAATGTAATCAAGGGTTTCCTTGCTCTGCTGCTTGTCCTGCGCAAAGCAGTTGAAACTCATGAAAATCATGGCAAACAATGCGATTATACAATATTTCCTCGTCATTTTTTTCATTAAAAAACGTGCAAAAATAATAAAAAATATCAATACCGCCATCAAATTAATTCAGCAATAAATTCAATTGTCACGGATGCAGATTTATTTCATGCGACTTCATCATGCGAATTTAAAAACTTTTAACTTTAAAAACTTTACAACTTTATTACTTTTTTTGTATTTTTGCGGATTAAATTGAAAAAATGGATCATCTTTTAATTAAGAAATACTTCCCGAATCTGAACGACACGCAACTGTCACAATATGAACAGCTTGCGCCGCTTTATGAAGATTGGAACAGCAAGATAAACCTGATTTCGCGCAAGGACATGGAAAACTTCTACGAGCATCATGTCCTTCATTCTCTTGCCATTGCAAAATATTTCGATCTCCTTCCTGGAATGAAGGTGATGGACATCGGCACAGGCGGCGGTTTCCCCGGCATCCCGCTGGCGATAATGTATCCGCAGACGAAATTCATGCTTGTTGACAGCATCGGCAAGAAGATAAAAGTCGTTCAGGACGTGAAGGAAAAGCTTGGTTTGGAGAACGTTACGGCTGTCAACGACCGCGCCGAGAACATCAAGGAGAAATTCGACGTCATCGCGAGCCGCGCCGTCACACAACTCCCCGACTTCGTGAAATGGTGCAACGGGAAATTACGAATCACCAACGACATCGAGGCCGGCGGCATCTTATATTTAAAGGGTGGCGACATCGAAGAAGAGCTGCGCAGCGTCCCGAAAAACTGGAAACGCAAGACGACAGCGATCAGCAAATGGTTCGAGGAACCGTATTTTGAGGAGAAATACGTGATCCAGCTTTATTAGTTAAAAGAGGAGAGTTAAGAGAGGAAAGATGAGAGTTAAGAGTTAAGAGAGGAGAGAGGGAACTCGTGTAACTTGTGTTAAAAACTCGTGTAACTTGTGTTAAAAAACTCGTGTAACTTGTGTTAAAAAACCCGTGCAACTTATGTTAAAAATCAATAAACTAAATAATCTAAACAAATTCAAAATGAAAAAGTTATTCTTATCATTGCTGCTCATCGCGACATTCGCCGTGAGCGGTTACGCCCAGCAGTCGATGCCATGTCCGATGGACCCGAACGTGCGTTACGGAAAATTGGACAACGGCATGACTTACTACATCCGTCACAACGAGAAACCGGCGAAGCGCGCCGACTTCTACATCGCGCAGAAGGTCGGCTCGGTGCTTGAAGAAGAGAGCCAGCGCGGTCTCGCCCACTTCCTCGAACACATGGCATTCAACGGCACCACCAACCTTCCGGGCATGATGCTCCGCGAATACCTCCAGAGCCGCGGCATCAAGTTCGGCGAGAACCTCAACGCCGGCACAGGCATCGACCAGACAGTGTATATGGTGACAGAAGTCCCGACAGACCTTCCGGGCCTCGTTGACACCTGCCTGTTGATTTTGCATGACTGGTCAAGTTTCATCGCACTCGAAGAAAGCGAGATCGACAACGAGCGCGGCGTCATCCTCGAAGAGCTCCGCACACGCGAGGACGCAAGCGAACGTATCATGAAACAGATCCTCCCTGTCATGTACCCAAACAGCCCTTACGCGAACCGTCTCCCTGGCGGACTGCCGGAAGTAGTGGCCAACTTCGAGTACCAGACACTCCGCGACTACTATCACAAATGGTATCGTCCTGACCTCCAAGGTCTTATCATCGTCGGTGATGTTGACGTCGATGCTATCGAAGCACGCATCAAAGAGATGTTCGCCGACATCAAGGCACCGGTCAATCCGGCACCGAGACCGCAGTTCATGATCGACGACAACGAAGAACCAATCGTCGCCATCTGCTCTGACCCCGAACAGACCAACTACGAGGTCAGCCTCTATTACAAAAGCGACGCCACCCCGGATTCATTGAAGAATGACATGCAATACTGGATGACCAACTACATGCTCAACATGATTTCAACGATGCAAATCAACCGTTTGAGAGAACTCACGCAGAAGGCAAATCCTCCTTTCGTCTATGGATATAGCTATTATTCAAGCTATTACATCTCTCCTACCAAAGACGCATGGACAAGCATTGCGATGGCGAAAGACGCCGCCGGCCTCGACGAGGCACTCACAGCACTCGTCACCGAGAACAAACGTATGCAGCAGTACGGCTTCACGGCTTCAGAATATGAGAGAGCCAAGGCCGACTTCATGAAACAGGTTGAGAGCCAATACAAAGAGAGAAACAACACCAAGAACGGCAGTTACGTCAACGAATGCCTCAGCCACTTCCTCAGCAACGAGCCGATGATGGGCATCGAGACGGAATACGCACTCTACGGACAGATCATGCCGAACCTCCCGCTCGAATACATCAACATGGTGGCGAAGCAGCTCATCCCTGAAAACAACCTCGTCATCACCGTCACAGCCCCGCAGAAAGAAGGCGAAGTGCTTCCAACAAAAGAAGAGATTCTCGCAGCCTACGAGAAAGCCAACGCAGCCGAAGTCGAGGCATATAAAGAAGAGGTGTTTGACGGCCCTATCGTCGCCAACATGCCAAAACCCGGCAAGATCAAGAAAGAAGAAGCCCTCGCCGAGCTTGACGCCACAGTGCTGACACTCAGCAACGGCATGAAGGTCATTTACAAGAAGACCAACTTCAAGGAAGACGAGATCCGTTTCAGCGCAACAAGTTACGGCGGAATCTCGGCACTCCCGCAGGACGACCCGATCACACTCCAGGTGCTTCCTGAACTCATCACAATCGGCGGTGTCGGCGACTTCAGCGCCATCGACCTCCCGAAAGTACTCGCAGGAAAGAAAGTCAGCGTAAGACCTTCAATCTCGACATATTCAGAAAGCATGAGCGGCATGAGCACGCCTAAAGACCTCGAGACGATGATGCAGCTCATCTACCTGTATTTCACAAGCCCACGCGCCGACGAGGAAGCGTTCCAGTCGTACATCGAGCGCAACCGCGGAATGCTCGAGAACGCCGAACTCGACCCGATGATCAGATTCGCCGACTCACTGACAAGCGTCATGTACAACAACCACCCGCTCCGCATGAGAATGAAAGCCGCCGACCTCGACAAGATCGACTACGCGAAGGCGATGGAATACTACAAGAACCGTTTTGCAGACCCGAACAACTTCACGTTCTATTTCGTAGGTAACATCGACGAAAACCAGTTCAAGCCGTTGGTCGAGCAATATCTCGCTTCTTTGAAGAAGAACAAACGCAAAGACAATTGGAAAGACATCAACCTCGGCATCCCGGAGAAAGACAACATCTGCCACTTCACCAACCAGATGCAAAATCCTAAGACGACCATCTATATGATTATCAACGGCAAGATGGATTACAACTACCGCAACGAGCTTTACATGGACGCTCTCGGCGACCTGATGGACATCTACTACACACGCACCATCCGCGAGGAGGAAGGCGGCACATACGGCGTCGGCGTCATGGGGCAGGTCATGGACAAGCCGAAGGACGCTTACCTGTTCCTCATCGCCTTCGACACCAACGACGAGATCTACAAGAAGCTCATGGGCAAAGTCTATGACGGCCTGAACGACATCGCCCAAAACGGCCCTGCGGCGGAAGACCTCAACAAGGTCATCGAGAACTTCCACAAGAAACGCGCTGAGAATCTCGAAGAGAACAGCTTCTGGATGAACGCGTTGAAGAGATACAACGAGGACGGCATCAACATCGAAGCCGAACACGACGGCATCGTGAAGAGCATCACCCCGCAGACTCTCGCCGACTTCACGAAGGAAGTCATCAAAGGCTGGAAGAAGGAAATCGTACAGCTCCCGGCGAGATAAACACAGGTAAACAGGTATTTAGGAGTTTGAGGTAATTAGGAAAACACCTCAAACTCCTGTACACCTAAAACACCTAAAACACCTAAACAACTAATAAACTAACAGATATGACAGAAAAAATTCAAACTTTGCGTGACAGTGCGGCGATGAGATGGACCGCGTTGTTGCTTTTGGCGTTGGCGATGTTCTGCGCCTACATTTTCATGGACATTTTGTCACCGATCAAAGACCTCATGATGCTCGCGCCAGAGCACGGCGGACGTCTCTGGGACTCAACAGCCTTCGGCACCATGCAGGGTGCTGAGACATTCCTCAACGTGTTCGTGTTCTTCCTCATCTTCGCGGGCATCATCCTCGACAAGATGGGAGTACGTTTCACCGCAGTCCTTTCAGGCGCCGTGATGCTTTTCGGCGCCTTGATTGAATATTACGCCATTTCAAAGGCTTTCATGGGCAGCAGCCTTGAGGCCTGGTTCACCAACAACCTCAACTACATCCCGTTGTTCGACGAACTCGGCGTCTCACCGTTCTACAGAGGCATGCCGGCATCGGCGAAGCTGGCGGCTGTCGGTTTCATGTTCTTCGGCTGCGGCGCTGAGATGGGCGGCATCACCGTGTCGCGCGGCATCGTGAAATGGTTCAAGGGCCGTGAGACAGCCTTGGCGATGGGTTCGGAGATGGCGTTGGCACGTCTCGGTGTCGCCACCTGCATGATCTTCTCGCCTTTCTTCGCGAAGCTCGGCGGCGAGATTGAGGTCTCACGTTCAGTGGCATTCGGCGTGGTGCTTCTCTGCATCGCATTGATAATGTTCATCGTTTACTTCTTCATGGACAAGAAACTTGACGGTCAGACCGGCGAGGCGGAAGAGAAAGACGACCCGTTCAAGGTGTCAGACATCGGCAAGATCCTCTCAAGCCTCGGCTTCTGGCTCGTCGCCCTCCTCTGCGTGCTTTATTATTCAGCGATCTTCCCGTTCCAGAAATACGCCGTCAACATGCTCCAGTGCAACCTCACGCTCACACCAGGTGAAGGCTTCTGGGCAAGCAACACCGTCACCATCGTGCAATACGTCATCATGCTCGTGGTGGCAGCCGGCTCTTTCGCAAGCAACTTCTCGAAGAAGAAACCGATGAAGATCGGTCTGATGGCCGTGGCGGTCGTCGCCCTCGTGGTTTACTGCTACATGGGTTACATGCGCGGCACGGCGGAGACGATCTTCGCGGTGTTCCCGCTGCTCGCAGTGGCCATCACCCCTATCCTCGGCAACGCCGTTGACCACAAAGGCAAGGCCGCCACGATGTTGATGGTCGGTTCACTGCTCCTCATCCTCTGCCATCTGACATTCGCGTTCATCCTGCCGATGTTCAAGGGCAACGCCGTCGGCGGCGTCATCGTGGCCTACGTCACGATCCTCGTCCTCGGCGCGTCGTTCTCACTCGTGCCGGCGGCATTGTGGCCGAGCGTCCCGAAGCTCGTCGATGAGAAGATCATCGGTTCAGCCTACGCACTCATCTTCTGGATCCAGAACATCGGCCTGTGGCTGTTCCCGCTGCTCATCGGCAAGGTCCTCGACAACAGCAACAGAGAACTCGTCAATGCAGTCGCAAATGGCGAGATAACACCTGAAGTGGCTTCAGTGTCATACAACTACACCGCCCCGCTGATCATGCTCGCATGTCTCGGCATCGCGGCACTCATCATCGGAGTGATACTCAAAGCCGTTGACAAGAAGAAACACCTCGGACTTGAGGAGCCTAACATCAAGTAAACAGGTCTCGCAGATTTTGCGATTATATTACAAAACAGGACGGCCATTGTGGTCGTCCTGTTTTATTTTAATCGGAAATTCCGCCTGCAACAGGATTACAAATCTCAAAAAAGTCATGCCTCTGTCACTCGTTTCCGAAATAATATGTATCTTTGCGGCGGAATTCAACAAAAAAATACAATCATGGCATCAACAGTAACATTGAGAGTAAACCTCAAAAGCGCAAGGGCGCGTAGCTTCGCCGACTACGCCCGCACACTTGACTTTGTGACCGTCGAGGAAAAAGAAACAGATCCGCTCGTGAAAGAAATAGCCAGCACATACGCCGGAGTGAAAAACGGAAAAATCAAGACACAACCCATTGAGAAACTGCTTGGCGAATCATGACATATCAGATTAGAAGCACACCGATGTTCGACAGGCAATTCAAGGCCTTGTACAAGAAATACCCGTCACTGAAAAGCGATGTGGCGAGACTTTTTGCGGAAATATAGAACAACCCGAAAATCGGCACGCTGCTGTTTGATGAGGTTTACAAGGTCAGAATGTCAATAACCTCAAAAACAAGGGCAAGAGCGGCGGCGCACGAGTAATATATTTCAATATGTTTGCAAAAATAGCCGACAACGATACTATCATCGCGCTGTCAATATACGACAAAAGCGAGCACGAATCAATCACCGACAAACAGATTCTCGATGCTTTGAAGAATGTTTGAAACCTTTCATTATTTAGATTTACTATCAGAAAAACCCCTTACACAATTTGCAATGTTATTATCACACATTTCCGGAATAATGTATATCCTTGCCGCGTGAAATTTCAAAATTATTGCATTTTATTCAATAGACATCAGCGAGTGAACCTCCGACAGGAAGGCACTGATTAATTATTTCATGTCCATCGGTGTGGTCGAGGCAAGGATGCCCGCGAACGGAATAAAAAAGGCTGACAACCAGTGTGTCAGCCTTGTGGAAACTACTGGGCTCGAACCAGTGACCCCTTGCTTGTAAGGCAAGTGCTCTGAACCAACTGAGCTAAGCTTCCTCTTTTTTCGCGGCTGCAAAAGTACGACATTTTCCAGCACACGCGACGTTTATTTTCTTGAGCGGATTACGAGGTTCGAACTCGCGACCTAAAGCTTGGGAAGCTTTCGCTCTGCCAACTGAGCTAAATCCGCATTGCATTCGCTTTTTCAGGCTGCAAAAATACAACTTTTTATCATGTCTTTCACATTTTGGAAGAATTTTTTTATCAACATTTTATTTGTCATCATTTTTTTAAAATAATAAGTATCTTTGCAAAATTTTAAACTACAAGTTATGGACATCAACAGTTTCAAGAAAGCGACGGAGCTGAGGGCATGGAGCGACATGAAAGCCAACGACTCGTGGTCCGTCTTCAAGACCATGTCGGAGTTCGTGAACGGTTACGAGACGTTGTCGAGGATCGGGCCTTGCGTGGCGATCTTCGGCTCGGCCAGGCTGCCGAAGGAAAGTCAGTATTACAAGATGGCGGAGGACACCGCGGCGAAGCTCGTGAAGAAGGGCTTCGGCATCATCACCGGCGGCGGCCCGGGCATCATGGAGGCCGGCAACAAGGGCGCGTCGAAAGCACACGGCAAGAGCGTCGGGCTGAACATCGTGCTTCCGCATGAGCAACGCCCCAACAAATACATCGACCCCGACAAATCCATCGACTTCGACTACTTTTACGTGAGGAAGACCATGTTCACGCGTTACGCGCAGGGCTTCATCGCCTTCCCCGGCGGCTTCGGCACGCTCGACGAGCTGTCGGAGGCACTCACGCTCATCCAGACCAAGAAAATCAACAACTTCCCCATCGTGATGGTCGGGAAGGAGTTCTGGAGCGGACTGGTCGGATGGTTCAAGGACACGCTTCTCGCCGACGGGCTCGTCTCCGACTTCGACTTCGACATCTTCCACGTCGTTGACACCGCCGACGAAGCCGTGGAAATCATCGACACGTATTACAACGAGACGTCGCCGAGACTTAACTTCTGACGGATTTTGTCGGCAGATTTTCAGATTGTTAAAATCTTTTTTTGAAAAACGCGATTTTTTGAAAAAAAAGTAGTACTTTTGCACGCTTTTTGAAAAGGAAGCGTGCAACTATCTTGGGGTTGACCGGTTTTGACAGCTTGCAGGATGGTTATGTAAGCATACCGAGCCATGCGGTGACGCTCGCAAATCTTGACCGCAAAAAATTAATTGGCGAAAACAACTACGCTCTCGCTGCTTAACCGAAGCACAGTAGGTTGAAGCTCAATCCCCACACAAGGTGAGGGGACGAGACATCTCGCGGATGGAGGCTCCTGATTCCGGTCCGGCAACGAGGTGCTCATCAATTTCGGGATAGCGGCGCGGAAGCCCCGGCAACGTCGCGAAACTCAAGGGGATAAGGGCCGGCTCAGGGCGTTCGCTCCCTTGCCAGCCACGAAAAGCAACAGCGGAATAAGTATGTAGAAAGCATGATTGTTCCAAGTTTGGACGAGGGTTCGACTCCCTCCAGCTCCACCACGGCCTCGTAGTCTAATGGATAGAATTAAGGATTCCGGTTCCTTCGGTCCGGGTTCGACCCCCGGCGAGGTCACAAACAGAAGCGCCCTGACATCCGGGGCGCTTCTATCGTTTTGTTTGCAGAAAACATCAAGATATAAAATTGCATTTTTAAAAAAAATCACTCTCACGTCGCCGCGAACAACGCCACAATCTTACAAATCATGCGACAATGCCAGGAAAAAAATCAGATGTTTTCTGGCAAAAGCCGAGTCAATTCTCAATCTTAACCTTTTTAACGTATTCGAGACTGTATTGTACATGTTTGCCATCATTTTTCATTCCAATAACCACCTCAATCGTAAAATTCATGTAAGACATCTCTCTGTTATTGAAAGTGTAACGAAGTTTTATCAGTTCAACATACCTGTTTTTCTTCTGATTACCGTCCTTGATGTCATTACTCCTATAGTTTTCATCATGCGGAATCGCATATTTCAAAACATCAAATAATTTCAGTACTGAATAGGTTGACTGCCAATGTCTTGTCGCATTATTTGTTGCCTTTTGGAAGCTTTCCTTCCAGATTATGTATATATCTTCTTGCAGGAAATCGTTTCTCACATAGTTTTTCCCATCCAATTTCGAGAGGATTAACTTGTAGGCGTCTTTAATTATTTTTCGTCTGTCACTCCTAACCTCTACATTATCGCTCGTCGGTATTTTGAAAAAAATATTGCTCCCTTGTAAATTTGTTTCGATGAAGTCCGGCAAGTAAGCTGTATTTTCAGCAATGTTCATTTTATTTTTTTCGCAAAAATACAATATGCTTGAAAACTATCCGTAAGAAAAACGTTTTGATTTCATCATATTATGTAATCAATTGACATACAATATATTATAATGCAAATTCAGCACATCATACCGATAATCAATTGTTATTAAATTTTTACATTTTTTTGAAGAAAAAAAAATAGATTGTTTCTAATCTGATATTAAAAAAAACAGTATTTTTGCACCCTGAATTTGCAGATCGGCTTTTGCATGGATTAACTGCCAATTCAAACTTCGAAGCGTGTAGATCGGCTTATGCATGGATTAACTACTCGCTTTTTTAATTTTATGCTAAAGCATGGAAAACTCCCGTCGCCACGAACAACGCATCTCTCCCCATCTCTCGGCTTTCATCTCTTCGCGCCGATCATCACGTCAAGCGCCCCGACGCCGAACTTCGAGATCGACGCCATCTTGTTGGAGGTGTTCTCGTAGTTGCGAAGCTCCTGTATGATGTGGTTCTTCAGCACGCCGTTGCCGACGCCGTGGATGAACGTCACCTTCGTGTAGTCGTTCTCGATGGCGCTGTCGAGCATCTTCTTGAAATATTCGACCTGCACCCTGAAGATGTCGCTGCTCGACATCCCGAGGATGTTGTCAACCAGCTCGCCGATGTGGAGGTCAACGATGGCCACGCCCGGCGCCGTCTGATGCCTGTCAATCAGGGCTTTCTCCTTGACGATTTCCTTTGACGGCTTCGGCTGCATCACGCCGTCTTTCATCAACTTTGTGAAATCGGCCTCCGAGCCTTTGAGCGCGACCAGCGACGAGAGGCTTATCATCATCGCCTTCTCGCCCAGCACGCCCGACTCCACGAAGCTGCCGTCCTTGAAGAAACGGCTCGACCGCAGCGCGAACGGCGCGTGAAGCGGATGATAGACGAAGTCGATGTCGTCCTGGCAGAGGACGACCTGCACCAGGCCCTCGCACCACTGCTCGATGTCGTCGCGCGAGATGGCCTCGACCACGACCTTTGAATAAGCCGCGATGCTGCCGTAATCGACGTTGAGATATTTGCCTTCCCGCTTCAGGTTGAAGCTGTACAAGGCATCGGCCGGGGTGTGGTTCACCACCGCCACGTCGATGAGGCCGGTCATGAGCCACTGCTGGTCGTGCGGGATGAAAGCGAGATATATGCCTTCCTCCTCGACGTTACGTGCGAAACGGCGAAGCTCCGTGCGCCGCGCCTCGTTCTTCGTCTCCTGCTCCACAATCTGTTGATTCTTAATCTCTTGCTGAACTTTCTGCGTCATCTCCTGCTGACGGCTCGGCTGCGAGCGGAAATCGAGGACCAAGTCGCTCACCACCACCGGGATGTTGAACCCGTCTTCAATCTCAACCTCGACCATGCGCGTGTCGATGATTTTCTTCACCACGCCGCCACCTTTGTCATTCAAAAAACTGACCTTATCACCTATTTTAAAACTTTCCATAGTACTCTTTTTTTTTTAAATTTCAGACTGCAAAATTAATATTTTTTGTATTTTTGCGAGTTGATTTTTTTCATTATCTACAATTTTGAGGGGGATTCCCACAGTTCGTAAAAAACTTTGTGCGCATCCCCCGTTTTTAACTTTATAACTTTACAAACTTTCAACTAACATGTACTCTTGGGGCGATGACCGGCGGTTTAACAGTTACAACTCGTATTTCACGCGCGAGTTCGGCGGACGTGTGCAGAAGATAAGCATCGACGCGGGCTTCAGCTGTCCGAACCGTGACGGCACGATAAGCACCGGCGGCTGCACCTTCTGCCGCAACGATGCGTTCAACCCGTCGTACTGCCGCCCCGAGAAAAGCATCCGCCAGCAGATCGAGGAAGGCAGGGAGTTTCATCAACGACGTTACCGCAGAGCCAAGTCGTATCTCGCTTATTTCCAGCCATATACCAACACTCACAAACCCATTGACGAACTTGAAAAGCTGTACCGCGAGGCACTCTCCGTTGACGGTGTCATCGGCATTGTGATTGGCACGCGGCCCGACTGCATCAGCGAAGAGATTTTGGAGATGCTTTCGGAGTTGAGAGCGATGAGTGAGGTTTGGAGTGTTGAGAGTGGAGTTAAGAGGCCGGTGATAATTTTAGAATACGGGATAGAGTCGGTTTATGATGAGACGTTGAGGCGCGTGAACCGCGGCCATGACTTCGCAGCGGCACGCAAGGCCATTGAGCTAACGCACCGATACGGCTTCCCGTGCGGCGGACATTTCATCTTCGGACTGCCCGGCGAGACACGCGACATGATGCTCCACGCCGCCGACATCATCTCGGAGTTGCCTCTCACAACGGTGAAGTTTCATCAACTACAAATCTTCAAAGACACCGCGATGGCCGACGAATATCTTTCAAAACCATCTGATTTCCAACTGTTCACGCTCGAAGAATACATCGACTTCGTGATTGATTTCATCGAAAGACTAAACCCCAATATCGTGATAGAACGTTTCGCCGGTGAGGTGCCGCCGCGTTTCCTCGTCTCAAAGCCATGGAAGAGCCTGCGTTACGACCAAGTCCTGTCGATGATAGAGAAACGCATGGCGGAACGCGACACCTGGCAGGGACGGAAATCAGGTAATCAGGTGGACAGGTGATTAGGTATTCAGTATTTAAAAACTCGTGCAACTTGTGTTAAAAACTTGTGCAACTCGCGTTATAAAATTCCGTACCTTTGCAGCCATCTTAAAATGAAATAAAATCATGACAATGAAAAAAATATCTCTTATCCTTGCAGTCCTTCTGCTCGTCTCATGCCAGAAAGGCAATCACTATTTGGACAACACAGGCTACATCCTCGAAGATGAAGTCGTTTTCTCACGTCATAACATTCGCTCCCCGCTTTCCGCCCCCGGCTCCGAGCTGTCTATAGTCACTCCGTACGATTGGGTGGACTGGGGTGTCGAGACCGCACACCTTACAGCAAGAGGAGGCAGGATTGAACAGAAGATGGGAAACTGGTTCCGTGAGGATCTTGACATTTTCGAGTCACTCAACGAGAACAACACCCTCATATATTCCAACTCGAAGCAGAGGACCATCAAGACCGCCGAAAACTTCATCGCCGGCTTTAACAAAGATTTGCCGTTGTTCTACCTTTACCAAGACGACAGCATGGACCCACTTTTCAATCCCATGTACACTGTCATGAACGATGACCTCCAAAAGAGGATAATCGCCGATATGAACGAGATCGGAGGAGTGGCGGGAACGGAAGACGACCCCTACAAAGGCATTCTGGCGGCAGTGGAAAACATCTCGGACGACATCCGCTTCATGGAGGATGTCATCGGTTTCAAGGATTCACCGTACGCCGAGGAAAATCAACTTGAACATCTTCCCTTAGACGAAATGACCATCATTCTGACCGAGGGAGAAGAACCTGCGATGAAAGGTGACTACAAGTTAGTGAACAGCATCGCCGATGCAGTTGTCCTCCAATATTACGAGACCGGAAAGGCATTCGGGAAAGACATCTCCTTCGATGACATCAGACGAATAGGCAAAGTCAAGACGGTTTACGACAAGGTCCTCTTTGCCAATCACACCACCGCCGTGCTTGTATCCAACCCACTTGTCAAAAAGATAAAAGATGAAATATGCGATTCCGCCCGCAAGTTCACATTCCTCTGCGGCCACGACTCCAACATCGCATCCATCACTGCCGCCCTTGGCATGAGACTGCCGCAGACCATCGACGCCGTTGAATTCGCCAGTCCCATAGGCTCCAAGATTGTACTTCAGAAATACAAGAAAGGCGACTCAGAATTCATAAAAGTCAACCTGATTTACGCGTCCGTCTCCCAACTGCGGGAAACGCAAGAAATCACCATATCAAATCCGCCGATGATTCTTCCGATAGACTTCGACGGCCTTTCACGAAATGCTGACGGATACTACAAGATGGAAGATGTCATCAACCGTTTTGACGAGACCATTGCCGAATTTGAGAGTTTAGCGAAATAGCTTATACAGGAAACTTCACGTTTGACTCACTGTTTCCCGAACTCCACCTTCTCGGGGTTGACGGGTTTCAGAAATGCAGAATATTCGTTTAGTCGTTATTGGTCATATAAATTGGGTCAAAAGGACAGGTATGATTTGCGTTGTTTCATCGTGTGACCAGTCTTTTGTACCTAACAAAATCGGCTGCGCTATGCGATGAGCGTATTTTTGGCAAAAAGCGTCCAACGACACATGACTGCGCACAGATGACGATTTGACTTCAACAGGCACTATCTTATTCCCTCGTGAAAGCAAAAAGTCTATCTCGTAATTATGTTTTTCATCTTTAGGGAATGTGTAATAGAATAACTTATGTCCCGAAGCCACCAACATCTGAGCGACCACATTTTCATAAACATAACCTAAATTCACCTCCAATTTATCACCCAACAGCTTTTCATATAGAACATTCTCTGCATAACTCTTGTCCCAAAAAGCGAGGGTGACAAACAGACCCGTGTCGGCCATGAATATTTTATAACGGAACAAATCCTTGGTCAATGACATGCCGACATTTGGGTCGTCACAATGGTAAACCATATTGACCGTCTTGCTGTCTTCCAAAGCGGAGAGCAATTCTATCAGTTTGTCTTCTCCCACGCTGCCTATCGTAGAATATGGCACAAAACGGGATGCCGAACGGGCCAACTGCGCGGGGATGGCCATAAAGAGCTTGCCCACCTTTCCGGAAGGGTCGATTTTCAGGAAGTCGTCCTCATACAACCGAATAATCTTACGTTTCATCTCATCAACTTTCTGCAAATTATTCGTGTCCAAATAAGTATTGACCGCCTGCGGCATGCCCCCGACTAACATATACAGCCGGAATTCGCGCATTTTTGTTCTCAATGCCGGACCTAACGGAACATGTTGGTCATAATGCAGTTTCAGCAACGGAACGGTAGCCGTGTCACCCAATGCCCAGCGGAACTCTTCATAATCCATGGGATGCATCGTCAAGCGGTCTTCCTCACTGGGAATCGTAATGCCCTGCGTGTTTCGTTTTATGCTAATCAGAGAACCTGTCTCTATGTAATCGTAACGGCCATCCGCCACAAGGTACTTGATGGCCTGGCGTGCCTGCGGACATTTCTGTACTTCGTCAAAAACGATAACGGATTCTCTCGGAAAGAGTTGTACTTGATACGTCGTCTGAAGAGCAAGAAAGATGTAGTCCAAGTTCATCAAATCGTCAAAAAGGGCTATCGTTTCCTTCGACGCCCTGTTGAAGTCGATTAGTATATATGATTTATACTCTTTTTTGGCAAAATCCTCCACAATCGTGGATTTGCCGACACGACGAGCACCCTCTATTAAGAGTGCTGTCTGCCCGTGACTGGTTTGTTTCCAAGCCAGCAAGTCGTCATATATTTTACGCTTGAATACTCTTTCCATAAAGACACCATTTAAGAAAACGGTGCAAAAGTACTAAAAATAATTGATATTCATACCTTTTTAAAAAAAAATATTAAATCCCCCGATGTTTTATTGTCCAAAAAACCGAAATCCCCCGATGTTTTGTTGTCCAAAAAACCGAAATCCCCCGATGTTTTGTTGTCCAAAAAACCGAAATCCCCCGATGTTTTCTTATTTCCTAAACTTCCCAATCACTTCTTTATTATAAACTCCACCTTGTCGGGAGAATAGAGTATCACCTCATTGTCGCCTTTCGTCACCTTCACGGCGTGGCCGGGCTGCTCCGTGCCAAAAGTGCCGAATGCTTCGGCTTTGCCTGAGTTATACCATCTGACAGCTGTCTCCAGTACAGCCAATGCTGCATCTTTAATCCTTGTTATAATTATTCGACCATTAGCGTTCATTATCTGATTCTTCGCTGTTTGCGCAATGCCGAGAATAACAGCATTGCCTACTCCCCCTATGACTTCATCTATGGCGGAGATGGCTTCGTTTCGTAATGTAAGCAATATGTCAGGGGTTTCATGGTTTCAGGGGTTTCAGAGTTTCAAAGTTTCAGGGGTTTCAGGGTTTCATGGTTTCAAGGGTTTCAAGGTTTCAGGGGTTAAAAGATTGTAAATCGGTAAATTCAATTGATTTTAACGGTTTCATTCGGAGAAATTGATGTAATTTGCCGATTTTGTTTAAGGGCATCATTTATTTTTGTATTTTTGCGGCGGATTTTTTAACGTTATAAGTTTTGTTACAAAAATTTTGGCTATGATTCAGCGATTTTTAGAGACACATATCCAGAAAGACCTCTTTTCGGGCAAGGCAATCTGCATCATGGGAGCCAGACAAACGGGTAAGACGACCCTCCTGAAGCAGCTGTTCGCCACGCGGCAAGATGCCCTTTGGCTGAACGCCGACCTCCCGCAGGTCAGGGAGATGTTCATCAGGGTTTCCTTGGGCACCCTGCGATCCATCATCGGCAGCCACAAGATAGTGGTCGTCGATGAGGCGCAACGGATTGAGGATGTCGGCCTTAAGATGAAACTCATCACCGACAACTTCCCACAAGTGCAGCTCATCCTCACCAGCAGCAGCTCTTTCGACTTGTCGCAAAAGATAAACGAGCCTCTCACAGGCAGGAAATGGGAGTACCGCCTCTATCCGCTGTCGTTTGGCGAATTGGCGAGCCACACCGACATGATGGATGAGATAGGGAACCTTCCCTTGCGCCTGCTTTACGGCTCGTACCCCGATATAGTGACGCACCCGGGCGACGAGCAACGGCGGCTTGACGCACTGACCGACAACTACTTATACAAAGACGTGCTCGAATGGGGCGGCATCAAGAAAACCGACAAGCTGACCAAATTGCTACAGGCTCTCGCTTACCAAATCGGCTCAGAAGTCTCGTATAACGAATTGGGCAACATGCTACAGTTGGACGCCGAGACGGTGGAAAGATACATATCGATATTGGAAAAAGCATTCGTGATATTCAGAGTCGGCTCCTTCAGCAGAAACATGCGCAACGAACTCAAATTCGCTAAGAAAGTATATTTCTATGACAACGGCATCCGTAACGCCGTCATACATAATTTCGCCCCGATAGATGTCAGACCCGACACGGGCGCACTTTGGGAGAACTGGATGATCGGCGAACTGAGGAAAAGACAGGACTTACTGCATGGCAACACCTCACTGTATTTCTGGCGCACCACAACCCAAAAGGAGATCGACTGCATAGAGGAGCGTGACGGAATAATCTCGGCCTACGAGTTCAAGTGGAATCCAAGGAAGAAATCCTCCAAGCAGGACGCCTTCCTCGCCGCCTACCCTAACGCAACGTTACATACAATCACTCCCGACAATTACTTCGAGTTTCTGTCAGTCGGTATGATGGGGTAGATTCAAAGGTTTCAAGGTTTCAGAGTTTCAGGGGTTTCAGAGTTTCAGGGTTTCAAAGTTTCAAGGTTTCAAGGGCTCAGAGGTTTTAAAGATTCAAAGATTCCGCGGGTCGCCGGTGATTTCGGCGGCCTGCGGAACCTTTAGTCGTTAGTCTTTAGTCGTTAGTCTTTAGTCCGTTGACCCTAAAAACTAAAGACTAAAGACTAAAAACTAAAAACTTCACTCCTTCCTAAACTCCGCCTTCTTCGGGTTAACGTACGTCGCCGTGCTGTTCTCCTCAACCACAAAAATAGGAAGTGATTTGCCACAAAAATAGGAAGTGATTTGCCACAAAAATAGGAAGTGACTTGCGTATATTCTGTTTTTTTTTGTAATTTTGCGGCGAATTTTTAAAGCAATTGATTATGGCATACTTAAACCGAGTATTTGATGTGCAATTATCCGAGTATTTGGATGCGTTCGGTGCTGTTTTGATTGAAGGACCGAAATGGTGTGGTAAAACCACGACTGCAACACAGCACGCGCAAAGTGTGCTGAAGATGCAGAACAACGACACATTGGAGGCGACCTTGAAAACGATTCAGGTGAAACCGTCCATTTTACTGCAAGGTGCCACGCCCCGTTTGATTGATGAATGGCAAATGGCTCCTCGTCTTTGGGATGCCATCCGCGACGAAGTTGACGTTCGCAATGAAGTCGCGCAGTTTATTCTGACAGGTTCCAATGCCGTTGACAAGAAGCAGATCCAGCATAGCGGCAACGGGCGCATAGCCCGGTTGAAAATGCTGCCGATGAGTCTGTGGGAATCGCGGGAGTCGAATGGTGCGATTTCCCTTCAGGCCTTGTTTGACAATCCGCAAATGGATATCGACGGTATCCAATCGGAATTGACTGTTGAGCAGCTTGTTTTTGCGGCCTGTCGTGGCGGTTGGCCGGCATCACTCTCACGTAAGACCGACCAAGCCAAATTGCTCGTGGCAAGGAATTATTTCACCACCGTCTGCGAGGCGGACATCCAGAATGTCGATGGAGTGTACCGCAACCCCGCGTTGGCAAGAGCCATACTGCGCTCGTATGCACGCAACATTTCGACATTGGCCAAGAAGTCAAATATCGTCGCCGACGTGAATGCGTCCGCCGAAAACTTGCAGGTCAAGACATTTGACGATTACCAGCAAGCCCTGCAGCGTCTTTTCGTCATCCAGGATGTAGAAGCCTGGAATCCCGCCATCCGGTCCAAGACAGCCATCCGAAGCGGACTGAAACGCGAGCTGGCGGACCCATCCATCGCAGTCGCCGCTCTCGGATTGTCACCATCCACTCTGATAAAGGACATGAAGACTTTCGGATTCATATTCGAATGCCTGTGCGCAAGAGATCTGAAAGTGTATTCCGCACCGTTAGGAACGGAACTGAACTACTACCATGACCGATACGAATTGGAGGCTGATTTCGTGTTGCATATTGCGGATGGACGATACGCATTGATAGAGTGCAAGTTGGGCGGCAATGACATAGAAGAAGGTGCTCGTCACCTGAACGAATTGAAAAGTTTAGTCCAGCAATTCAACCGAAACAACCGTCAGACACAGTTGCGTGAACCTGACCTGCTAATCGTGCTTACCGGCGGACAGTACGCATACACGCGCGAGGACGGCGTGCTTGTCGTCCCCATCGGCTGCCTGAAGCCGTAGGGATTCAGGGTTTCAGGGTTTCAGAGTTTCAGAGTTTCAAGGTTTCAGGGTTTCAAAGTTTCAAAGTTTCAGGGGTTTCAGGGTTTCAGGGGTTTCAGGGTTTCAAGGTTTCAAAGTTTCAGGGGTTTCAGGGTTTCAGATTCACCGAAAAAAGTGATGCGTATCACCATCTTTCAGTCATTTTCACTGAAAAAAGTGATACGTATCACCATCTTTCAGTCATTTTCACTAAAAAAAGTGATGCGTATCACCTTCATTCAATCATTTTCACCGAAAAAAGTGATGCGTATCACCATCTTTTAGTCATTTTCACTGAAAAACGTGATACGTATCACCATTTTTTGCAAGTTGCCAAAATAGTTTTTCATATAGGCGGCTTGGGGAACTTGAATGTTCTTACTGGTTCTTCCATGCTCCACGTTATTTCCCGAACTCCACCTTCTTTGGATTAGTATAAGTCTTCGTGCTGTCGTCTTTGTATGTCACGCGCACGGCCGGCACGTTGTTCTCCTTGAGAAACTCCACTTTCTTCAGCCCGTAGAGGGTGACGGTGCTGTCGTCCTGATTGGTGATTTTCACAAGCACACCGTCGTACACGACAACCGCGATGCTTTCCGCATCCGGGCCGCCTGTCAGATAGGCGGTGTTGTCGCCGATGCCCTTGCCGTTCCAGTTGTAGAAGCCTACGCCGTTATCACCGAATGACAGGGCGAAGTCGCCTTCTCCAAGGGTCTTTGCGACATCCGTGCCGACGAGGTCGTTGCTTTCGGACGCAACATCTTTGTTGCACGACGGCATGAGGGTGATGTCGCTTTGACCGGCCTTCAGCATCACGGCTTCGCTCTTGTGGATGATGTTGCCTGTGTTGGTCATCATCAGCTGTTCATCATTCATGGCTCCGGTGTATGCCTTTGCTGTTTCAGTCACCTTATACGCGCCTTCGCTCGTGTAGAACGTGACGTAGTAGTCGGACGTGTTCGCGGGGTCCTGGTCGGCGGTGAGTTTGAAGGTGTGGGTAAAGAATGTCTCTAACGGCCTTTCGTCATTAAGGGAATATGGAGTTTCCTCGCCAT
>JAKSMW010000060.1 GCA_024400395.1 Bacteroidales bacterium
AGAGCGCTGCCTTCACACGGCAGAGGTCACTGGTTCGAGTCCAGTACGACCCACAAAGGTTTGCAAAGAGTTGATTTTGATGATTTGCAAGCCTTTTTTACTAATATCATCGCTGCAATGAAAAAATCATCACTTACGTTCGTCTTTCTGCTGGCATTGTTTGGCTTTTGCCTGAATGCAAACGCGCAAGAGAAAGATTCCGGCAGCAAAGACAGCTTCATCAGGAGGACCATCCACCGCCTTTTCAATCCGAAAATAACTTACGACACGTCATACATCAGCAGGCCGTGGGGCACCTGGATGATCTCGGCGGACGGGAAAACGGCGCAGCATGTGGTAGTTCAGCTGAAAGATGACAAAAACAACTACGTGAAGAACGACCCGAGTTTCACCACGAGCCTCAATGTAGCATACAAAGGCGTCGAAATAGGATATTCCGCCAATTTCGGCAAACTCAGCAAGAAAAGGAAAGACCAGGACCTGACCTTCAACCTGAATGACAACAGATACGGCTTCACCTTCAGGATGTTCACCATCGTTGACCTGCACGATTCATACGGTCTTTTCGATGTTTTCAACGACGGGCAACTCAAAGGTTTCGGCGCATACGCATATTACGTCTTCAACAACAAGAAATACTCGAATCCGGCGGCATTCTCCAACTCACAGGTGCAGAAGAAAAGCGCGGGCAGCTTCCAGATCAGCCTGTCGTATTACAACGGCGGCCTTTCGATGGGAATAAGCGAAGATGACTACAAAAACTACATCATGAAAATCATCAATGGGACAATCATCTCGGAACTGCCGTTTCTAATCCCGCGCACATACAAGGACATCCCTTCCGAATGGAAGACGCAATATCTGTCATTCGGATTCGGATACGCATACAACTGGGTCCCGGCAAAACACTGGCTGCTGCACATCTCCGCAGAGCCGTCTGTCTTGGTCTGGCAGAAATCAATCACATACTTGGACAACATCACGCTGTACAAACACATAAACTCCGAAGTCGAAATCACATTGTACAGGGAGGAATTCAAAGCGCCATACAACCTCTTCAACTTCGGATTTACCGGCAACCTCAGCGCGACATATTCATGGAAAAGAGGATTCGTGAGTTTATTGTACAACGCCACAATGGTAAAAATCGACTTCTCCAACGAAGACCAGAGCATCTTTTTCAGCAGCAACAACTTCATCTACCATTGGTGGAACGCGAAACTCGCCGTCGGATTCAGATTCTAAACCATCATGAAAAATGATTCACAAATGAATAAACATATCCGCTGTATATTGCCGATCATCATGATGTTTTCTTGTTTTGGACTCAAAGCACAAGAAGACATAGCATTTGAAATCAGTCCGTCAGACGCGAATGCGAAAGATGGGAAAGGATTTTTCAACTGGGTTAAAAGAATCATCATAGGCAGCAAGAACTACGACACGCTTTACATGGCCGAGCCTTGGGGCAAATGGTCAATATCTTTGAACGAGAACTTCACGCAGCACTACTATTATCAGATAACAGACGGCTTATCGTTCCCGATCAGAAACAGGCTTGCCACGAGCACCGGGATCGGGGTCTCTTATTTAGGTGTCGGAATAGGGTTTTCGGTGGATTTCAAGAAGCTGAGGGGCAAGAGCAAAGACAGCGAATTATTCCTTAAATGCTACACCAACAGTTTTGGCGGCGACATCAACATCTTCAATGTCGGCGACTTCTACGACACGAGATTCGAAACCGACATATCATACAAAAACAGTCTGAAAGGCGTAAACATAAACACCTACTATGCGTTCAACAACAAAAAATTCTCCTACCCTGCTGCTTTTTCATATTCAAAGATTCAGAAAAAAAGCGCAGGAAGCGTAATAGCCGGGCTGTCATTCTACTACGATGAGATGTGGCTGGGCTATGACAAAGACTTTTACAGCGAGATATTCAGTGACATTTACGACAACGAAGATTATTACCCTGTTGACAACACCATCGACAACGTATTATCAGGATGGACGACGTATTATCTGTCGTTAGGCGCTGGCTACGCCTACAACTGTGTGCCGGCAAAAAATTTCATGATACACATTTCGCTGATGCCATCTCTTCTGCTTTTGCAAAGGAAAGTCATGACATACGACAGAATAGCATATTCAAGTCCGGACATCAACACTCCGTTCAATGTGGAGACTCTCGAAAGCAGCATAACCGCCCCGTACCATCTCTACAATTTCGTCTGTGACACGAAAATAAGCGTCATCTATCATTGGAAAAAAGCATACGTGACCGCATATTGCACCTCGAAGATAAACTACATCGACCTGCCCGGGTTGGATTATCTGTTCGGCGGGAAAACGCAATCGATTTACCACAGGTGGAACGCAAAAGTGACTGTCGGATACAGATTTTAATTTTTCAAATTTTATTTGACATCAAAGTAATTTTGATTATCTTTGCGGAAAATTATTTTTGAAATAAATCATTAAAAATCAATAAATATAACATGAATAACAACATAGTAAAAGAAGAAATCGTGAAGAAGGTGTTCGCAGAGAGCAGCCTTCCGTGCGTGGGCAAGGCCGGCATCCGTGAAATCAACAAGCTCGCGAGAGACCTCGAAACGGCAAGCGGCGTTAAATTCATCCACATGGAAATAGGCAATCCGGGTCTTCCTGCAGCGAAGGCCGGCATCGAGGCACAGATGAAAGCCGTGCAGGACGGCGTCGCAGCATGCTACCCTCCTATCGACGGCGTTCCGGCGTTGAAAAAAGAAGCCTCACGTTTCATCAAGAACTTCCTCGATCTTGACGTTGACGCAGCCAACTGCGTCCCGACCGTCGGTTCCATGCAAGGCGCCTTCGCATCATTCATGATCACTGGCCACATCAGCAAAGAGAAGAACACGATGCTCTTCGTGGACCCGGGTTTCCCTGTACATAAATTCCAGTGCAAGGTCCTCGGCATCCCGATGGAACACTTCGACATCTACGACTACCGCGGCGAGAAACTCCGCGCCAAACTCGAAGAGATACTTTCAACAGGCAGAATCCACAGCATCCTGTACTCGAACCCTAACAACCCGACATGGGTGTGCCTCACCGACGAGGAACTCAAAATCATCGGCGAACTCGCAAACAAATACGATGTCATCGTCCTCGAAGACCTCGCCTATTTCGGCATGGACTTCAGAAAAGACTACAGTCATCCGGGCGTCGCGCCGTTCCAGCCGACGGTAGGAAAGTACACCGACAACTACATCCTCATGATCTCCAGCTCGAAGGCATTCAGCTTCGCAGGAGAACGCTGCGCCTTCCTCGGCATCAGCGACAAGCTGGCGAAACGCCATTACCCTGACCTGAAAGGCTTCTGCGGACAGGAGATCTTCATGCGCGGCATCCTCTTTGGCGCATTGCATCCGCTCACGTCAGGTGTCTCACATTCAGCGCAATACGCACTCGCTGGCGTGTTGAAAGCTGTCAACGACGGCATTTACAACTACCGCGACGACGTCCTCGAATACGGAAGAAAGGCGAAGATGATGAAAGACGCATTCACAGCCGCCAACTTCTACATCACCTACGACGAAGACCTCGGCGAGCCTATCGCTGACGGCTTCTACTTCACGTACTGCTACCCTGGTTTCACCGGCGCCGACCTCGTGGAAGAGATGATGTACTACGGAATCTCTGCAATTTCGTTGGACACCTGCGGCTCCACACGCCAAGGCATCCGCGCCTGCACCTCGTTGATTCAGAGAGAGGAGATTCCGGTGCTTGCCGAGAGACTGCTGGCATTCGCGAAAGACCATCCGGTGAAGTAAAATATTTCACGCAGATTACACACATCATTAATAAGGTTTGGGAGATGCTTTTTCCCGAACCTTTTGTTTCACATGAGCTTATTTTTCACAAAATGAATGTTTTGATGCGCAAAAAATATTTCAATTTTTTTTTGATTTGCTCGAAAATGTTTTGTAATTTTGTGCGTTTTTGAAAAAACACTGGAATAAGGAATATTCAAACATAATAATAACTTAAAAATTTAAAATTATGGCAGGTTTCAAAGGTGC
>JAKSMW010000061.1 GCA_024400395.1 Bacteroidales bacterium
TTTACAAGGGGTTGAGAGATGCTGTATCCTGCAATTTGACCTATAGACCAAAATAATCTAAATGTCAAACAATAGCGCAAAAGTACATAATTTCTTTTAAAATTCGCGAAATCTGCAAGAAAAAATATTTCTGCGGGAAAAGTTCTCTGCTCGGAAATTTGTTGTATCTTTGCAGCCGAAATTTTCGTGGAAAGATTTGATTGATTGCAACCACAAGAAAAAATGCTAAAACAGTTTCTTTTTTACAATCACAAATACTCCATATTTATTAATTTAGGTAAAAGGTAAAAAGGTAAAAAGGCAAAAAGGACTTGTCCTATCACCTGTCACCTATCACCTTGGACCTGTAAAACTAAATTATTATGGGTTATTACTTCACTTCAGAATCAGTATCAGAAGGCCATCCCGACAAGGTGGCCGACCAGATTTCGGATGCCGTCCTCGACGAGATGCTCCGCCAGGACCCGGAATCGAAAGTCGCCTGCGAGACATTGGTGACGACGGGCTTGACAGTCGTCGCGGGCGAAGTCAAGACGGACGCTTACGTCGATATTCAGGACACGGCGCGTCGCGTCATCGAGAGAATCGGTTACACAAAGGCTGAATATCAGTTCGACAGCAAGTCGTGCGGCGTGTTGTCGGCCATCCACGGGCAGTCGCAGGACATCAACCGCGGTGTCGAACGCCAGAGTCTTGAAGACCAGGGCGCCGGCGACCAAGGCATGATGTTCGGCTACGCATGCAAGGAAACCCCTGAATACATGCCACTTACGATTGTCTTGTCGCATATACTCTTGATGGAACTTGCGAAAATCCGTCGCGAAGGCCGCCAGATGAAATATCTACGTCCCGACGCGAAATCGCAGGTGACGGTGGAATACGCCTCCGGCTGGAAACCGCTCCGTATCGACACAATAGTCATCTCGACGCAGCACGACGAGTTCATGGACGACGATGCCGCCATGATCCGGAAAATAGAACATGACGTGCGCACGATTCTCCTCCCGAGAGTGAAAAGGCTTCTGCCACAGAAGGTCAGGAATCTCTTCAAGGCCGACATGAAACTCTTCGTCAACCCGACTGGCAAGTTCGTCATCGGTGGGCCTCACGGCGACACCGGTCTCACCGGACGCAAGATCATCGTTGACACTTACGGCGGTCGCGGCGCACACGGCGGCGGCGCGTTCTCCGGCAAGGACTCGTCTAAAGTTGACCGCTCGGCGGCTTACGCGGCACGTCATATCGCCAAGAATATCGTCGCTGCCGGCATCTGCGACGAGGCTCTTGTCCAGATTGCATACGCAATAGGCGTGGCGCAACCTGTTGGTTTCTACGTGAATACGTACGGAACAACTCATGTGAAAGACGCAAACGGCAAGAAGATGGCTGACGCTGAAATCGCCGAGAGACTCAGGACATTGTTCGACCTTCGTCCTTACGCCATAGTGAGACGCTTCGGTCTTAAAAACCCGATTTTCGAAGCGACTGCATCATACGGACACTTCGGACGTGATCCGTTCACCGCAAAGGTGGAAGTCGGCTATAAGGATGAAAACACTTTCGTCGAAAACGGCAGGAACTACAAGAATGTCGAGTTCTTCGCATGGGAGAAGACCGACATGGTGGAAAAGATTCAAAAAATGTTTGGATTTTAGTTTTTCGACATTGGTAGTCGGTTTGAACAATTGTTTGATTTTGAATTATTTGTGAATTTTAAAGCGGCTGTTAGTAAATAGCAGCTGCTTTTTTTGCAAATAATTACCAATATTTAATAATAATTAGTAATTTTGCGCCGAAAAATTTTATGGATATGAAAACGACATCTGTTGCATTGGGCAGTTATTTCGATGACTTCATCGCTTCTACCATTGAAACCGGAAGGTATAATAACGCAAGTGAGGTGGTGCGTGCTGGATTGCGTCTTCTTGAAGAGAGAGAACAAAAAGTGGCACAGTTGAAAAACGCCATACACGAAGGACTCGAAAGCGGACGAAACAATGATTTTGACCCTGAAACCAATTTGAACCAATTAAAAGCCAAACACTATGAAAAAATATCATGAGAGAATGGATATTAGTTCAAAATTCAGTTAGAATTTTTACAAAATGACATATATATTGCGGAAATTTTTCACTATCTCAGCGTCACCCTCGTGACCCCCGCGCCGCCAGTCTCAAGGCTCGCATCGTTGAAACTCTGCACACAGTCTTGATGGCTCAGATATTCCCTGATCATCTTTCGCAATATTCCGTTCCCTTTCCCGTGAAGAATACTTATATCTTTGATACTCAATAAATTGGCATCGTCAATGTATTTCGCTACGTTGTCAACGGCTTCTTCGCCGCGCTGTCCGCGGACGTCAAGGGTGAGGTTGAACTTCTCGGCTTTCTCACTGATGTCGTTCATGATGTTTTTCTTCAGGAATGACGGGTTGTGCGCCGCCTTCCGCGCTGTCGCCCTGCTGATTTTGCGCAGCTTGTCAACGGTGGTGCGAAGCCTCACATCGCCGAATTGAACCGTGACATCTGTGTCGGTCATCGCCAGAAGCTCGCCAACGACTTCCAACTCGTTGATACACACCATATCGCCGACTTTCAAGTTCTCATTTTCGGGCGTTTCTTTCTCTTCGATTTTCAGTTTCTTTGAAATCTCTTTCGCGTCGTTTTCAAGGTTCTGTTTCATGTTCTTGAGGTCGTCGCGAAGCTCTTTGGTGCGTGCCTTCTCCGCCTGCGCCTCTTTGATTTCGCGAATCGTATTCTCAATCTTCGCATTCGCCTTGTCGATGAGCGACTGCGCCTCTTTGTTGGCTTCCTTCAAAAGTTGGT
>JAKSMW010000007.1 GCA_024400395.1 Bacteroidales bacterium
AATACCGCTCAAACATCAAGAAAAAAGCCGACGCCGACATCGTCTCCACCTTTATTGGGTGACAAAAACATATATCCTTGATTTTATAAAATGTTGTTTTTCAGTTGTTTGCGCTTTTTGTAAAGCGTAAAAACCTATATTGTGGCCTTATGTCGGGCATTCCGGCGTTTTTTTGTCATAACTTTGCTGAAATAAAATAAATAAGGAAACAACATTTTCAATTCATAACAAAAATTTTAAACAAAATGAAAAAAGTATTACTTTCGGTGGCAATGTTCGCCATCATGCTCTGCTGCAACTGCCGGGCGCAGGAAGTGGAGGAAATCATGTATTCAGACGATTCATGGTTGTCGTACATGACTTATGTGGACGATGACACATTCATGGCTCAAAAAAGCGTTGCCGACGAAAATATGGTCTGGACAGAACTTCATCTCGTAAAGATGAATGACTCCGGCGAAGAGCTTGCGTCAACTTTGTTATGGTCGGATGATGAACTTGCCGAAGTGGTTTGGACGAGTCCTTTCCAACATCTTCCGAATGGTGACTATGCGTTCTTTTTCGCCAAGAAAGTTGGCGTGACGGCGACATTCCATAAGGTGTCAATCGATGATGACCTGAATTTGACATTCAGTCGGCTTGACTGGGAGACAGACGATTATAACGATTATGACGACATGACTTTTTATCCGTACAATACAGGTCTGGTGGTTGACAGGTCTGGCGGCGCGATAATCACCTACCCGCCGTACAGCCAATATCACATCAATGGCACAGAATCCATGCAATTCCTCAAGTTTGATTCAGAAGGCAATCTTGTCGGGCAACGTCTGATGGAAGGTCTTCGCGGACAAGACCGTCACCACACACTGCCTTCGCCTGACTCTACAGGCTGCCGCATCATCCTCAGGAGCGCCGGCTCGTCATACTTGGATTGCTACACCTTGGATGCCGAACTTAACACGGTGGCTGTAAAGGAGAATGTCGAAGACCTGTCGTGGCCGTACCAAAGCTGCCGTTTCGCCTATCTGCATACAAATCAGGCCAATGGGAAGACATATTCTATCAATACTGTTGATTGCCCGTATCCACCATCATACATTTCGTCGGATATTATGATGAGTTTTTATGACAGGGACAATTTCAAGCAGATGAAATATTCATGGGGCATCAACACTCCGGAAAGGGATAACGGAGGTGTGCTGCAAACCATTGATTTTGATGCTGAAAACAACGTGTATATGGCAGGCGAAATGGATCCCCAAGGGTATTTTATGAATCGCAACCTGTATATAGTTTGTTTTGATGAGAATCTGAATAAATTCAATGAGATTTACTACAAGCATGATTATTATGTTTACACTTTGTTAGGCTTGGCTGCAATTCCGTCTGGCGGATGTATCATCAGCTGTCACAAAAGTGATTTACATGCCGGCAATTGGGGACACAGCATCTATAAAATCCCGCACGAGGCCTTCCTCGGCATCGCCGAGGCCCACGACGCGGGCTTTGCCGTCGCCGTCGCCTACCCGAACCCGGGCGGCAGCACCCTGAACATCAGGACCGCGCTCACCGGCTCGCACGTGGAGCTTTACGACACTGGCGGGCGGCTCGTCGGCAGACAGGAAATCACCGGTGCCGTAACCTCAATAAATACCGAGAAATTGCCATCGGGGATTTATGTCTGGAAAGTGATCAAGGACGGGAGCGAGGCCGAGAGCGGGAAGTGGGTGAAGGAATAAATTTTTTTCAAAAAACATTGTCAGTATAAAAATTTGTTATATCTTTGCAGACGATAAAAGTGCCGATTTCCGCAGGCCGGATGTCTGCACTATAATAAGGATTGAAGGGATGCCCCAAGCGAGCATCCCATTTTTATATTAAATATGGTGACAAAGAAAGCAACAACAGTTGATGAACAGATTAGTCTGCTTGAATCACGAAAAATGAAGGTGGCGGATAAACAGAAAGCAAAAGAAATATTGCTTGACATCAGTTATTACAGACTTGGCTTCTATTGGTTCCCGTTCGAGAAAACCTATCCTGAAAAAGGCAAAAAACGTTCTCATGAATTTGTGGATGAAACATGTTTTGAAGATGCAGTCGGACTTTATTATTTTGACTATGATATTAGAAAATTGCTTCTGCCATATCTTTGCCGCATTGAAATAAATCTGCGGACATTTGTAATATATTGCGTGTCACACCATTATCATTCCAATCCACTTTGGTTTGCTGATTCTTCCGTACTCGACAGAAACTTTGTCACACATTTCCAGAAATCATATTTGGATGGCATAAAAAACAATTCGGCAATCAAACAGCACCACAAGAATCATCCGAAAGACCTGTACGCTCCAGCCTGGAAAACATTGGAATATGCAACATTCGGCGATATCATAACCTTGTGCAAAAGTTTGAAAGACAGGTCAATTCAAAAGGAAATAGCCTATCATTACGACATCAGAAACATTGATGTTTTCTTCAGTTTCTTTGATACAGTCAGGGTGCTTAGAAATCTGTGTGCGCACGGACATAATATTTTCGATTTACGGCTTCAAAAGTCCATAAAACGAGGTATGCTCTCTGAAATAGTTGGGAATGAATGCAATAACTTGTTGGGAGCTATTCGTGTGACATTATATCTTCTTTCCAAAATATCTGCTAACCGTTCAAACGACATGAAAAATGAATTGACTGATTTAATCTGCACAAGCAGGAACACTAAGTTCTATTCTGTTATTAAATATCTTGAAGGTCTTTCTGAATGAGTTTTATATGGAATAAACATCTTTTCAGACAGGAAATCACCGGTGTCGTCACCTCGGTAAGCATCGAGGGCCTGCCTTCAGGGGTCTATGTCTGGAAAGTAATCAAGGACGGGAGCGAGGCCGAGAGCGGGAAGTGGGTGAAGGAATAAAATACCATTACGGCTACGGCTTCAGACATCCGATCGGGACGACATAAACCCCGTCTTCGCGGCGGTAGGCGTACTTGCCGACACCAACCAAAACCATGAGAAACGACGGGTTCGGCATCCGTGAAGTGTCGATTTTGCCGGACAAGGTCTTGAGGGTGGAGGCGGCGGCTTCAATGTTGTCGTCTCCGCCTAATTTGATTTCAACCAGTCCGTATTTGCCGTTCTCAAGATGGATTACGGCATCGCATTCCAAATTGTTTTTGTCGCGGTAATGATAGACGGTGCCGTCCAAGGCGTCGGTGAACACGCGGAGGTCGCGTATGGCCATGCACTCGAAGAGCAGCCCGAAAGTTTCAAGGTCGTTGATGAGATCTTTTGGGCTTATCCTCAATGCCGCCACGGCGATGCTCGGGTCAACGAAATAACGTGTGTCGGATGTGCGCACCGCCGTCTTGCTCCGCAGGGCCGGATTCCACGCCGGCATGTCTTCGATGGTGAAGATTTTCTTCAAAGCCGAAATGTACGACGAAATGGTCTCTTCATTCAATGTCGAATCGTCGTTGGCTATCATATCGTTGTATATCGTTCCCAACGATGCCTGCGTCCCTTGGTGGCGGCTGAGGCTGCGCATGAGGCGTTTCACCCGTTCAGGATTTCGCCTGATGTTGTCTGCCCTCGATATGTCGGAGTCCGTGCCGTCGCCAGTGCCGATGATGCCGTTGTAATAGATGGTCGCCTGTTTCAAAGCGGCTTTGCGGTTACTTGTCATGGTCGCCATTGGCCAGCCGCCGCGGCAAACAAGATATGCCAATTCGTCGATGTCGATTTTGTTTTCAGCCATGAGTTGTTCCGGCACTTCGAACAGCGTTTCGAGGCTCACCTCTCCGGTGCTGTCGCCCGACTCCCACAACGACATCGGTCGCATCAGCAACGTCGTGATTCGCCCCGTGCCGGTATGAACTATGTCTTTTCTGTCGGCGGGGACGGCCGAGCCTGTGATTATGAACTGACCCAAGGCGCAGCGATGGTCCACCTCTCCACGGATTGCGTCCCAGAGTGTAGGGACGACCTGCCACTCGTCAATCAGCCGTGGCGTCGCTCCCTGAAGAAGAAAATGTGGCGTGGCTTTCGCCAATTGCCTGTTGCGCTCCCCTTCAACAGGGTCGGCCATGTAAACGATGCTTCCTGCCGCCTGCTCGGCTGTTGTCGTCTTTCCGCACCACTTGCTGCCTTCAACCCAAACGCAGCCGCAGGCTTCAAGCAATTCCACTAATAATTTGTCGGCTATTCGTGGTCTGTATTCGTCCATATTTTCGTAAATTTTTTTTGACGCTGCAAAAATACTATTTTTTCTTGAATTACAACAAATTATTAAAAACTTTTCCGGCATTTGGCTGTAATTTGATCCGGCATTTGGCTGTGATTTGATCCGGCATTTGGCCGTCAATTTTTTACAAAAACATTCAAAAATTTGCCTTCCGGGATTTATGTCTGGAAAGTGATTTCCGGCGGAAAAGAGGCCGAGAGCGGGAAGTGGGTGAAGGAATAAAAGCATAATGGTTTAAATTGTATTTGCCGCAAAGGAAATTTTCGTATCTTTGCGGCAAATTTTTATTTTAAAAATAGGTAATAATCAGAATAAAGTATGAAAAGACATTCACTCATCCTCGCCCTAATGCTTTCATTAGGAATGTTTTACAACGCGCAGGCGCAGGGCCGCATCGACTTGGACGGCACGAAATCGGCGCAGCAATGCGACAACGTGACCGAGAAAGGTTTCACCGCCACGTTTTCTTTCGGCAGCATTGAAGCCAGAACCGTCAGCACCGAAAGAGGCGTATTCTCGGAAATCGCCATGAGCAACACCTTCAACTACGGCAATTCGGGCGAGCCGTCTTTGCCTGTTGTGCATCAGCTCGTCGCCGTTCCTTTCGGCGCGAAAGATGTCAGCGTGGAGGTGAAAAACTACAAGACGACCGTTTATAATCTCTCGGATTACGGCATCGAAGCCATTGCTCCTCAGCAGCCTTCGGTAAGGAAAGACCAGAAAGAAGTGCCTTTCCATTACAACGCCGAGGCTTACGCGAAACGCGGTTTCGCAGAGCGTCCGTTGGCCGAAATCGAGTTGCAAGGCACGATGCGCGGCATCCAGGTCGGCTCGTTGGTCATCAATCCGGTGCAGTACGACGCAGTCAGCAACACATTGAAGGTTTTCAACGACATTGAGGTTGAAGTCAGCTACGGCGAATACGACAAGGCGGCTGCCTACGACGAGTTCGCGAGGACGGCGAGCGTGTATTTCGCACCGCTTTACCGTCAGATGTTCAACTGGCGCGACGACGTTTACGCGCAGCACCCCGACCTCTGGCAGGCTCCGGTAAAGATGTTGGTCGTCACCGACCGCATGTTTGAAAACGCAATCCAGCAATGGGTTGACTGGAAGATAAAGAAAGGCTTCTACATGGATGTGAACTACACTGACCAGATCGGCACGTCGGCATCGGCGGTCAAGTCGTTCATCCAGACGAAATATGCGCAGACCGCTCCGACTTTCGTCATCATCATCGGCGACAAAAATCAGGTTCCGGCGAGTGCCACCGGCAGCGCAACACACTGTGTGACAGACCTTTACTATCAGACTGTCGATAACGACTATTATCCTGAAATGCTGCACAGCCGTATGCCTGTCGAGACCGTCGAACAGCTCAACAACCTCTTGGAAAAGAGTCTCCAGTATGAGCAATACACCATGCCCGACCCGAGTTATCTGAACAACGTGCTTCTCATCGCTGGCTGGGACGAGGCGCAGAATCCGAGGGTGGGCGTGCCTACCATCCAATACGCCGTCAATAACTATTACAATGAAGAGCACGGCTTTGAAAATGTATATGATTATTATACACTCGGCGGTTATACAGGCTGCTACGACAATCTGAACACAGGTGTCGGCTTCGTCAACTACACCGCCCACGGCTCCAACATACACTGGGAAAATCCGGTTTTCGAGGTCGATGACGTCAACAATCTTACAAATACGAACAAGTATTTCCTCGCCATGGGCAATTGCTGCCTGGCCGCCGACTGGGGCATTTCGGGAACGTGCTTCGGCGAGGCCATGGTGCGTGCGCCACGGAAAGGCGCCTTTGCCTACATAGGAAGCTGCCCTTCAACGTATTGGTATGAAGACTATTACTTCGGTGTAGGCGCGACTAACGTCTTCTACAGAATGCCTACAAAGAGTGAAAGCAAAACCGGCGTTTACGATGCCGTCTGGATGGACGACAGCTACAATACCATTCAGTCGATGGTGTTTTTGGGCAACTTGGCCGTCACATACGCATTTGTCAACAGCGGCTACACTGTCTCTTCCGACTCATCGCCGCTGTATTACTGGCAGTGCTATCACACTCTCGGCGACGGCTCCATCATGCCTTATCATGTGCAACCAGCTGAAAACCATGTATTTCATGCTGCGATTGTCCCGATTGGCGCAAATACATACGAGGTCAGTGCCGACCCAGGTTCATACGTGGCACTTACAAGAGACGGCGTCATTTTAGGCACCGGCTTGGTTGACGAGACCGGCACTGTCGTCTTCAGCATCGACCCTGTCACCACCAGCGGCGATGTCACATTGTGCGTGACACATCCGCAGCGCGTGCCTTATCTTGAGGAGATTCCGGCGGCGAACATCAACGGCGCATTCATCATCGTTGACGGCTACACTCCAACTGACGCACACATCGGCGCGGAAAACGCCCTGGCAATCACTTTCAAGAATGCCGGCACTGCATCGACCGACGGAACGACTTCAGTGTCATTGACTTGCGATGACCCGAATGTCACTATCATCAACGGGTCGGGCAGCTTCAACGCCTTGGCGCAAAACGCGACCGTCGAAGTGGACGGCTTCAGCTACAGCATCAACGAAAATGTCGCCGACGGCAGCCGTTTCCACATCGTGACGACGGCGACATGCGGGTCGGAGACGTGGGAAGGCGTGGTCAACATCGTGGCGAACAAAGCCGTCATGGAGTTTGTCGGCGCACAGTGCCCCGGCGGATTTTCCGCTGGCGAGACGCTTCAGGTCGCAGCCTCTTTTGAGAATGTCGGTCATTATGTCGCGACAAACGCAAGCATAACAATCTCATCAACAAGCCAATATGTCACTTTCGGTGAAGAGAGTGTCGCTGTCGGCAGCATCGCGCCAGACGGCATCGCCACCGTTGCTTTCGATGTCATTATTGCTTCAGGCTGCCCTGAATCGGAACAGATCCCGCTCACATTCAACATCTTGGCTGACGACAATGTCGTTGCCGGAGGGACGGCGACTTTGCAGAACACATGTCTTGTCGTCTTCGACCTCTCCGACAAATGGAACGACGGCTGGGATAACTCGAGGCTTCATGTCGAATACAGCGACGGTACGCCAGCCGACGACATGTATGTCTCTCACGAGCAAGGTGCCTTTGCCACCTACGAACGCTGGCTTCATAACGGCTCGCACGTCACTCTCACATGGCACAGCGGCGGCAACTGGGACAGCGAATGTTCGTATGTCGTTCATTATGAAGACGGCACGGTCATCTTAAGCAAAGGTCCGCAAGGCGGCAGTTTCGACGTTAGCTGTGGGTCGGACGAGTATTTCGCTTCTGTCGGAAACCTCACCGCCACCGTCAGCGAATACGATGTCACGCTTTCGTGGACGGCTCCGTCGGGTGCGTATCGCTACCGCGTCGCGCGCAACGGCGTTACTTTAGGCGAGACAACAGCCACGAGCTACAACGACCAGATTGAAGATGAGATGACTTACACATACAGCGTTACGGCTATTTATTCAGGAGGCGAGTCAATGCCTGAAAACGTGTTGGTTGATGTCATAACCGCTGTGGGTGAAACGGAAATCCATTTCAGCATCTATCCGAATCCGGCTGATGACGTGATTTACATCAGTGCCGGCGAAGTGAAGTTCGACTATTTCATTTACAATAACTTAGGCCAACAGGTCATTGGCGGAACGGCAGACGGCTCACAGAGAATTGATGTCAGCGGCTTGGCTGAAGGCTTGTATGTCATCAAGATTTGTGGAAACGGAAATGTTGCGATGCGTAAAGTTGTCGTGAGGTGATTCATTGTAAAAATTGGTTGAATAATTTTAACCAATTGATATTGAGTTGATTTTAATGGTAAACAATTTTGTGGACCACAAAGTTGTTTACCATTGTTTTTTTTATTATTTTTGCTGCTTAAAATCTGAACTAAAATGGAAAAGGCGTTTATTTACGGAGTTTCTGTCGAAGGTGACAATTTCACCGACAGGGTTAAGGAAACAAAGAGGCTCAAATTGAATTTCGAAAATGGTCTGAACACAATAATCATCTCGCCACGACGTCTTGGCAAGACCTCGCTCGTGAAAAAAGTGAAGAGTTCCATTGACAATCCAGATATTCTTGTCGTTTTTCTCGACATTTATGATTGCCGCAGCGAATATGATTTTTACAACAAACTTTCCGCAGCGGTCTTGAAGCAGACTTCAAATAAAATGACGATGTTGTTTGAAAATGCCAAAGACTTCATGGCACGGTTAAGTCCGAAAATTTCTTTCGGGTCGGATCCTGAAACCGACTATTCCATATCACTCGGCATCACTCCGAAGACTCACAATCCCGAAGAGATATTGAATCTTCCGGAGATTATCGCAAAAAAGAAAAACGTCCATATCGTGATCTGTATCGACGAGTTTCAGCAGGTCGGAGAGTTCCCCGATACATTGACGGTTCAGAAGAGAATGCGTTCGGTTTGGCAGCATCAGCAGAATGTCTCGTATTGCCTTTTCGGAAGCAAGAAACACATGATGACCAACCTTTTTCAGGATAAAAGGATGCCGTTTTACCAGTTCGGCGAAATGATTTTCCTTGACAAAATACCAACTGAAGACTGGGTGAAATTCATCCAATCGAGGTTTGAACTTAAGGGAAAAACGATTTCGGAAGGTTTGTGCATGAAAATTTGTGAACTGACCGAGCGGCATTCGTCGTATGTGCAACAGCTTTCGTGGAATGTGCTGGCTGAGACCGCAGGTTCGACAACTGAAAACGATTTCGATAATGCGGTTGAGACTATACTTTCGCAATGCAGTGCGTTGTTCGTGCAACAGATAGAAGGACTCACGAGTCATCAGATGAATTTCATGAGAGCTATTGCCAACGGCATTCATGATAAATTTGGAAGCAAAGACGTGATGGAATCGTACGATTTCGGTACGAAAACAAATATAAACAGAATAAAAAATACATTGATTTTCAATGAATTGATAGAAATAGTTGACGGCGGTTTGTATTTCGCCGACCCGATTTTTGCTATTTGGTTCAAGAAAAAATGCCTGTGAAAACCATTGTTTCCACAGGCAATATCAAAACATAAAAAAAGGCAAGATTAACGGAAAATCGCTAATCTTGCCTTTGAATTTTTTCTTGTTTGAATCTTACTTTCTCGGTGCTTCAAGCAGTATGTCGCAGAGGAAGTCCCAGAACATCTGCACTGTGGCGATTTCGATTCTCTCGTCAGGAGAGTGGACGCCGCGGAGCGTCGGGCCGAACGAAATCATGTCCATGCCGGAGATCTTGTCGCCGACGAGACCGCATTCGAGACCGGCGTGGATTGCCAGGACTTTCGGATCTTTGTTGAAACGTTTTACATAGCATTTCTTGGCTATCTCGCAGATGACGGAATCAGGGTTCGGTGTCCAGCCTGGGTAGCCGTCGGTGTGCTCGACCTCGGCGTTGGCGAGGTTGAAGCAGGCTTCGACCATCGCTCCGACGTATTCTTTTGCCGACTCGATGGAGCTGCGCTGTGATGTCTGGATGAAGAAATAACCTTCTTTCCTCTTCACCGACGCGAGGTTTGTCGAGGTCTCCACGAAGTTCGGGATTGTCTGCGACATCTCGATGACGCCGTGAGGGCAGGTGAGGAGTCCGTTCAGAAGGTCGTACTGTGTCATCTCATCGATGACGACGTCGGCTGTCGTGTCCGACTTGCAGGTCTTCACGCTGATGTTAGGCTCTGCCACATGGTATTCGTTCTTGAAATTCTTTTCCATCTCTGCCACGAAAGCCTCAAATTGTCCGGCGTTTTCTTTCGGGATGAAGACCACGGCGTTAGCCTCGCGTGCGATGGCGTTGCGCAGGTTGCCGCCCTGAATGTCGTATATCCTGAGGTCGTAGTCGTTAGCTGCCTGCCAGAGTATTCTGGTGAGGAGTTTGTTGGCGTTGGCGAGGTTTTTGTTGATGTCGTCGCCAGAGTGACCGCCTTTGAGTCCGCTGACTTTCACGTCGTAAGGGATGTAGCCTGCCGGCACGCTCTCGAGTTTGTGGAAAATCTTGACGATGGTGTCCATGCCACCGGCGCAGCCGATGAAGATCTGACCTTCGTCTTCCGAGTCTAAGTTGAGGAGGATGCGGCCTGTGAAGTCTTTCGGGTCGAGTTTCTCGGCGCCGGTGAGACCTGTCTCTTCGTCAACGGTGAAGATGCATTCCAACGGACCGTGTTTCACTGTCGGGTCGGCGATGACAGCCAGTGCCGCCGCCACGCCGATGCCGTCGTCAGCGCCGAGGGTCGTGCCGTTGGCGTGAAGCCACTCGCCCTTCAGGACGGCCTCGATGGGGTCGTTGAGGAAGTCGTGGGCGCAGTCGCCGTTCTTCTCGCACACCATGTCCATGTGCGCCTGGAGGATGATAGTCTGGCGGTCTTCCATGCCAGATGTCGCCGGCACCGTCATGATGATGTTGCCGCACGGTTCTTTCACGAATCTCACTTTGTGCTCAATGGCCCAGTCCTCAAGATATTTGACCATTTTCTCTTCTTTCTTCGACGGACGCGGTACGCCCATGATGCCCTGGAACTCTTTCCAGACATTTGCAGGTTTCAATGTTGCAACAATTTCGTTCATGTCTTTAATTTTAATAATATTTCAAACTTTATAAACTTTCTAACTTTATGAACTTTCAAACTTTATGAACTTTCAACTCTTCAACTCTTCTATAGTTTTAATCGGATTATCTGATTTGAAGACGGCGTTGCCGGCCACCAGGATGTCGGCTCCGGTGTCGAAGAGTTTCTTCGCGTTGGATGTCGAGACGCCGCCATCGACCTCGATCATCGTCTCAAGACCTTGTGATTCAATCATGTCGCGCAGCTTCTCGATTTTTGAATACGTGCGTTCGATGAATTTCTGCCCGCCGAACCCGGGGTTGACCGACATCAGCAGCACGAGGTCGAGGTCGCCGATGATGTCTTCGAGCAGCGACACGGGCGTGTGCGGGTTGAGTACGACGCCGGCTTTCACGCCGAGCGATTTCAGCTTCTGCACCGAGCGGTGGATGTGGGTGCTCGCCTCGTAATGAAACGTGATGATGTCGGCGCCGGCTTCGTGGAACTTCTCGAAGTAGCGGTCGGGTTCGACGATCATCAGATGCACGTCGAGCGGCTTAAGGGCTTGTCTCTTAATGGCTTGCACCACTGGGATGCCGTATGAGATGTTAGGCACGAACACGCCGTCCATGATGTCGCAATGGAACCAGTCGGCCTGACTTTTATTAACCATATCGATGTCGTCAGCGAGGTGAAGGAAATCCGCCGAGAGCAGCGATGGAGCTATTAGTTTCTGCATATCTTATTTTGTAAAACGATTTGCAAAGATAAGCAGTTTTTTTATATTTGCGAGGAAAAAAACATATTATTCCAAATGGTCAGTCAATTTTATTTAAAAATTTAAAGATTCAAAAATTTAAAGATTTTCGAGATGCACTGTGGAAACCAATAATTTACTCCTCAAAAAACAACGAAGAGACACGGTTTCCCGCATCTCTTCGAGCAAATTTTGATTCCGTAAATGATTAGCCAAGATAGCTCTTGAGGATCTTGCTTCTGCTTGTGTGCTTCAGGCGGCGGATTGCCTTCTCCTTGACTTGGCGCACGCGCTCGCGTGTGAGGTCGAATTTCTCGCCGATCTCTTCTAATGTCATCGGATGACCGCCGTTGAGTCCGAAATAGAGGCGGACGACATCCTGCTCACGCTGTGTCAGCGTGGAGATGGCGCGGTCGATTTCCTTGCGCAACGACTCGTAAAGAAGCTCCGTCTCAGGTGTCACTACCTCGTCGCTCTTCAAGACGTCGTACATGTTGTTGTCTTCGTCCTGCACGAGAGGCGCGTCCATCGAGACGTGGCGGCCTGCGTTCTTCATCGACTCCTTGACTTCGGCTTCGGTGATGTCGAGGACCTCTGCTATCTCTTCGGCGTTCGGCTCGCGTTCGAACTCCTGCTCTAACTTCGCGTATGTCTTGTTGATTTTGTTGATCGAGCCGATCTTGTTCAATGGAAGACGGACAATGCGTGACTGTTCAGCAAGAGCCTGGAGAATGGACTGACGGATCCACCACACCGCATAAGAGATGAACTTGAAGCCTCTTGTCTCGTCAAAACGCTGTGCCGCCTTGATGAGGCCGAGGTTGCCCTCGTTGATGAGGTCGGGGAGGCTTAATCCCTGATTTTGGTACTGTTTTGAAACGGAGACGACGAAACGAAGGTTCGCTTTCGTAAGCTTTTCCAACGCGGCTCTGTCGCCCTGACGGATTCTCTGTGCCAATTCGACTTCCTCGTCTGCCGTGATCAATTCAACCTTACCAATCTCCTGGAGATATTTGTCCAAAGAAGCGGTTTCCCTGTTGGTAACTTGTTTGGTAATCTTTAACTGCCTCATATTTAGTTAAAAAGTTTAAAAGTTTCAAAGTAGAAAGTTCTCTTTCAAAAGTCAAATGTTAAAAGTTAAAAGAGGTTTTTCACTCTCTTAACTTTTAACTTTCCTCTTTAAACCGTTATTCTTTCTTGTCGCGTCTCGGACCTTTGTGGTCGCCGCCTCTGCGTTCACCGCCTCTGCGCTCGCCATCTTTGCGTTCGCCGCGCGGTCTCTCCGGCTTCTCGACGTAACCTTCAGGTTTCGGGAGCAATGCCTTGCGTGACAGACGGAGCTTGTTGGTCTTCGGGTCAATCTCGATGAGCTTCACCTGGATCCTGTCGCCTTCCTTCAACACGCCGTCCATCGACTCAAGACGTTTGTAGTCGATCTCCGAGATGTGAAGCAGACCGTCCTTGCCAGGGAGAATCTCCACGAATGCGCCGAATGCCATGATTGACTTGACGACACCATCGTAAACCTCGCCTACTTCAGGCACGGCGACGATGGCTTTGACCTTCGCCTTCGCTGCTTCGAGGTCTTCCTTGTTTGTGGAGGCGATCTCGACTATGCCGCACTTATCGTCTTCCGTGATGACGATGACGGTGTTGGTTGTCTTCTGGATTTCCTGAACGACTTTTCCGCCAGGTCCTATGACAGCGCCGATGAAGTCTTTCGGTATGATGATCTTCTCGATGCGAGGCACTGACTCCTTGTAGTCGGCGCGTGGCTCCGTGATGGTCTTGGCCATCTCGCCGAGGATGTGAAGTCTGCCTTCTCTGGCCTGTGCGAGGGCCTCGGTGAGAACCTCGTATGAAAGACCGTCAACTTTTATATCCATCTGGCATGCTGTGATGCCGTCTTTTGTTCCCGTGACCTTGAAGTCCATGTCGCCGAGGTGGTCTTCGTCACCTAAGATGTCAGACAGGACGGCGTATTTGCCGGTCTCGTTGTCGGTGATGAGTCCCATCGCGATACCTGCGACAGGCTTTCTCATCTTGACGCCGGCGTCCATGAGTGCGAGTGTGCCGCCACAGACTGATGCCATTGACGATGAGCCGTTTGACTCAAGGATGTCCGACACGACGCGGATTGTGTAAGGGTTCTCTTCGCCGTCAGGGATCATGTTCTTCAGAGCTCTCTCGGCGAGGTTGCCGTGACCGATTTCACGACGGCTGACGCCGCGGTTTGCCTTGCATTCGCCTGTGGCGAAGCTCGGGAAGTTGTAATGGAGCATGAAGTTGTTTGTGCCTTCAACGACGGCGCCGTCGATGGTCTGTTCGTCGAGCTTGGTGCCGAGTGTCACCGTCACCAAGGCCTGGGTCTCACCGCGTGTGAAGATCGCCGAGCCGTGGCATGAAGGAAGCACGTCAACTTCCGTCCAGATGGGGCGGATCTGGTTGAGCATGCGACCGTCAAGACGTTTGCGTTCGATGAGGATGGCATCACGCACCGCCTTACGCTCGATGTCGTGGAAATAACGTTTCGCTATCGCAGCTTTCTCTGCGAGTTCCTCTTCTGTATATTTTGTGAGATAGTTGTCAAGTATTGCCGCGAATGCGTCTTCGCGTTCATGTTTGTTGGCGTTGCCTGTCAGGGCGAAGTCATAGCACGGTTTGTAGAGCTGTGCCGTCATCTCGGCGCGCATCTCTTCGTCGTTGACTTCGTGGCAGTATTCGCGTTTCGGATTGGCTTTCTCAACTCTCGCTGCGAGGTCGAGCTGCGCCTGGCACTGGCCTTTGATGGCCTCGTGTGCCGCCTTCAAAGCACCAATCATCTGTTCTTCTGACACTTCCTTCGATTCGCCTTCGACCATGCAGATGTCCTTCATCGTGGCGCCAACCATGAGTTCGAGGTCGGCGTTCTCGAGTTGGTCTGCACGCGGGTTGATGACGTATTCGCCGTTGATCATCGCCACGCGGACTTCCGAGATAGGACCGTGGAACGGGATGTCCGACACGCTGATGGCCGCTGATGCCGCCAATGCCGCGTAAGCGTCAGGAAGGACGTTCTTCTCGCCGGAGAGAAGCGTGATTTGAACCTGGATCTCCGCATGGAAATCGTCAGGGAATAACGGACGGATGGCGCGGTCAACGAGACGTGAGATCAGGATCTCGTAGTCCGACGGCTTGCCTTCACGTTTGAAGAAGCCTCCCGGAAACTTTCCGGTGGCTGCGTATTTCTCTTTGTAATCGACTGAAAGCGGCAGGAAGTCTGCCTCGTCTTTCACGTCTTTTGCTGCTACGACTGTCGCTAAAAGCATGGTGTTGCCACATCTGACAACAGCAGCTCCGTCGGCCTGTTTAGCCAAACGGCCAGTCTCGATGGTAATGACATCATTACCAACCTGTAAGGTCTGTTTGATTCCTTCTGGACCCATAGTAATTCTTTTTTAATTATTAAAAAACCGCTTTTGGAATATAGATACAACAATGCAAAAAAAGGCAACGTTCAATTGCCTTTTTTTGCAATCGCGTTGAGTGACAACGCTGTTATTTTCTGATACCTAATTCCTTGATGATTGTACGATACCTCTCAATATCCTTTCTCTTCAGATAGGCGAGGAGTTTTCTTCTCTTACCCACGAGAGCGACCAATGAACGCATTGTTGCAACGTCCTTCTTGCTCTGCTTCATGTGTTCTGTCAAATTCTTGATTCTGAATGTGAACAGTGCGATCTGTCCTTCTGCTGAACCGGTATCCTGTGCGCTTTTACCGTAAGCTGTGAAAATCTCTTGTTTCTTTTCTGCAGTTAAATACATATCTTTTATCTTTCTTTCTTTTCGGAGCGCAAAAATAATACTTTTTATTTAATCAATCGCAATTTTTTTCAGAATTATTTTCATTTAAAATAACATCTTGATTATCAATTTGTTGTGGTGAATTTTCTTCGTCTGAAAGTGTGTCGTCAGTTTCTTTTTTCCCTTTTTGGGGCGAAAAGAACAATGCAAATCTCAACATTTTCTGGAAAAACTTTGATTTTTCTACGATTGGGATCAGCAGGCAGGTGGCGATGATGCTGAAGAAAATCACAGAATACACGATGTTTTTGACCATTTCGGCGCCTGGGACGTCAATCATGGTGAGCATGGTGGCGAGGACGGCTGCGGCCAATCCCTTTGAGACAAAACATGACATGTACATCGTCTCCAGCTCCGTGTACTCGTTTCCTTTTTTGACTATTGAATACCTTACTGATAAGGTCCTGAGAATGAACAAGATGAATACGATTACCACCCCGATGAGGATTGACTTCCAGTCGGAAAGCTGTATCGAGATTCCGATATAGATGAAAACAAAAGTCCTCAAAAGGAATGCGATTTCTGAAAAAAGCATTCTCTCGTTGTAATTCAACGTGTTGGGTTTTTTCTTGAAGAATTTCTTGAAAATTGAATTGTAAACAGAGTCGATGTTTGCGAGCGTGATGCCGAAGGTCAGTGCGGCGATTTCACCTGAGAAACCGAGCAGCGAGTTGATTCCGTAGATGATGAAGACAAACGCCGGTGTTGTGAAAGTGGAGTTCTTCACGGTTCTGATCCGCTGCAAGGCGGTCGCCCAGAACACAGCTCCGACAAAGCCGAGTATCCCGGCAAGCGTGAACGATGAGATGACGTTTCCTGTCACCTCGCCGATGGAAAAATCATTGTTTTGTATCGCCTTGAGGAGGGCGATGGATATGATGAAACAAATGACTGTGCTGAACGATGTCTCCAAAACCATCGTGGTCTTGCAGTTGCTGCTGATTTTCAATTGCTTGGTCAATGGGATGACTATCGCTTCGGCGGCGCCACCTAAAACGGCCCCCATGAAATAAGATGTCACCCACGGAATCCCAAGACAATAATGACCAAGAAGCCCCAATGCGGCCATTATGCTGAAATAACTCAATAACGTCAGCGATATCATGCCTTTGAATGATTCTCGTATGATATTGAGGCTCAATTCAGAACCGCTCTCGAAAAGGATGATGACGAGGGTGATTGTCGAGAAGACGTTGCCTGTCGTGCCGAATGCATCTGGCGTGACAACTTTGAAAACAGGGCCGATGAGCACACCTATTATTAATAATAGGAGCAAATCCGGCACCCTGCGGCGGCTGAATAGTTCGGTGAATACGTGCGCCGCGAAAACCAGACCGCCTAACATTACCACTGTCAATGCTGTTGAATCCATCGCAAATTTTTTTGCAAAAATATAAAAAAATTATGTTTTGTTGTGAAAAAAATATTATTTTCGCAGCGTTATTTTATGTATGGCTCAAAATTAAATAGTGATGAATAAGAATTTTTACAACATTTTGATGACGGTTATAACCGCTGCTTTGTTGTGTGTGACATTTTCTTGTAAAAGAAACAATATCACAAGAATCAAAACCGATAACAAATTTGCAGTTCCGCTTTTGATAGGCGATACGGTTACGATCTGCGATGTGTTTGACATCATCGATTCGACTTGGAATTCGGTCGTTTTCACCGATGAAAACGATGTGCTGTATTATGTGTATGTCGCTGACACAGCGAAAAATGTCGTTTCAGGAGAGAAACTTTTGAATGAAATTGAAGATATTGACATTGATGTTTCGGGAAATATTGATATTCCGGAGATTGCTGTCCCGGAGGAGGTATATGAGATTCGTGACCTTATTGCAAGCGGCGGCGGAGTGTCACCGGTGCCTTTTTCGTATGAGTTCAAGATAGACACCACAGTGCCGATTCCTGACTTCCCGAAGCTGCCGTTCGCAATCGAGAATTTTTCAATAACAAAAGTCGTGATGAAGGGTGGATTAATTGATTTCATCCTTGATGTTGAGGGTATTGACGAGAGCCTGATGCAATGCCAGATCACACTTTCGTCGTCAAATATCACCGACAGTGAAGGTGCGTTTTCAATCACCGCTTATAACCACGGGAGTGTCATAAAGGATCTGGCTGGATGCACGGTCACGCCCGTCAACGACAGTGTCGGAATGCAAGCAAGCTTCAGAATTGTGATGCCGTCAATTACGCTTAATGAGAATACGACTTTGATCCAACTTGATGAATATATTATGGCCGTGGAGAACATCGGCGGAAGCCACGACGTGAGTCTGCTCGGCAGCATTTCCGGACTCAAACTGAAGTCAGTCGAGGGCGTCGTCAATGTGCCTTCGATAAGATACGGCGGAGTAGTCGAAGACCTTGACTTCAGTCTCGGAAACGTGACTGGCGATCTGCAAGTCAATAAACCGAATACCTATATCAAATATTTCAATACTTTCGGATTCGGTGTCCATGCAAATGTCGATACCATGCAGCTGCGTACGAAAGATGGCACTGACATGAACATACTGAAAACCGAAAGCATCAGTTTTGAATTGCAACAAACTTCTTCCTACAAAGATTTAGATGTCACAGGCGAGATAATCGATTTTATTGATGTTCTGGAAGAGTATGAGAAATTCACGTATTCCGGCGATTTGAGGATTATCGAAGAGGATGCCATCGGCGTGTATGAAGACTCACATCTCGATGTCGCAACCGTTATGAATCTCAAACTCGGAATGAAAATCAATGAGTTGATGTATTGCGACACCTTGGATATGGATATGGGTGAGGTGTCTGTTCAAAATTATATCAACGAATTTGAGTTTAAATTCAATCTGACCAACGGGCTGCCGATAGAGCTTGAATTTCAGGCATATCTGGTGAAAAACGGCGTGGTGACAGATTCGCTGTTTGATGCGACCAACAACAAGATCCCATCAAGTTGCGGCGGTGCGCCGGTGAGCACGACAAATATTGTCACTGTCACTGATGAAAGAGTTGATAACGTGTTGGAGGCTGATAAGTTGATTTACAAGGTAAAGGGTACTACGATGGGGCATGAGGTCGTCTTCAAATCGACCGACATGGTCATCGTTGGCATCGGCTTGCTGACAAAAACCACCGAAATTGACATTGATGATGTATTATAAAAAGATTGCCCCATGAAAAAGATATATAAAATATTTGTAATCAGTTTGTTGGTTGTCATGTCAATGACAACAAAGGCACAGAATGACGGAATTACATTCTCACTTTTGCCGCAAATGCCGTTTCAGAATTTCTTCAATCCGGGAATAAGGGTCCAATACAACGGGATACTCGGATTTGGCATCTCCAATGTCAGCGCGGCGGCATATAACTCCGGTTTGAAATATGAGAATATATACAGCACCGACGAAAATGGAGAAATGTACATCGACGGTGTGAAGTTCGTGGACGGTCTCAAGGATCAGGGAAACTGTCTTAATTCAACATTCTCCTTTGATATGCTTAATATCGGTTTCCGCTCCGGCAGGCTTTTCTTCAATATCGACTGGAGGGTTAGGATGAATCAGGAATTTCTTTATTCAAAGGATTTTGTCGGCTTCTTCTTCCGTGGCAATGGCAACTATCTTGGACAAGATAATCCTATAGATTTCAATGTTGGGTTGGATGTGACCGTGTTTTCTGAAATCGGAGTCGGCATGCAGTTCGATGTCAATAAACACCTCACCGTAGGTGTCCGCCCGAAAGTTATCTTCGGTGTCCTGAACGCTTCCGCAAATAATGAACGTACAAAGATTTACACCGATGCGGACGACTATTCAATGAAAGCTGACGTGAACCTGGATATACATGCAGCATCGATTCTGAAAATGGATCTGTTCCGCATCTCTGACGTGTTCGAAATCGCCAATGTGTTCGATTTCGCTTCAAAATCCTTGTCGGAAATGATTGATGTCAAAGAAAATATTGGTTTCGGCGTTGACTTCGGCGTCTCATACGTGTTTAATAAACATTTCGGCATCTCCGCAGGCGTAAGAGACCTCGGCTTTATAAAATGGAAGAACTCAAAGGTCAAGGCGAAAGACTCCGGCGATGTGGAGGTGGACGATGCCATTTTTGACGATTTTGACGAGGTCTTGAATTATAAGATTGATTACCAAACCATGCTTGATCAAGTCGTGAGGAACGTGTGGGGCAATGACTCCTTGACCGCCGGCGATGATTACGTTACAAGTCTCAGCTCAGTTGCAAATCTTCAAGCCTATTATGAGCTGTGCCCTATGCTGCGCCTTACCGCTTTCGGACAGATGAAATTCGCAAAGAATGAGACATGGCCTTCACTGACATTGGCATACAGCGGTTCGTTTGCAAGATTTCTGAATCTCACCGCAAGTTACACCGTTTCAAAATATTCAGGCAACGCATTGGGCGCCGGCGTGGCGTTCCATTTCGGTCCCGTGAACATTTATGCTGTGACCGACAATATCATGTTACTTTCAAAAATCGGTCAGTCAACGGTCGAGATGGCCACAACGTACGACTCGGCAAACGTGAGATGCGGCGTGGTGATCACTATAGGCAACTACCAGAAGATTTCCGACAGGTTGGGGGAATGAGTGAAATAGGAGAGTAAAGTTAAAAGTGGGCTGACGTTCATGCGCCAACCCACTTTTAACTTTACTCTTTTATCTTTTAACTAACTACGCCTTGTAGAAAGGAAGTTTTGTCACTTCAGCAGGGATGAGTTTCTCTCTCACCTTGATGTAAATCACGCTGCCTGCCTTTGAAAATTCTTTCTTCACGTAGCCCATGCCGATGGCTTTTTTCACTGACGGGGCCATTGTGCCTGAAGTCACTTCGCCGATGTGGTTGCCTTCAGCGTCGCAGATTTCGTATTCGTGACGTGCGATGCCTTTGCCTGTGATGATGAACGGGACGAGCTTGCGTGTGACGCCTTCAGCCTTTTGCTGTGCAAGACGCTCGCGGTCAATGAAGTCGTTGCCGTCAACGAACTTGGTGATCCAACCGAGACCTGCTTCGATAGGTGATGTGGTGTCGCAGATGTCGTTGCCGTAGAGACAGAAACCCATTTCAAGACGGAGAGTGTCGCGTGCGCCAAGGCCTATCGGTTTGATTCCGAATTCCTTACCTGCTTCGAGAACCTGTTTGTAGATGTTCACCGCCTCTGCGTTCGGGATGTAAATCTCGCAGCCGCCGGCGCCTGTGTAACCCGTTGTCGAGAAGATGATATTCTTCACGCCCGCAAATTCAAGGATCTTGAATGTGTAGTATTCCATGTCTTCAACGGTTGTCGCCGTGAGCTTCTGCATCGCCTTGAGTGCGAGAGGACCTTGCACCGCGAGCTGTGACCACTGGCTGCTCTCGTTGATGAACTCAACGCCGAGTTCCATGCCCATCTCTTTCGCCACCGCCGACATCCAAGCCCAGTCCTTGTCGATGTTAGCAGCGTTCGGGACCATGAAGTATTCGTCTTCAGCCACGCGATAGACCAGCATGTCGTCAACGATGCCGCCCTTGCCATTCGGCAGGCATGTGTATTGTACCTTGCCGTCAACCAACGCAGCCACGTCGTTTGTGGTGCAGCGCTGTACCAATGCGAAAGCCTTCGGGCCTTTTGCGCGGAACTCGCCCATGTGTGAAACATCGAAGACACCGACACCCTTGCGGACTGTCTCGTGTTCAACGTTCACGCCTTCAAACTGAACCGGCATGTCGAAACCTGCGAACGGGACCATCTTGGCACCCATCTCATAGTGCATTGCATTCAATGCTGTCTTCTTCAATTCTGTGTTTTCCATTGTATTATAATTTTTAAGTTCCTGATCTTGAAAAACTGACTTATCGGGTGCAAAAATAGTAAAAAATGATATATCTTTGCAGGAAATTTGATTTTAGATGAAAACTTTATAAAAGTTTGATTACCAATTGTAAAAAAGTATGTTGCATTAAATGTAGTCTGACCGAAATTTTGATGATATGGAGAAGAATGACAAAATTGTTTCCTTTTTTGCGGGAATTTTATTGGTCGCCGGATGCGTGACTTTCGACATACTTTCGGGAACGGCATTTTTCGCGGTCAGACATCTGATTGCAGCCGCTGGCCTGCTGTTGTTTTTCGGAGCCAGCTTGTTCTCCCAAAAGCCGATGATGATGCCGAAATCAAAAGTGTTTTATGCGTATCTTGCTTCTGTGGTGGCAATCGGATTGTCGGTGTTTTCCGCCGTGAACATCGGCGAGTCGTTGTTCGTGTATTCGAAATATGTCATGACTTTCCTGCTCGTGATATTGTTTTACAATCTTTTCAATCGCGATGAAAAAGCTGCACGAAAGATGCTGTATGTCGGAAGCGTCGTTGTTTTGGCGGTTTATCTGCTGGTGTCGCTCATTCAGCTGTTTTACGTCGAGGATTTCAGTTTTGACAGTTTGTATAAGATAACAGGGCTGAGCGGACACAAGACGTTTCTGACGATTATGTTGTTTGTGTTGTCTTCATTCGCTTTGGCATACGTTGCCGAAACGAAAAGGAAATCCTGCAAGTGGCTGTCGGTGACGTTGTTTGCAGTGTCGTTTGCTCTTGTTGTTTTGCTGAAGTCAAGGGCTGTGATGCTCTCGTATGTGGGTGCGGCGTCGCTTTTTGCGATTATGTTTTTTGTCAGGAAAAAAAGATTTTCGTTCTCAAGGAAATTTGAGGTCGGGACGACGGTGGCTGTCGTGGCGGTGGTCTTTCTGTTTTTCGCCGTCGGGTTGCGGCCTGTGCTGAAAATCGATGTGCCTGAGACGGCAAAAGAGTCTGGTTTTGAATACGAATATTATTCAACATCATCGCTTGTGGAACGTTTCACCGTTTGGAATAAGACGTATGAAATGATTGATGATCATCCTTTCAGTGGCTGCGGCATCGGCAACTGGCAGGTGCTGTTTCCCGACTGCGGACTGAATGGACTTTATTGCGCCGACTACTGGAATGTCAATTTCACAAGACCTCATAACGAGTTCTTGGGTTTGATAGCCGAATGCGGGTATGTGACTTCCTTTGTCTATATGCTTTTTGTCATCTCGTTGATAATGAAGTCGTTTTTTGCGATATGCAAAGTCGATGACCGGCGCGATTTCGTCTTTGGGGCGATTGTTTTGAGCGCGTTTGTGGGCTGTTGCTTCAATTCGTTTTTCAGTTTTCCGAGCGACAAGACCGAATATTTCATCTGGAAGGCTGCGATGTGTGCAGTCCTTTTTACATACATTACTAAAAATGAAAATGTATATAACAATTTGAAACTTAATACTTTATGGAAAAGCGTTTTTGTTGTGGTGCTGGTTTCCATTGTTGTTGTCAGTTTCTTCAGATATAAAGGCGAACGTCGTTCTGCGGAGGCCGCTAACGCAATGAAAAACAACGAGTGGAGCACAGCTTTGAAATGCTACGAAGAAGCTGTTTCTGCATTCTATACTGTTGATAATGATGGTTTTCCCGTTAACTGGTACATCGGGAAGGCGAAGGAGCAACTCGGACTCCCCGGCTCGTTGGCTGACTACAGAAAGGCACATGACGACATGCCGTTCTGCAAGCAAAACCTCAACGACCTCGGTGTGGTCGAGTACGCCTGCGGAAACAAGGATGCCGCGGTCTCGCATTTTGAAAAGGCCATGCACGTCAGCTGCGGATTCTTGTATCCGTATTTTAACATGTCGTACATCTATCTGAAAGAGAATGAGTTGGATAAGGCTTCTGAAGTTATTTCGACGATTAAGATGGATGAGAATGTGAGAAATATACTGATTAGGGACGCGAAATTCTTCAAACCCGATGACCTTGAGGAGACGGTTAAGCGGATTGAAAATGAATATCAAACGACCATGAAGTTGCGCCGCACCTTGGATCATCTTCGGGTCGAATGAAAATGTTTGACATTAAATTTAATATAGATGAGAATTTTAAAAAAATGCATAATACTGTTGATTGTCACGCTGTTGAGCGTTCAGAGAGTGAACGCGGCGTACATCCTCGTCCCGATGGACGAGACGCAGACCAACCATCTGAAGGCCTACGGCGTGGCTTATTGGATCCTCGAACGCGAGGTGGAGATAAGCTGGCTTCTGAATTACAAAGGAGGCAGTTACCTCATCCCGTATCATGAAATGTTTGAACGCGAATGCAAGCTGCGCAACGTCTCGTATCAAGTCATCGCCGACGTGCAGGCGGAGTCGATACTCGCCGAAATCGCCGACCCTGGCGCGAACATGGATGAGATGAAACTTCAGAAAGTGCCGCGTCTCGCCGTCTATGCCCCGAAGAACATACTGCCGTGGGACGACGCCGTCACCCTTGTCCTGACTTACGCCGAAATCCCTTACGATATAATTTACGATGACGAGGTGCTTGACGGCGTGCTGCCCACCTACGACTGGCTTCACATGCACCATGAAGACTTCACTGGACAATACGGGAAGTTCTGGGTGCGCTACCGTAACTATCCTTGGTATAAAGAAGATGTTCAGAAACAGGAGGAGACGGCCCGGAGACATGGTTTCAGCAAGGTGTCGCAGCTGAAACTTGCGGTCGCGAAGAAAATCCGCGACTTCGTGGCTGGCGGCGGTTATCTCTTCGCGATGTGTTCCGCACCCGACAGCTACGACATCGCCCTCGCAGCCGAAGGTCTCGACATCTGCGACGTGATGTTCGACGGCGACGCCATACGCACCGGCGACCCGCAACGACTCAATTACGACAACTGCTTCGCTTTCACCGACTTCACCGTCTCGACGAATCCGCAGGAATACGAAGTCTCAAACATCGACGTCACCGAGACACGTCCGAAATCGGTGAGCGAAGGCAACGACTTCTTCCTTCTTTTCGATTTCTCCGCGAAATGGGATCCGGTGCCGACAATGCTCACACAATGTCACGAGAAACTGATAAAAGGCTTCATGGGACAGACAACCGCTTTTGACAAACGTTTTGTCAAGCCGACGGTCGTCGTGCTCGGCGACAACGCAGCATTGGGGGAGGACCGTTATATCCACGGCGACTACGGCAACGGCTTCTGGACTTTCTTCGGAGGCCATGACCCCGAAGACTACCGCCATCTTGTCGGCGACCAGCCAACAGACTTGGAGATGCACCCGAACTCGCCGGGCTACAGACTGATTTTAAACAACGTCCTTTTTCCGGCGGCGAAGAAAAAACAGCAAAAAACTTAGTTCCACCGTTGTCCGATATCCCAGTGATGGGCTGTCTTTACAGAATGTTTGGTGCTTTTCAGATTGAATTCTTCTTCGATAAGGGCAACGGCTTGCGGATATTGCTCAATCCATGAACCTACTGCGATGGTAAACTCTTCAGTGTCAGGATTGTAGAATATTCTTCCGCGTGGCGTCATCTCGTATGCTCCAACGTATGGCCCCAGACCATTGTTTTTGTATTTCTGACGGTGATATTCTTTTTTCCATACGTCTTCATGCATTTCAGAACACGACACGCTGCCGTATTCGGAACGTGCATTGGGTTTCAAGTAATCAGAAACTCTGTGAGAACGCACTCCGAATAAGTCGTTGTGACGGGGGTCGAACCAGAAAATCCCCACTTTGGGCTCGTCATCCTTGCCACGATTCGCTTCCATCAGACGCATTGCCTTATCCAACTCATCGTCAGAGAATTGTTTCACATCAACTTTCCCTCCGCTGGTAGTCTTGACGGGCTGTTCTTGACTTTTGATTTCATTTAAAGCAACTTTGACAGCTGCCGCTACAATACGCTGTAATTCTTCTTCGGAAATAGTCATACACGTGATATTTTATTTGTGGTTGCAAAAGTACAATTTTTTTTTATTGTGTGTTTTTTTTTACTATTTTTGCACCCAAAATTTGTCTGATAAAATCATAAACACAATACTATGGGTAGAGCTTTTGAATACCGCAAGGCGGCTAAATTGAAAAGATGGGGTCACATGTCAAAGGTGTTCCCGAAACTTGGAAAAATCATCACAATCGCAGCTAAAGAAGGCGGTCCGGATCCGGACATGAACCCGAAACTCCGTCAGGCTATCCTCAACGCCAAGGCTGAAAACATGCCGAAGGATAACATCGACGCCGCTATCAAACGAGCAACGGATAAGAGTACGGCCGACATGGTCGAAATCGTCTATGAAGGCAAAGGCCCTCACGGTGTCCTCTGCGTCGTGGAATGCGCAACAGACAACACGACACGTACCGTCGCCAACGTGCGTTCATACTTCAACAAAAACGGCGGCGAACTCCTCAAGACCGGCCAACTCGAATTCATGTTCTCGCGCAAAGCCGTGTTCCAAATCGAATTTCCGGCAGGAATGAGCAAGGATGACCTCGAACTCGAACTCATCGATGCAGGTCTCGAAGAAATCGAAGAGACTGAAGACGGTGTCTTCGCTTACGCCGACTGGACAGCCTATGGCACAATGCAGAAGGCTCTCGAAGCCAACAAAGTCAATATCATCAAGGCCAACCTTCAGCGCTTCGCCAATACACCTGTCACATTCGACGAAGAAGCAACGGAAAGCATCATGAACTTCCTCGACAAAGTCGAAGACGACGAAGACGTCCAGGCGGTTTACACCAACATGGAATAAGAAACAGCGATTTCGCTTAATATACAAAACATCGGAGACAACAGATTGATTTTCTGTCGTTTCCGATGTTTTTTATGTGTTTTGTTTTTATCTTGCGACAAGGCCGCCGTCGCACAGATAGTGTCCGCCGGTGCAGAAACTGGCTTTTTCAGATGCAAGGAAATAGATGAGTTCGGCCACTTCTTCCGGCTCGCCCGCCGAACCCCTGGCGTAAAGACCGTTTTCCTGATCCCAGTATTCCTCAATCTTCTTGTTCTCGACGCGGGCGAAGTCCTTGAAGAGGTCGTTCACGAGGTCAGTCTTGATTGTCCCCGCACACACTGCGTTCACGCGGATGCCCTTGGGACCGAGATCAACGGCGAGACTTCGTGTTATCTGCCCGATCGCGCCTTTGGTGAGACCGTATGCGAAACTGTTCGGCTTCCCGACAAACCACTGGTCGCTGTCGTTCAAAACCACAGAACCGCCGCCGCCATTGACAATGTATGGCACTACTGCGCGTAATGTGTGAAATGTCCCGTAAATGTTGGTTTTTACAATCAGGTCAAATTCTTCTATGTCGATGTCTAACATCGTGTTGCAACGATGGATGCCGGCATTGCACACCAAGCTGTCAATCGCTCCGAAACGCTCGTGAACCTGCTTCGCCGCCTGCTCCATCTCTTCTAATGACTTTGTGTCAGCTTGAATGAAGATAACACGTTCTTTTTCAGGCAGTTCTGCAATCAGTTCCTCTGCTTTCGCCTTGTTGATGTCAGTGAAAGCGACATTGTAGCCTTCGTTGTAAAATTTCTTGACTGTGGCTCGCCCGATTCCCTTCGAGCCGCCGGTAATGAATACTGTCTTGCTCATGATTTTAAATTTTTGCAAAAATAAAGAAATTTCAAATATCTTTATCAGATTTTTGTAATTGTGTTTTAAAAATATAACATATTGTGTTTGAATAATTTACACTTTGTTTCATCTTGTTTTATGATAAACGGAAATTATTGCTATCTTTGCGATAATAAAATTCTAAAAATATGAAGAAAAACCACATCATGCTTTTCACTTTGCTGCTTTTGTCAGTATTTGCTGAAGCTCAGAACATTTATTACTCGACTTATTTTTACGTGGGCGACAATCAGGCTGCACGCCTATATAATAAAGGTGAGATGATTTTCGAGTCGTATGTGGCCGGTGAAAACCATTACATCAGCTCGGTTGTCTCGGATGGGAACGGAAATGTTTATTGGGCCGACAACAACATGACCGCAAATGTCACCACGGTTTATAAAAATGGTGAGGCGTTCGTCGTGCGTGCCGACTGCCAGATAAACGGCATGTCGTGGTCGGAGGAAGACGGCGGACATCTCTTCGAAGCCTGCTGCGTTTTTAACGGCGATGTGTCGTCCGGAGTGTGGCGCGACGATGAGACAGAACCGAGGTTCACCTTCGGAGACGGCTCTGCTTCGACAAATATTGAAAATACGATTTATGTCGATGATAAGGTGATGTGGCTTGACTATCAGCAATATACAATCGGATGTGTGGAAAATATGATGGGCTCGAAAGCTGTCTGCTACCGCAACGGAGGCTCTGGTACTGAAAATGGTTATACATATAACATAGGTGACGAAACTCATTATTCGTATGCCTGTGATGTCGCTTTGCGCAATGCAGAACTTTATGTTATTTATGCCGAACTCAATGATAATTATGTCTTTACATCAAAAATTTGGTGCAATGGAGAGACGCTTTACACTTTCGGCGACGGCGTTGAGAATTGTTACGTGAACTCAATGGCGTTCGATGGCGGCGACATATACGTCTGCGGCTTCGTCGGAGATGATAACGCCCGCAGCAAAATCTGGAAAAACGGCTCGGTGATTTGCGATTTCGCAGCCGCTGAAGTTCCGATGGAAAATATAGTGGTGAACCATCAGGGAATATTTACGGCAGGAGATGAGAAAGTCTGCGTTGACGGCGAAGTCTTTTATACGACGGAGGCAACTTCGGCACTTTGCGTCGAGACTGAATGCATTGATTATGAAGGTGAAGTCATCTTTGAAGAAAACTTTGAACGCGGCGAGTCGAACTGGGCTTGCTGGACGGCTTACGACATCGACGACACCAATTACGGCTATCAGTCGTATTGGGACAGAAACAGCGAGTTCGCTGCAAACGGCGACTACAGCGCATCACATCGTTTCGGCGAATACGGAAATCAGGAAGGCTGGCTCGTGAGTCCGGAAATTGTCGTCAAAGCGGATGATTATTCAAATTTGACATTGAGTTTCAAGACTTTAGAGAAATACAGCGTGGTGTTTAGTTACAGTGCAGTCAAAATCTCCACTTCAGGTTCGGATCCTCTGACTGACGATTTTGTGACCGTTTGGGAGCAAACTCCTGAAAACGCCTCCGAGGAATGGAAAGATGTAGATGTTGATTTGACGCAATATCTCGAAAGTGAAAGAATCTGGATTGCCTTTGTCTTTGAAGCCGGCGACTTGGGTCACTGCTGGTTCATCGATGATGTGGTTGTTGACGGACAACCTGATGGAGTGGGAGAGAATATTTCTGAAAATCAAAATGTTGTCCCGAATCCGGCATCGGATTTCATCCGTCTTGAAGGTTTTGAAGATGGCTCGGAAATTGAGATTTACAACTCGCTTGGCCAGCTTGTTCTGTCGAAGAGACATTCTGAAAATGAAGTGATTGAAGTCTCAAACCTTGCTTCGGGAATTTATTTTTTGAAAAATGGAAGCCGCTCGCTGAAATTTGTCGTGGAGTAATTCGTGACAGATACAAAAAAAGACCAATAAATAATTAATGTGAACTTGGGCAATATGAAAAAAGGACCGTCATAATGGCGATCCTTTTTCGTTGACAATTTTTGTCATTTATCAGAACACGTTGACTTTGCGTGTCGAGTTTCCTGTCTCGCTGATGAGCTTGACCATGTACATTCCGGTGCCGAACTGTTTCATGTTAATCTCGAACATGTCATTTTCGATGTCTGAAACGTAGATTACTTGGCCGAGTGAGTTGTAAATCGTGATGCTGTTGATGCTTTCACCCTTGATGTTCACGATGCCGTTTGTCGGGTTAGGATAGATTGTGACGCCGTTGATATTGTTCTCTTCGACATCGTCAGGATCAACGAGCAGTTCGACTGACTGCGGGCATGACATTGAATTCCAGTTGTAGTGGTGGAGTGGCTCGCCTTTGACGACTCTAATTGAATATGTGTGCAAGCCTTCTTCAGGCGCGATGTCAACGAATGACGTTGTGCTTGGGTCAAGGAAATCAGGTGTGATGCAGATTTCGTCGCGGAAGAGAGCTATTGCGCGTGTCTCGAGTGACCATGTGTTCTCTTCGATGTAGGCACGGAGGTTCCATGTGACGAAGTAGCCGAGGTTGGACATGTCCTGCCATGACTCGCCGTCAAATGAGACCATGGAGCCACGCCATGTGTGCCAGCCGCCCATTGCCGGCGCTGCCATAACGCCGCTTGTTGGGTGCATGACAATCCAAAGGTTCTTCTCGATGTCGAGAGCGACAGGGTCGTTAAGCATGAAGTCGGTGTAAACGCCGGTTCCCTTGCATTGGTAAACCTGTTCGTAGATGAGTTCGTCAGGTGAGGTCTCGCCGCCTTGGTAAATCATGATGACACCTTCCTGCGGAACAGCGTCGAACATGCTGACCTTTGTGAGCATATAATCGGTGTATTGAGAGAGGTTCTCTCTCGGAATCTCGATGCCCCAGAAGAATCGCTCTCCGCCTTCCAACGCGCCGTCGCACTGTCCGTTGTCGTAGAAGAACCACTGTCCTTCGCGGTTTTTCTCGCCGTCAGGGACACCGTCCCATGTGAGGATGACATTTCCACCTTCCACCATGCCGTTGAATGTGCCGACACCTTCGTAGTTGTCGCATTCGTTGTACTTCCAGATGAAATTGGTCGGATTGCTGTCGCCAGTCTGATAGACAGCGACGACAGATGCGTTGTATGATTCGCCTTCTGTGAGACCTTCAACGTCAAGCTGGAAATAGTTGTCGGTCGTAGTAGCAACCAAATAGCCGTCCTGATAGATCTCGAAGCCTTCGAGTATGAAACGCTCGTTTCTTCTGTTGTAAAGGGTGAAGTCGTCGATGTCAATCATGTAGTTGTCAGTGCAGTTGTGATGGCGGATGGCGATCCACACTTCTTCGCCTGAATATTGGGCGAGGTCGGCGACCCTGTTGTGCCATATCCCCTGTGCCTTGTCGTTGCGTTCGCCTTTGCCTGACTTGCTCGTGATTGTCTCTTCATAGACGGCAACGAAATCGTCAGGTGAAGGATATTCGGCTGTCGCAACCATCACTGAATAATGTTCGTCCGCGTAATATTGGTCTTGTGCGCAGACGTACCATGAGAGCTGTGATGTCGTGCCGATGAGATATTTCCGGGCTGTGATGATGTAGTTGTTCGGATGTAACGGACCAAAATCGTTGTCGTATGACTGTGATGTGATGCAGTAATGGCTGTCGTGACCGTTGCTGAGGTTTAATGACTTGCTGTTCATCCAGTTGAAGCCGTCGCCATCAACATCCAGAAGTGTGAAACCGTCGATGCTGCCGTCTTCAAAGTCAAAATAGAATTCATCGCCTTCGAGATATTGGTGCTCGTTAGGATTGTCCCACGACATCCAGCCGGTGTGTGAGACGTGGAGGTTCTCTACCGGTGCTGTCGCTTCTTCGAGTTCGCAATTGACTGTCATGTCATCTGAGACGTCGATCGGGGTCTTGAAAGCGCATGAGTTGAAGCCTACTTTCTTGATGGAATAAAGGTATGAACCTTTGCGGAAGTTGTCCCATGTGACAGTTCCGTCTTCGTTGAGGGTCGTCTCGAAAGTGACACCTGGCTCTGTGGTGCTGACGAAGTCAACAGTAGTGCCTTCAGGAGTCTCTTCGTTGTTTGTCGTCACGTTGACTGTCATGGTGACTTCCATGTCGTTGTCGAGGCAGTTTGACCAGACAATTTCAGATTCGTGGATGACAGGGTTCGGTTCATCGTATGGGATGAAGAATGAAATGCGTTCATCCAAGCCCGTTGCATAGATTGTTGCATGGCCTGTCTCGGTGTTCACTGTTGCAATGAAGCCGCCGTTGCTGTTGCAACCCATCCAATAGAACACTCCGTTTTCTTTGTCGAAGTCACCCGACTGCAAGAACAGACATTCTGTCCCTGTATTACCTACAAATTCGAGGTCTCCGGTCATCTTGTTGATTCTGTAAAGAACGCCATCCTCGTTTGGTTCAATACCATAAAGCTGACCGTTGGCATCGCAGGTTAAGACTTGCATGTAGTGGTAGTCGGTCAATGAACTGACCATTGTCGGTTCACCCGTTTCAGTGTTTATGGTGTAAAGTATTCCTTCATGTGTCGCGTAAACAGTGTTCGTGGTGTGGTCGTATGTCATATCGGTGAAGTTGCAGCCGGTATAAATTCTGTCGAGCATCGTGCCTGTCGCGACATCATATTTGTAGAAATACATGTATGAGTCGTAGGCATAAAAACAACCGTTACCGCCGTATGTGCCGCACATCATGTCGGCTGTCTGTGCAATCGGGGTCAGCATTTGAGGTGCGTCAATATCGAAGCTGCCGTATGTGAACGAGACTGTCGAGCCGTTGCCGACGGTGATGGCGTATGCTGTGACACCTTTGTCCTCCCATTTGATATCACTTTCATGAATGCCATCGTAATAGGCCGATACTCCGTATGTGTAAGAACCCCAAGGAAGGTCTGTGAATGTGTAATCGTTGTAAGTCAGTGTATTCACGTTTGTCGCGACGAGTACGGGCTCTCCTGGGTAGAGGCAGTTTTTTCTGTAAATGTTGAAATATTGGAATGAACGAGCCCCTTCCCATGTCCATGAGATCTGTGCGCGGTTATTGTAGAACAACGCCGATACATCAGCGACAGGGTTGACACTTTCGCGGAGGTTGACATTGAAATTCGTTGTCTGAGAATAAGAGACGTTTATCACACCTATGTGTGTGCCGACCATATAATCGTCTTTGACCGCCGTGGCTGTGTAGTTTCCGGCAACGGCAGGATGGCTGAACTGGCCGTTTCCGTTAGTGTTGAATGTGTATGTCTGGTTGTTGTGGATTTCATCGATGCCGGTGAGTGTCACTGTCGCATTGGCAATTGGTGTGGTGCCGTCGATTTCATAAACGTGACCTGCAACAGTGCCGTTCCCTGTGACACGCACGAAGTCTCCTGTTGATGGAAGCGATTCGCCTCCGTCATAAACAGCGGTGACGGTGAATGTGTAACCTTGGTCCATGTTGTATGTGAGGCCTGACACTTCGTATGTCAAAGCGGTGATGGTGCTGCTGTTGACTTTGACGCCATCCTGATAGATGTTGTATCCCAAGAAGTTACCGTTTGCCGGTGCTGTCCAGTGCATCTGTGCTGACTGGCCTTCGTAGATGTATTTGGTGTCGCAGAATAATGCCCCTGGTTTTGTGAATACTGATGTGAATCTCCAGACCGGGCCTTCTGTCACGCCGCTGCTGTTGCGTTGGTTGACTTTCCAATAATATACTGAATTGATGTCAACGTCAACGGTGGCTACAGCGCCGAAGTCGTTTGTCCAATCCATGACGACTTCTGTCGGAGGGTTTGTTGTCCCGCAAAGGATTTGATATTCTGTGGCGTAATTGCCTTTCTCAAAAACGAGCTGCACTGTCCCTTCAAGGTTGGTCTGCCCGTCAGCAGGTGAAACAGCTGTCGGCTCGAGCGGCAACGGAATTGTTTCTGTGTTTATATCCAAGATGTATTGCGAACTTGTCGCACTTGCAACGATGTAATATGTGCCGGCTGGCATCGTGACATCTGTGATGTCGCCTCGTCCCGAATAGATGAAGTTGTCAACATCAGGATAGTCCTTGCCGTTGAGGTCTTCTTTGTAAATCGCCATCGCAGGGTTGTTGCAGCCTGTCAATGTGGCTGTCAGAGCGACATCGGTGTCAAAAATCATCTTATATACACCGTCAGGACCGCTTGTCTCTTCGCTGTGAAGATTGTAGTTCTTGTTAAGCGGAAGCGTGCTTTGCGTGATGTTGAACGGATAACTGTTGATGACGGTGTGCAACTCGACAACATCAGGCTCGACCGGCTGGTAAGCTATTGCGTTGATGTATGCCTCCTTATACGATCTCGAAGAATAAGTGATTCCGAGTTTTGTCAAGAATGTACCTGGAGTCACTGCGGCTTCTGGGTCTGTTGTGATATTGATTTTGTTGGTGATGCCTGGTTGGATTGTGAACGGAATTTCAGGTTCTTCTCCTTCAAACATGAAGAAGGTGTTGTCTTCGTCAAAGCCGATTTCGGTGATTGTCAGCGGAATATCGGAGTCGTTGGTGAGAGAAATACTTTCGCTGAACATTTTCGCTCCGATCGGACGATAGAAGAAGTCGAGTTTTTTCGGTGTGATGCTGATGCCTGGCTCTTCAACCTCGCCGAGTGTCGGGTGGCCTGCGTTCACGCTATAGATGTCAGCATACCATGAAGTGTATTCTTCTCCGCCCGCGGCCCATGTGTTAAGAACGCTGAGCAGGTCGGTTGAGCCGCCGACAGCCTGACTTAAAAAGAATTCGGTTGGATTTGATGTTGACTGCGAATATGAGCAGACATTCGTGGCTGACGGGGTTTTGTTGCCGCCCCAAGGATTGAGGTTCTGTCCGTTGCTCTCGTAGAATGCGTTGTCAACGATGAAGTTATCAGGATTATCGGTCACTATGTCGCCGAAAATGAAGCCTTTCCTGTTTGTGTCGGGAGATGCTATGACATTGCCTGAAATGTAAACGTTCTTCACATAATATGTGCCGGTTGTGATGGCGTTCATGAACTCGCCGAGCAAACCGCCGACACCGTAGATGCCGGTGATGTCGCCGATGGAGTAGCAGTTGTAAAGGCTTGAGTTGTAAAGCGAACCGCCGATGCCGCCGATGATGCTCTCTGGTGTGGTTAAGCCGTATGATGTGATGTCGGCTTTGTTGTAGCAGTTTCTTGCGGTGCTTCCGTCTATTTCACCGAAAATGCCGCCGATAGTTGAGTTTCCAGCTACTTCAGCCCTGTTGTAGCATCCGTCTAATATCGCGTTGTTCGCAAGAACGCCAGCGATGCCGCCGATGAAACCTTCAGTGCAGTTTATGACACCACGGTTGACGCAGTTTTCAACATAAAGCTTGGTGTATTGCGACTGTGTGCTGAGGTTTGACATGCCGATGATGCCTCCTGTACGTGAACTTCCGTTGATTGTAGCATAGTTGGTGCAATTTCTGATGTATATGTTTTCTGTCGAATGACCGCCTGCTTCTGAAATGATTGAACAGATGCCACCAGCGTAATCTGATGTCGCTGTAATAGTTCCGTCAACATTGACATCGTGGACGTTGGCTCCGATGCCGAGACGTGCGAACAGTGCCTGGAACTGACTTCCGTTGAGGTCGAGTGTGATGAAGTGCCCGTTGCCATCGAAGTCACCTCTGAACAAAACGTTATCGGTACCTATCGGTCTTGTGAGCGTGGCGATGTCGTCCATCAGTCTGAAATACTTGCCGTATGTTGACCAGTTATGCTCCATCGCATAGATGATGGTGTTGATGTTGTCTAATGTGTAAATAAGGTATGGTGCGTCAGCAGTGCCTTCTCCAGTGAAGTCGGGGTCGGTCATGGTTTGGACCGGCACCCACTCGCTCTTGTCGGTTTCACCGCAACTTGTCCTTACATAACAGTAATATTCTTCTGCCGGGACAAGGCTTGTGAATGTGTATGTCGTGTCGTTTACCGTTGCAGTTGGTTCCGTGTTCTCATCCGGTGTCTCTCCGATGTAAACGTCCCATGAATCAGTGTCCTCTGCCGGTTTCCAGTTGATTGTCACTGAATGTGCTGTGGCACCGACCTGTGCCAGATCCGTTGGTTTGTCACATCCGGCCAAGTAAGGTCCTACACCAATTTTGATGTTAGCCCTGAAGTTACTCGTTGATGTTGAAGATGCTGTGCCAGGATAGTTGGCGAATGATTCGTCGGTCTTGCTTTGACGGAACATGATGGAATTTGCCGTGTTCGAGAAATAATAAGTCAAAGTGCTGTTCGATACCTTGCCTTTCTTCGCTATGACAACGACAAGGTTTTTGGTCGCATCATATAAGAAAGGTGTGTCAAGCATGATTTCCTGCCAGCCTGTGCTTTCACCGACAACCACGTTTGCGTGGTCGTAAACAAGTGTCAGTTCCTGCTCGGGAGTCCAGTTGTTGCTTCCGTTTGATGATTTTGACGTCACTCCGAGATAAATCTTGAAATCTGTGATTGTCAATGCTTTCACTTTGGCGCAGTTGTACGAAAGTGAATAAATTGTTACGGGTCCGCTGAATGAACTTTTCGGATAAATGCATTCGCTGTAGGAATACTTGTACGACTGGTTGAAAGGCGCAGTCGAACTCGATTGTGTTTTTGTGCCAATCACCACATAGTCGGTGATTTGTGCAAATGCGTTTGGCATCAATGCTGCCAGCAACATCATCAGTAAAAATAAGTTTTTCTTCATAATTGTGATTTTGTGATTAATTTTTTTCTTTTTCTCCTTGATAGATTTGTTCGATTAGTTTTTCTAACATTTTTCCACGAGTCCGGAATTTCTCTTCCGACTCGTCAATCTGTGTCGTTTTGTCTGAATTTTGTTCTTTCATTTTATAAATGCTTTTTAGTGATTTCGTGATGCAAAAATAAAATAGATTAATGGCTTAGTCAAATTTTCGGCACTGACAAAACTGTGACAATCATGAAATTTTACCATGACAAAGTTGTGACAGGATATGTAAATAAAAAAGCGATATCATTGAAAAACAATGATGTCGCTTTTTATTTACTGTGACATTACTGTGACAAAGCTCGGAAACTCATATTTTTTGTATGAAACCACTCATGTTGATGTTCTCTCCGGTTGCAATTCCGAATTTCTTCCTCAAACGGTTTCTTGCCTTCTCGATTGAAGGCACGCTCTGTCCTGTTATCGATGAAATATCTTTGGTCGAAAGGTCGAGTTTGAGGAAGGAGCAGAGTCTCACTTCGCTTGGTGTGAGGTCGGGGTATTTTTTTATCAGACGGTTGTAGAAGTCGGAATGAACATTCTTGAAACGCATCTCGAACTCTTCCCAGAACTTGCCTTCGATGGTCTTCTCTATGTCTTTTGTGATTCTGTCGATTGCGTCTTTTGTCTCATCTTTGACGGCATTGTCTTTGATGGTGTGAAGACGTTTCACGATGTCAGCGAATATCTCATTCTTTTTCATGAGGATTACAACGTTGGATGCCAGTTCGCGGTTTCGCATCTCAAGTTCCTTTGATAAAGCCTCCTCCTTGATTTTCTTGCTCTTAAGTAAGATGTTCTTTCTGTTCAGAAGCAAAAGTGTGATGGCGATAGTTGCTGAGGCGGCGAGAATGATGATGAAAATGACAAGTTTGTATTGCTTGATTCTGTTTTCTTCGATCTTCTTCTGAAGCTGCTCCTCCATTTCCTTGTATTGTTTGCGGAGCATGATTTTGTCGAGGTCGTTGAGGTTCTGCAATTCCTTCAAGCTATCATTCAACTTGTTGTAAATGATGATATTGTCGGCGAAATCCTTGTACATCCCCTGCTCACGCAAGAAATCACATTTCTGCTCAAGGGCATAAATCTGCCAGTCGAGGAAGTCGTACTCTTTGGCTTTGTTGATGGCTTCGTCAATGTAGTAGAACGCCGAGTCGTATTCCTTAAGCTGGTAATACGAAATGGATATGTGGCCGCAGCAATACAGCTCAATCTGATTGTGGCTTGACTCCGGCATTGCCAGACATTTTTTCAGATATATTATCGCTTCGTTGTATCTCTCCAATCCGTTCAGATTACAACCTTTCAATGCAAGTGCCATCGCCTTGTCATGATTGTTGTTCGCGCGTTTCATCACGGTGTCGATATACATGCTGGCCGTGTCGTGCGCATTGATATTCATGTAATTGCCGATGATTTCAAAATATACTTCGTTTTTCATGTTGTCACCGAAATCGGGATTGTTCAAAAGTTCCTTCGCAATCCTGATCTTGTCGGGATAACTTTGAAGCATGTTCTGAAGTACAAGCATGTTCTGCATGATTACTGAACCTATGTTCTTGTCTTGCAGTATTTTGTTGATTTCGATCGACTTCTCGTAGCACTGATACGATTCCGAGTACATTTGCGTCTTTGAATAGCAGATTCCGAGCAGGTTGCTGATGCGGATTTTGTATGTCATCACTTTCTCGCTGTTGTTGAGCGGTTCAAGCATGTTTTTTGCGTTCAGCAGCTGGTTGATGCATTCCTTATATGCGTTCCTCGTGAAAAAGAGATAACTGTTTTCGTAAAAAATAGTGACGGCACTGACGTAGTCGTTTTTGAGTTCACCGGAAATGTCCGACATCTCATCAATGTATCTCTTGCTTTCTTCGTATTGATTGTTAATTATCAGATTATCAATTATGTCTGCCAATGACTCCACGTGGTTTACATCGTGATTGCTGTTGTTTTGAAGTGAAATTAACAAACTATCCGGCAATTTGTAGTCATTTTGCGTGAAGGCGGTCAATGAGGACATTATTAATAAGGTGTAAAAAAGCAAGATTCTTTTCGTCATTTCCGGTCTGTTTTAGATTGAAACTCAAAATGTCAAATTATTCCGCAGAGGTGATAAAGCACCCGTGCGCCGACGTTGCCGTCCCATTCCGTGCCTTCGCCGGGCGACACCTCGCAGAGGTCGAAGCCGAGAACTTCTTTTCCAGACTCCTTGATTTTGTTAAGCAGATACATCAGCTCCTCGTATTCCATGCCGCCCGGGACAGGCGTGCCGGTGTTCGGGCAGAGCTTCGGGTCAAGGCCGTCGATGTCAACCGAGATGTAAACTTTTTCGGGAAGGCTGTCAACGATCTCGTCGCAGATGAGTTTCCATGTGCAGCCTTCGTACATGCGTCGGCGGTTGTCGCGGTCGTAAAAAACAACGACTCTGCCGTCCGACTCATTTATTAATTGTTTCTCCTGATGGCAGTAGTCGCGGATGGCAACCTGGACGAGTCTCTCGACATTTTTGATTTTCAACACGTTGTAAAATATTGAGGCGTGTGAATATTTGAATCCCTCGAACTGTTCGCGCAAGTCGCTGTGGGCATCGACGTGGAGGATGCCGTATTTCTCGTCGGTCATGCCGAGGTATTGGTGATAGGGGAGCGGGGTGCTGTGGTCGCCGCCGAGAAGCCCGACTTTCTTCCCCATTGATTTCCAATAGCTGATGCGGGCACGCAGCCAGGCGAACATCTGCTCGAAGCCGTCTTCGATGGCCTTGTAGCGTTCCTCGTAATCCTGCGGGTTCTCGTCGGCGTCGCCGTTCCCGATGGCTTCAATTATCTCCTCGCTCGCAGGGATTAGGCTGTCGTGAAGCTCGCGCAGATATTCCGGGAACTCGTCCATCCAGATGCCGCGTTTCCATGCGTCCGGGTAGTCGTGATGGCACAGATCCACTTGCATCGAGCCGTCGAAGACCGCCGCCGGGCCGTCAACGGTGCCGCGGTTGTAACTTGTCGTAAGCTCCCATTCAACAGGGATTATGATGATTTCGGCTTCTTCAGCCGTGCATGGCAGTCCGTAGATTCCTGAACCTAAAGCCGCTGCCGCATTCGGGTCAAATGTGTTTTCCATCGGTTTCAAAGTTTGTAAAGTAAAAACGTGCAAAGATATGCATTTTCCCGCAGATTTCACAGATGAAACGTGGTTTTTTTATGTTTACGGAAAATCCGCGTTATTCGTGGTGACAAAAAACTGCGAGATACGTCTTTGGCATCTCGCAGTTTTATTATGTGAACGCTTCTGCACTCTCTTGACTATTCGAGTGTGTGAATCACGAGGCCTGAACGGAGTTTCGGCTCGAACCATGTTGTCTTTGGTGGCATGATGTTGCCGCTGTCGGCGATGTCGATGATCTGTTTCATTGAGACAGGGTACATCGCGAATGCGACTTTCATCTCGCCGCTGTCAACGCGACGTTTCAGTTCGCCGAGACCGCGGATGCCGCCGACGAAGTCGATGCGCTTGTCGGTGCGGAGGTCCTTGATGCCGAGGATGTTGTCGAGGACGTTGTCGCTCAAAATCTTAACGTCGAGGACGCCGATCGGGTCGTTGTCGTTGTATGTGCCGGGTTTCGCGCTCATCTTGTACCAGTGGCCGTCGAGATACATGCTGTGTTCGTGGAGCTTGGCAGGCTTGTAGATCTCTGTGCCCATGTCTTCGACGACGTATGTCTTGCCGAGTGCCGCAATGAAGTCAGCCTTGTTGAGGCCGTTCAAATCTTTCACGACGCGGTTGTAGTCGATGACTTTCAACTGGTTATCAGGGAATATGACTGTCATGAAGAAGTTGTATTCCTCCTTGCCTGTGTGGTGCGGGTTGTTTTCTTTCTTCTCCTGACCGACGAGGGCTGCCGCCGCGCTGCGGTGGTGACCGTCGGCGATGTACATGGCCGGGACCTTGGTGGCGAAGAGTTCGACGAGGCGGGCGATGGTGGCCTTGTCGTCGATGGTCCAGAAACGATGGCCGAAGCCGTCTTCCTTGGCGATGAAGTCATAGACCGATTTCTGGTGGCGGACGATGTTATCGACGATGGCGTCGATCTCGTTCACCGCCGGATATGCGAAGAACACCGGCTCGACGTTGGCGTTGGTGATGCGGACGTGTTTCATGCGGTCCTCTTCCTTGTCCTTACGTGTGAGCTCGTGTTTCTTGATGACCTTATTAATATAGTCTTCGCTCCATGCGCAGGCGACGATGCCGTACTGCCAGTGTGCGTCGGCCTCTGTCGGGTTCATGCTCTGTGCGTAGATGTAAAGTTTCTCCTCTTCGTCCTGGACGAGCCATCCGTAGTCTTTGAATGCGTTGAAGTTCTCGACGACTTTGATGTAAGTCTCGAGGTCGCTGTCTTTATGGCCTGCAGGAAGGTCGATTTCGGCTTTCGTCACGTGGAGAAGGCTGTATGGGTTGCCCTTGCATTCCTCGCGTGCTTCCTCTGTGTTCAGAACGTCGTATGGTCTTGAAGCGAGTTTTTCGGCGATATCAACTGTAGGACGATAGCCTTTGAAAGGTTTGATTACTGACATATCTGATTATTTTTAAAGTTGAGAGTGAAGTGCGGGGCTGAAAACTCAACTTCCGACACTTCACTCTTAAAACTGTTATTATTTATTGACTTGGAATTTCGTGCAACCGTCTTTGAAATATCCGACGATCTGGCGGGCCGCTGCAAGACCTGCGTTGAGGTTTGCTTCCGCTGTCTCGGCACCTTGTTTCTTAGGTGTTGCGAAGAAACGTGGGGCGAACTGCGCCAATGTCTCTGCGTTCACCGGAGCGATGTCTGTCACATACTTGAAGTCTGTGCGTTCGGCGAGCATCTTTTCCATGTCGGCTTCGTTGATGACTTCCTTGCGGGCTGTGTTGACCAAGCAGCCACCCTTTGGCATTCTTGAGAGAAGACCGTAGTTGATGCTGTTCTTTGTTTGTTCGTTTGCCGGAATGTGCAATGAGATGTAGTCGCAGTTTGCGTAGAGTTCCTCAAGTGTTGCAGGGACTTTCACGCCTTCAGCTTCCATCTTTTCTGTCGGGACGAATGGGTCGTATGCCCAGACTTCCATGCCGAATGCCTTTGCCTTTTCAGCGACGAGGCGACCGACGTTGCCGTAAGCCTGGATGCCGATCTTCTTGCCCTTAAGCTCTGAACCTGTGCCTGGCTTGAAAGTGTTACGTGCCATATAAACCATGAGGCCGATGGCGAGTTCGGCGACTGCGTTTGAGTTCTGACCTGGTGTGTTCATCGCGACGATGCCTCTTGCTGTGCAAGCTGCGAGGTCGAGGTTGTCGAAACCTGCGCCGGCGCGAACCACGATCTTGAGGTTCTTGGCGTGGTCGATAACTTCCTTAGTCACTTTGTCTGAACGCACGATGAGAGCGTCAGCGTCAGCGACTGCATCGTAGAACTGCTGCACGTCGGTGTATTTCTCGAGTTTTGCGAAGTTGTAACCAGCTTCTTCAACTATTTTCTGGATTCCATTGACAGCTGCTGCTGAGAATGGCTTTTCTGTTGCAACTAATACTTTCATTTTTCTATGGTTTTGAGTTTTATGTTCAAAGTTTGGAGATGAATTTAACTTCAAACTCCAAACTTCAAACTTGATTTTTACTTGTTAGCTTTTTCGAAATCTTGCATACACTGTACCAATGCTTCAACTGACTCGATTGGGCAGGCGTTGTATAATGAAGCGCGGAAGCCGCCGACTGAACGGTGACCCTTGATACCGACCATGCCGCGTTCTTTTGCGAATGCCATGAAAGCGTCCTGGAGGTCTTCACGACCTGGAGCCATCACCCAGCAGTGGTTCATGATTGAACGTGAGTCTTTCTCTGCTGTGCCGCGGAACATGCTGTTGCGGTCGATTTCCTCGTAAAGCATGTTCGACTTCTTCATGTTGATCTCGTGCATCTTCTCGACGCCGCCGAGGTTCTTCACCCATGTCAATGTCTCGTGCATGACGAAGATAGGAAGTACAGGAGGTGTGTTGAACATCGAGACGTCTGCCGGTTTGTCGGCTGGCATGTGTGTCAGGTAGTTCACCATTGTCGGGAGCGGGTTCATGTATGCACGCTCGCCGATGTTGCCGAGGAGGTCTTTGCGGACGATGACGAATGTCACACCGGCAGGACCGACGTTCTTCTGGGCGCCGCCGAAGATGAGACCGTATTTCTTCACGTCAACCGGACGGCTCATGATGTCTGACGACATGTCAGCGACCAATGTGATCGGGCAATCCATATCTTCCTTGATCTCTGTGCCGTAAATCGTGTTGTTTGTTGTGATGTGGAAGTAGTCGGCGTCTGTAGGGATTGTGTAACCTTTCGGAATGTATGTGTAGTTCTTGTCTTCTGATGATGCAACGACTTCAACCTTACCGAACAATTTGGCTTCTTTGATGGCTTTCTTTGCCCAAACGCCTGTCTGGAGGTAAGCAGCCTTTGTCTTCATCAAGTTTGCAGGGACTGTGAAGAACTGCGTGCTTGCACCGCCGCCGAGGAAGAGGACTTCGTATTCGGCAGGAATGTTGAGAAGCTCACGCCAGAGCTGACGGGTCTCTTCCATCACGCGCTCCCAACCTGGAGTGCGGTGCGAAATCTCCATCAAACCGATGCCTGTGTTGTCGAAATTGCGAATTGCGTTGATTGTTGATTCAACGGCTTCTTTTGGAAGGACACATGGTCCAGCATTGAAATTGTGTTTCATTACTTTTTATTTTAAAGTTATTATTATTTTTAATGTATTGATTTTCAATAAATTCTCTCCTCTCTTCTCTCTCCTCTCTCATCTTTAATAAAACGTTGCAAAGGTAATAAATTAAATTGATATTACAACCAAAAGAAAAATTTTGTTTTTTTGCAGAAAATTTGAAGTCTTAAATTTGTCATGAGAGATGTAAATAAATTGATAAATGTTATTAAGTCATTGGATGTCAATGAAATATTTAATGATGAAATAATTCGGAAGGCTATATATAATAATGTGTGGTTCACAGAAAAGAATATCGCCGATGCAATTTCCAGAGTGAAAAATCTCACCAGACCGGAAAATATGTGTGAAATCGCCGCGCTGTTTCCTGATAAAAACGAGAGAAGTAAGGAAATAGCTGTCGTGATGTCAGGCGAGACACCTCTGAACAATTTCAAGGATTTTTTATACGTGCTGCTGTCGGGAAACGACTTTCTCGGAAAAATTTCCAAAGACGACCAGTTCCTTCTTAAAGCCTACGCCGACGCTCTCGTCGCCGCCATGCCTGAACTGAAGCCCGACATCTATTTCGTTGACCGCCCGATAATGGGCTTTGATGCGATTATTTTGGATGACAATGAGAATAATTCGGCTTTTAAGGATTATTTTGCGAATGTTCCGCATCTTTTCCGTCATCGGAATTTAGGTCTGCATCTCATCAAAGGCGATGAAAATCAATTAGATTTGGAAAAAATTGCATATAAATGTTTCATAAATTTTGGAAGAGGCGAGCATTCCGTCAGAAATATTTTTGTTCCGGAAAACTACGATTTCCAGCCGCTTTTGGCCGCTTTCGCAAAATGGGAGGAGATAAAAGACCACGCACGATATTTCAACAATTATGAATACCGCAAGTCAATTTGCCTTGTCGGGAATGTGCCTCACATCGACAATGGCTTCGTGATTATTCGTAAAAGTGAAGATATGCATCCGAATGTGTCTGAAATTTTCTATCACGAGTATGAATCTTTGGCAGAAATGCTGACATTTTTTCATAAAAATAACGACTGTGATGTTGCTTTGCGTTTTTTGCAGAATTTGTAATATATTGATAATCAGCTAAAATAATTTTTTTGAAAAAAGTTTTTAAAAAATGAACTTTGTATGATAAAAAGTTGTATCTTTGCGGCTCGAAATAAAAGAAAATTATACACGAAATGAAAAAAGATATACATCCGAAGAATTACCGTCTTGTAGTATTCAAAGACATGTCTAATGACTACGCTTTCATGTCACGTTCAACAATCAACACCAAGGAAACAATTGTTTGGGAAGACGGAAACGAATATCCATTGGTGAAACTTGAAATTTCGAACACATCACACCCGTTCTACACAGGTAAGATGAAACTTGTTGACACCGCAGGTCGCGTTGATAAGTTCAACAACAAGTACAAAAAATTCCAGGAAGCAAGAAAAAAATAATCCGAGAATAGGTTTGTTAAATTTTTCATAATGAAGTTTTTGCCCTTGCCAGTAATGACAAGGGCTTTTTTGGCACGATTTTTGGAAGAAGCGCGCCGAATTTTTTAAATGAAAAACGTTTTTTATGGACAACCAGAAAAATCCAGAAATCATATTCAGCGACATCGTTGAGAGCGATGGCGAGTTCATCCCGTTGTTTTCGCCGGAAGATGAACGGCGCATGAATGAAGAACAGGTGCCGGAGGAACTTCCGATAATGCCGCTCCGCAATGCGGTGCTTTTCCCCGGTGTGGTGATCCCGATTACCGTAGGCAGAAGCAAGACGATTAAACTGATAAAGGAAGCGTACAAGAGACATATAGACATAGGTGTAATAGCACAACGCGATGCGAAAATTGAAGAGCCTCAGCAAAAAGACCTTTTCGAGATTGGTACTGTCGCCCAGGTGATGAAGACATTGCAAATGCCCGACGGAAATACAACCGTGATCATTCAGGGAAAACGTCGTTTCAAACTCGATGAACTGACGACAGCCGAACCGTATCTTATGGGCAGAGTGTCGCCATTCGGTGAAGTCAGAACCATTCCTCGTGACAGACAGTTCAAGGCTTTGATACAGAGTATCAAGGACATGTCGGTGCAAATCATGCAGAAATCCGCCAACATGCCGTTTGAAGCCACATTCGCAATCAAGAATATCGAAAGTCCGTGGTTTATGGTGAATTTCATCGCCAGCAATATAATAGCTGACATGGAAGAACGCCAGAAATTATTGGAAATCAATAATATAACTGAATTTGCGACTGCGCTTTTGCAAATACTCACCAACGAACTTCAGATGGCTGAACTGAAACAGCAGATCCAGAGCAAGGTGAAGGTTGATATGGACAAGCAACAGCGTGAATATTTTCTTAACCAACAGCTGCGTACGATTCAGGAAGAACTCGGCGGAACACCTAATGAACAGGATGTCAAAGAGTTGACCGAAAAAGCCGCAAAGAAGAAATGGAATAAGGAGGTGTCGGATGTTTTCCATAAGGAACTTCAGAAACTTCAGCGGATCAACCCGCAGGCCGCCGATTACGGTGTCCAACACAATTATCTTGAATATCTCGTCGAACTTCCGTGGAACGAATATACAAAAGACAATTTCGACCTTGAACACGCACAGAAAGTCCTCGACAAAGACCATTTCGGACTTGACAAAATCAAGGACAGAATAATTGAGCATCTTGCCGTCCTGAAGCTTAAAAACGACATGAAAGCCCCGATTCTCTGCCTCGTCGGACCTCCAGGCGTCGGTAAGACATCTCTCGGGAAGTCAATCGCTAAAGCGTTGGGACGCAAATACATACGAATGTCTTTGGGCGGTGTCCGCGATGAATCGGAACTTCGTGGACATCGTAAGACGTACATCGGCGCGATGCCTGGCAGGATAATCCAGAACCTGAAGAAAGCGAAATCGTCAAATCCGGTTTTCATCCTCGATGAAATCGATAAGGTCAGCAGCAACAATATCAGCGGCGACCCGCAGGCCGCTCTGCTCGAAATCCTTGATCCTGAACAGAATAACACCTTTAATGATAACTTCATTGAACTCGATTTCGACCTCTCGAAGGTGATGTTCATCGCCACGGCGAACAATCTTCAGACAATTCATCCGGCTCTCCGCGACCGCATGGAAATCATCGACCTGAACGGTTATCTTCGTGAAGAAAAATACGAAATCGCTAAACGGCATCTCGTTCCTAAACAGTTGAAAGAGCATGGCTTGAAGGCGAAAGACGTGCAGTTCTCGGAAGAGATGATTTACAAAATCATTGATGACTACACCCGTGAGGCAGGTGTCCGCTCGCTTGAACGTAAAATTGCGGACATCATTCGCAAAAAAGCCAAGGCGATAGTCGTTGGTGGCGAATACGACAGGAAAGTCACTGACGAGGATCTGAAAAAGGCTCTCGGCGTGCCGATGCATCACGATGAAGACGAAGTGAAGCATTCGATGCCGGGCGTCGCTATTGGTTTGGCCTGGACTCCTGTCGGCGGAGAAATCCTGTCGATAGAAGTGAGTTTGAGCCGTGGACGCGGAATGCTGAACATGACCGGAAATCTCGGCGATGTGATGAAAGAATCGGCGACGATTGCATACGAGTTTATAAAATCACATGCCAACCAATTGAATGTCAATCCCATTGTGTTTGAAGAATGGAATGTCCACATTCACGTTCCTGAAGGCGCAACGCCGAAAGACGGCCCATCCGCTGGCATAACGATGCTCACGGCTCTGACATCCGCCTTCACTCAACGCCGTGTCAAAGACATGCTTGCGATGACTGGTGAAATCACGTTGAGAGGAAGGATCCTGCCAGTCGGCGGAATCCAGGAAAAGATGCTCGCCGCAAAACGAAACAACGTCACTGATGTCATTTTGTCACGTGACAACGAGCCTGACTTCATGGACATCAAGCAGGAATACGTCGAAGGACTTCACTTCCATTTCGTTGAAAACATGATGGAGGTACTTGACCTTGCGCTTGAAAAAGAACAAGATGTCAATACGTTGGATTACAACAAGTTCCTTGTCGATTCGCACAAGAAGGTGACTGGATTTAAGGCGTAGAATCTGATTTTTCAGTGACCAACGATGAAGGGATTATGTCAAGTATCAGGACAAAATCCTTATATGTGACAAAGAACACCGTCAGTTTTCCTTTTTTAACAAGCAGACGTTTTGTGTCAGGATATTTCACACACTGCGCTTTCCATTGCAATTTGGAAATGATGTCTGCGTAATAAGAAAGGGTCAGTATTTCATCAATAAGAGAATTGACATATTGGATGCTGGATTCGACTGTGTTTATTGACGCTATGTAAGAAGCTATGCTTTCTATTTGGTCGTAAACTTTTTTGGTGAATCTAACTTTGTATGTTTTCATAATGCTTGGCCACACTTTCCAACAACTTCGCTCTGTATTCTTCAGGGCTTACACTATTTCTTAATTCCTTCTCAAGCACCGGGTTCTGAAAATTCTTGCTGTTTTCAAAAAGGTTTCTTTTTTTGATTATTAGCTCTCTATTCATATCTTTTTCTGTCTAAAATTTTTGCAAAAATACCACAAATTTTTAAAAGGTCAAGAAAATGTTAGAAAAAATACAGATATTGAAGTGAAACTAAAAGTTTGGAAAAAATATTTGGGATATCTGTTGTTGACAAAACAAAATAGTTGTTGTCAATCTTGTAAATCCTTTGTGAATATTATTTTCTCTGATGTATAAATCTCTCCGGCTGTGGTCTGGATGACAGCTTCTATTGTCAGATTCGGAAAGTCTTTTGCAAGAAATTCAAGTTTTTCCATGATTTCGTCGAGTTTGTAACGTCGTGCGTGCGCGCCGCGGTACTTGCCGTTTGGCATGAAATCGCTTTCAATTTCATCGTATTCAAGGCGGAAAAAATCGGTGCCGTCATCGAAAGGTTCTGACATCTTGAAAAACGGCTCTTCGAAAGAGATGTCATAACTTTTTGAATATCTGAAATTTACATCAAGGACGTAAAAAGGCCACTCTTTTAACAAAGGTCTTGCCGCCATTTTCAGTTGGACTTTGTAAGATGCGACATCGGCAAGGTCGTCAATTACTTTCATCGGGAAATGCGGGACGTTGGTGGCATTGCTTCTCATGAAACTTAAAAGTTTGTCGCGGTCGTTCAGCGGAACGATTTTCGTCCTGTCGCCGAAGTCGTTGATTACCAATATCCCTCTGTCTGAAAAAATCTCTTTTATGCGCATCTGAAAATTTTTCTGCAAAAATATGCAAATTCCATGTAACATTTTATCAAAAATCTTACTATGTCAGTGAAAATAACTAATTTTGCAAAAAATATTAAATGAAAAAACTGACTTACATATTGATAATGCTGCTTTTGTGCTCTTGTACACGGCATGAAAATGAAAACTCAAACGTTAAGATTTTCAGGTACAATGAAGCGGCCGGCTTGCTTACTTTGGATCCGATTTATGCGAAGGATCAGCCGCATATATGGGTTTGTAACCAATTGTATAACAGCCTTGTAGCTTTTGATGACGAGATGAAAATCGTTCCGTCGGCTGCGAAAAGATGGCAAATTTCCGAAGATGGAAAGACTTACACCTTTGTCTTAAGAGATGACATTTTTTTCCACGATGACAGTTGTTTCGGTGGGAAAGTCAGAAAAATGGTGGCGAGTGATGTTGAATATTCGTTTAACAGGTTGGTTGACAGGAAGTTGAACTCTCCAGGAACCTGGATATTCTCATCTGTTAAAAAAGATGAAAACGGCTATGCTTTCAGAGCCATCAATGATTCTGTGTTTCAGATTGAACTTGAAAATCGTTTTCCGGCTTTTCTTGGAATCATGTCGATGACATACTTGTCCGTTGTCCCGCACGAAGCCGTTGAGTTTTATGGTGACGATTTTGGCAGACATCCGGTCGGAACCGGGCCGTTCAAGTTCCAATATTGGAAAGACGGCGTCCGCCTCGTATTTAGAAAAAATCCCAATTATTTTGAAATAATAGACGGAAAAAGACTTCCATATATTGATGCTGTGTCAATAGGTTTTCTTGTTGACAAACAGGTCGCTTTTATGGAGTTTGTCCAAGGTAAAACTGACTTCATGTCGGGAATTGACTCCCGTTACAAAGATGAGTTGCTGACCCGTGACGGGCATTTGAGAAGCAAATATAAAGATGATTTTTATCTTATCAGAGAGCCATATCTTAATACTGAATATTTGTCATTTTATATTGATACACAAGAAGAAAAAGAAAATAAAGAACGTGCTGTCGCATTACGTAGGGCGGTGAATTACTCCATTGACAGGGAGAAAATGTTGCAATACATGAGAAACGGAACAGGTACGCCCGGCAATGGCGGAATCATACCGAAAGGTCTGCCTGGTTATGATTCAATCGGGTCGGTAGGGTATGCATATAATCAACAAAAATCTTTTGAAATTATTGAAAAATATAATTTAAACGGCGAAGAAATTAAATTATATACTACGAAAGAGTATATGGATCTGGCGAAATTCGTGCAATCTTCGGTTTCGGATGTCGGTCTTGTCTGCAAAGTGGAGGAGATGATGCCTGCGGCACTGCGCGAAAAAAGGGCAAAATGTTCGCTGCCGTTTTTCCGTTCATCATGGGTGGCTGACTATCCTGATGCCGAAAACTACCTTTCGTTGTTCACAACCGCCAACTTCGCTCCAGACGGGCCGAACTACACGCATTATTCAAGCAAAACATTCGATAGCCTATATGACGTTGCAAATTCAACTAATGATTTGAGTGATAGGGCGTTGATTTATCATAAAATGGATTCCCTGATGATGGCGGAATCGCCTGTGGTGATATTGTTTTATGACGAGGTTTTGCGTTTCGTGAACAGACGTGTGACAAATTTCAAAGGGAACGCGAGTAATTTGTTGAATCTTAAAACGTTGGAAATCAATTAGATGTATTGTGATTGAATTGCTATTCCAATGGTTATTAAACAAATTGAAACTTGAATGAAAAAATTTTAAAAAACAGTGAAATTTGTGTCTTAAAAATATGTATTTTTGCAAAGTTTTTCTGAAAATAATTGTATCATGATAAATATAAAATTTCCTGACGGTTCTGTCAGACAGTTTGAAGCAGGCGTAACGCCGATGGACATCGCTAAAAGCATCAGCGAAGGCTTGGCTCGTAATGTGTTGTCAGCAAAGGTTAACGGAAAGATGTGGGACGCACTTCGTCCAGTCAACGAAGATGCTGAAGTTCAGCTTTTTACGTGGAATGATCCTGAAGGCAAGGCTACGATGTGGCACTCTTCAGCTCATCTTATGGCGGAAGCGATTGAGAGTCTTTACAAAGGCGTGAAGTTCGGCATCGGACCGGCAATAGAAAACGGTTTCTATTATGATATCGATCCTGGTGACATCACCCTGACAGAGGAAGACCTCGTGAAAATCGAGAATAAGATGATGGAACTTGCTAAGGAAAAACAGGTTTTTGAGCGCATTGATGTTTGCAAGGCAGACGCTCTCAAGCATTTCCAGGATAAGGGTGATGAATATAAGGTTGAACTTATCAGCGAACTCGAAGATGGTACGATTACATACTACAAGAGTGGTGCGTTCACTGACCTCTGCCGCGGACCGCATATTCTGGATACGTCGTGCATCAAAGCCGTGAAACTCACATCAATCGCCGGCGCATATTGGCGTGGCGACGAGACACGCAAACAGCTGACGCGTATCTATGGCATCACATTCCCGAAGAAGAAAGACCTTGAGGAATACCTCGTTCTCCTTGAAGAAGCCAAGAAACGTGACCACCGCAAACTCGGCCGTGAACTCGAACTCTTCATGTTCACCGATATGGTCGGCAAAGGCCTTCCGATGTGGCTTCCAAGAGGAACAGCTTTGCGTCTCCGCCTTCAGGAATATCTCACAAAGATTCAGAAACATTATGGTTATGAGCAGGTTATGACCCCTCATATCGGAAATAAGAATTTGTATGTGACTTCAGGTCACTGGGATCATTACGGCAAAGACAGCTTCCAGCCTATCACTACGCCGGAAGAAGGTGAGATTTATTTGCTGAAGCCGATGAACTGCCCTCATCACTGCATGATTTATAAATGGCAGCCTCGTTCTTACAAAGACCTTCCGCTCCGTTTGGCTGAGTTCGGAACAGTATATCGTTACGAACAGAGCGGCGAACTTCATGGTCTGACGCGTGTACGTTCGTTCACACAGGACGACGCTCACATCTTCTGCCGTCCGGATCAGGTGAAGGAAGAGTTCATCCGCGTGATGAACATCATCGAAATCATCTTCAAGGCGTTGAAGTTCGAAAACTTTGAAGCTCAGATTTCTTTGCGTGACCCAGCAAATACAACAAAATACGTCGGAACGGACGAGAATTGGGAAAGAGCGGAACAGGCTATCAGAGAGGCCTGTGCGGAAAAGGGAATGAAAGCTACAGAAGAACTCGGTGAAGCTGCATTCTACGGTCCGAAACTCGATTTCATGGTGAAAGACGCCCTCGGTCGCAGATGGCAGCTCGGCACCATCCAGGTTGACTATAACCTTCCTGAACGTTTCGATCTCACATATATCGGCTCGGATAACGAGAAACATCGTCCGGTCATGATTCACCGCGCTCCGTTCGGTTCGATGGAACGCTTCGTGGCGGTGTTGCTTGAACACTGTGCCGGAGACTTCCCGCTGTGGCTCGCTCCGGATCAGGCTATCATTCTGCCTATCAGTGAGAAGTATCAGGAATACGCCGAGAATGTTTACGCTACACTCAAGAATTCTGAAGTCAGGGTTTTGCTTGACGACAGAAGCGAGAAGATCGGCCGCAAGATCCGTGATGCCGAATTGAAAAAGATACCTTATATGCTCATCGTTGGCGAGAAGGAAGAGGGCGAAGGCCTTGTGTCGGTGCGTAAGCGCGGCACAGGCGACCTCGGCTCGATGCCTGTCAACGACTTTGTTAAACTTGTCAATGACCAAGTCATCGATGAACAGAAAGTGGAATACTAACATATTGTTAAATTAACATAGGAGACTAAAACTATAGCACTTCCAGTAAACAAAGGAGGCAACAATAACAGCAGCAATAACAGCAGACCTCCGAAGAAGCAACAGAATGATGATCCTCACCGCATTAACAATAGGATCACCGCACCGATGGTCAGAGTGGTCGGCGACGCTGGCGACAACGAGATTCACTCGATACGCGAGGCTATCAGAATGGCCGAAGACGCAGGTCTTGACTTGGTCGAAATTTCACCAAGTGCAAATCCGCCTGTCTGTAAAATTATGGATTACAAGAAGTTCCTTTTTGATCAGAAAAAGAAACAGAAGGAAATAAAGGCTAAGGCTACGAAGGTGGTTATCAAAGAGATACGCCTCGGACCTCAGACTGATGACCATGATTTTGAGTTCAAGTTGAATCACGCAAAGAGATTCCTTGAGGAAGGTGCTAAAGTTAAGGTTGACGTGTTTTTCCATGGCCGTTCAATTGCCTATAAGGATCAGGGTGAATTGATTCTCCTCAAGTTCGCACAGGCACTTGAAGATGTCGGTAAAGTTGAGGCACTGCCCAAACTCGAAGGGAAACGCATGTTGATGATGATAGCTCCTAAAAAGTAAGATTGACACTCATTTGTAACTTTTAAAATATTTTTACAATGCCAAAAATGAAAACAAAATCCGCTGCCAAGAAACGCTTCAGAGTTACAGGCACCGGCTTAATCAAGAGAAAGCATGCTTACCACAGCCACATTCTGACAAAGAAGACGAACAAACGCAAACGCGCTTTGGGACATCAGACAATTGTCGATCAAGCTAATATGGGAGCCGTCAGAGAAATGCTTCTCATGTAATCAACAAAATTGTTAAACTTGTCAGAGCGGAAAAGATCCCGGACGCGCGGGGCGCTTTGACGGATAAAAATTAATTACTATGCCAAGATCAGTTAATGCAGTCGCTTCAAGAGCAAGACGCAAAAAAGTATTAAAACAGACGAAAGGACAGTTCAGCGCACGTAAGAACGTCTGGACAGTGGCCAAGAACTCCTACGAAAAGGGTCTGACCTACGCCTATCGTGACAGAAAGGCCAAGAAACGTGATTTCAGAAGCCTTTGGATCGTTCGTATCAATGCCGCAGCACATGAATACGGCATGACGTACAGCACATTCATGGGTAAGATTCATGCAGCCAACATCGACCTCAACCGCAAGGTTCTCGCCGACCTGGCTCTTAACAACCCGGAAGCTTTCAAAGCTATTGTTGAAAAAATAAAATAATGTTTTCAAAAATGAGTGTAAAGAAGAGCCGCTGTGAAGCGGCTTTTTTTTATGTAAAAATTTTTTAAAATGATGTAACATTCGCTATTGAAAATGTACTATTGATATGAAAAAAGTCGTGAAAGCATAGATATGTAATAATTATGAGTATCTTTGCACGGCATTTAGTGTATGACATTAATTTTTTTTTGTATGAATAGTGACAAATTTAAAGTGTGGGCGGATTTTACCCCGGAAGAGTATTATGATGCAATTTTGAAACGTGACGGCGACAGTGCGTCAGTCGCTTATTATCTCATTGATAAACAATTAAGAAGGAAACTGCAAACTTTGTTCATAAGTATGGACGGTGGAAATTTCTTTGAATTTCAGGATACGATAGAGGATTTTTTCCTTTATCTGCATGACGGTTCAAACTGGATTTACAACAGACCGTTTCAGGTGCTTGAAAGCATTGAAAACAAAAAAACTTTATTCAAATGGGTATCGGTGACTTACAGAAATTTCATGCTGAAGCAGTTAAAAGAAGAATTTCGCAGGAAAGCCGTGGATGATAACTCGTCTGATGAAGAATCTGAAATTCAAGATGATGCAAAAATTCATAATCTGTCCACGGCCATTGCATACGCCGATCAAAAATCTCTGTCGCGAAGCCGTTTCGTGATGTACCGTCTGCTGCTGACATTCTTAAACAGAAATTTGGCCATACCGCAGGAGGAAATGGCTCAAGCTGTTGATATGCAACCTGTTGCATATCGTGTAAGTACGAAACGTGTGAAAGACAATATCCTTGCATACATCAAGTACCTTGAACAGGGCAGGAATCTTGAACTTGATGTGGAACATGAACAAATGCGCGACACCATTAAGTCGAATTTCAACAGCCTGTATTCAACCTTGTCGGATTATTACAACACTGCCATTGAACAACTGCCAACGGCGGAAACCATTAAAAGATTGAGATTTAGGCACAACCACAGCAACGGTTTCGTGTTTCATGAAAACATCGAAACGTACGGATTATGTAACTGTGTGGATACCAGTTACTTGTACAAAATGATAATGCGCTTCCTTAAAAATTAGCGGCCAAGTTCTTTGTCCACAATATCAGCAATGTCAGTCATGAAGTTGTGGCTTAAGGCAACTGAAATTATTTTTAATGTATCAGTTTCCATCGTTGGTTCGTTGAGAATTTTTTGAAATTCAGCAACTTCCATTTTAGCTTTTCTTGCTGCCGATTCTATCGATATGTTATTGCTCGTAATGTAATTTCCTATCATTTCCCCAATATTTAATGGGATTTCGTTTGATACAATTTTCATTGTGGTAATATGCTTTAAATAAAGTGCAAAGATACTGATTTTATTGTTTCGATTTTTATTTTTTAGACGTTAGTCAGAAATTTTTGTGATTTAACAAAAACAGAATCTTAATTTGTCGATTGATGACACGTTTTGAGTGTGATAGCTTTAGTTTACAATTGATTTCACTCAACGATTGCTGGAATTCCGAGCTACAGCAATTATTGAATCACATAAATCTGATGTGAAAAAGGCACCGTCATCTTTAAAAAGATGATTGCCATCAGTGGTTCTATAGTCATTTCTGTTCTTCTTGAAGGCGAAATAGCACACATTCAATTGTTCTGCAATTTCGTACATTTCTTTGTCAAAGTCAGGCCAGCTTCTGTCCTCCCATTCACTCATTTCACAGCTCATCGGAATATGACACATGAACACTGTCCCGTTTTGCTTGAAGAGCTTTATTGTCTCAACCAACCAATGGATTCTGTAGTCAGAGGGAGAAATGACATGCGAATTGTAATCGTCCATTTTCCTTTTGATGTTTTCTTTAAGGCTCAACGAATCGAATTTGACATTTATCTCAAGCCATCCGTCGTCGTGCAACGTTTGATAACCGCTACTTCTCCATTTTTCTGGTCTGCAATAATTGAACAAATAGTAAATCTGCGGTTTGTAAAAATGTCTTATTTTATCTAAAGTTCTTCCATATTCACGATAATTACCTTCGTCTTGTTTTTGCTCAACAGCCAATCCGAAAGGATCGACGGAGACAATGAAAATGGAGTTTTTGTCATTGTTTTCGCCGAGTTTTCTTTTTATTGCATTGAAATATAATTCTCCGTAAGGAGACTCTCCAACGTTAAAACTGAAATTGTAAATTGGGAGTTCGAAATCAGTTGACGACAACTTTTCGTTGATAATCAATGGTTGTATTCCTTGCGCGGCACGGCTGGTTCCCACAATCAATGATTGCTGGCCTTTTGATGTGAAGCGCTTGTAATTATGGTCGCTCCAGCCAATGGCATCAATTATAAAGAAAAGAATCACAATGGACAAAAATACTATTGCAATGTATATGATGAGTTTTTTAACAAATTTTTTCATGGCTAAAATTGGAAATAAATAAATGCATTGTTGTCTTGATAATACCAAAATATGAGCATACTTATGATGATATAGAATGCCCAGTTGATGATTTTGCTTTTGCCATTTAGCATTCCCAACCCATGCTGCTTGTTTCTGCTTACCCACTCTACGACAAGCATAATGATAATGAACAAGTTAGTCGGCCAACACAACAGTCTGTTTGGCAGGAAAAATCTGTAACCTGCCTTTAACGTGCCGAACTGCATCATCCCGCACACGTATTTCCACGCCTGCCCGATGCTCTCGGCGCGGAAGATAATCCAGCCGATGACGACGAGGAAGAACGTCAGCAGCATCTGGAAAAGCTCCCTGAACGAAGGCAACAGCCTCCCTTCGGCCACGATGTTCGTGTTCTTGCGGTTTTTGCCAAGTAAAATCAATGGCAGGAACAGCAATGCATGATATGCGCCCCATACGACAAATGTCCAGTCTGCGCCGTGCCAGAAACCGCTCACGAGGAAGATTATGAACGTGTTGCAAACCACCTTCGCCTTCGGCACGCGGCTTCCGCCGAGCGGGATGTAGATGTAGTCGCGAAACCACGTCGTGAGCGAGATGTGCCACCGCCGCCAGAACTCCGCGATGTCGCGCGAGAAATAAGGCACGTTGAAGTTGCGCATCAACCTCACGCCGAACAGCTTCGCGCAGCCGATGGCGATGTCGGAGTAGCCGGAGAAGTCGCCGTAAATCTGGAAGGTGAATAGAATGGCGGCGAGCAGCAAGGTGCTTCCGCATTCACTTTGATAGTTTTCAAAAACATAATTCACGTAAACGGCACAGTTGTCGGCGACGACCACCTTCTTGAAGAAGCCCCAGAGCATCTGACGGCATCCGTCAACGGCTGTCGCATAGTCAAATTTCCTCGGATTCAGGAACTGCGGCAGGAGATTCGTCGCCCTTTCAATCGGGCCGGCCACGAGCTGCGGGAAGAAGCTGATGAAGGCGAAGAACGCCACGGCGTCCCTTGTCGGCTCGATCTTTTTCCTGTAAACGTCGATGGTGTAACTCAACGCCTGGAAGGTGTAGAAACTTATTCCGACGGGAAGAATTATCTTCAGCGTCACCCAGTCGAGGTGTATCCCGAAGAGCGCGAACAGGGCTACAAGGCTTTCCGAAAAGAAATTCAGATACTTGAACGCGAAGAGAATCAGTAAGTTTAAGATGATATTCCCGGCGCAGATCCATTTCTGCGCTTGGGGTTTGTCTTCGTTGCTTTTTATGAGCAGCCCGCTCCAGTAGCTGAAGCCGCTGGTTATTGCGATCAGAATCAGGAAACGCCAGTCCCACCAGCCGTAGAACACGTAGCTGGCGACCAAGACGAGTGCATTTTGTAGCTTCAGTTTCCTAAAGACGAACCAGTAGAGCAGGAAAACTATCGGCAGGAAAATCAGGAATTCAATCGATTGGAACAGCATATTACCGTATTTGAGGACAAATTAAAAAGGTGTGGCATTTCCCTATTTTCTTTCGAGGTATCGCCAAACACCTATTATCCAAATACGGAAGCCCACACCTAACCGGTGAGCATCTACGTATGTTTACAAATGGATAATTCTAAAAATTGGCGATTTTTCGAAAGATCTGCAAACAGCAAACGCTTCTTTATAATATGTCTATGTTCTTAACTTTCTGTTTCTTACTTTTTATTTTTAGAGTTGCAAAAATATGAATTTTTTCAGTAGTCGTTATATGTTTTTAAATTTAAATTTTCAATCCAAGTCAGATGCCTTGCCTTTGTATTCTGGGCTGCGTTTTTCCAAGAATGAGGTGATGCCTTCCTTGTAGTCGGCGCCTTGATATACTTTCTTCCTGTATGAGTTGATTTTCTCAAAGCTTTCGGAAGAAATGACGGTCGCCGCACGGCTCAGGATTCTGAATTGCCTCTTGATTGCCGACATGCTGACGACGGAATTTCTGCGTAACGGAGCGAGAAATCTCTCTTCTAACATCTTGTCAAGCTCTTCTGCTGGCGCAATCTGGTTCACAAATCCGACGTTCAAAGCGTCTTGCGCTGTGATTGGATTGGCGGTGAAGAACATCTCACGCGCTTTGTTGATTCCTAATTGATTGATAAAGTGCATGATACCTGATGCGTTGTATGGTATTCCTATTTTGGCAGGTGTGATTGCGAATGTTGCATTGTCGGAGGCGACAATCATGTCGCAGCTGACGCATAGGTCGCAGGCACCGCCCCAAACGGTGCCGTTGGCACATGCGATGACCGGAATCGGCACCTCTTGGACATTGCGCAGAAGCCGTTCCATCGGCACGTCATAGTCCAACGGGTCGTTTCCGTCAACGGGCAGTTCGCGGATGTCGTGCCCGGCACTCCAGACACCGCGGCTGCACTCGGCCTTGATGACGATGCCGACACATTCTTTTTCGTACGCCTCTATCAAAGCGTCTGAAATCTCATCGCACATCTGCTCGCTCAATGTGTTGAAATGAGCGGAATTCAGCATCTCAATGAAACAAATCTTATCTTCAATTTTTACTGATACCATATCTTGAAACTTTAATACTTTGAAACTTTTGAAACTTTTGAAACCTTGAAACTATGAAACTCTTGAAACCTTGAAACCCTCAACTCTGGTGCGTCTCCCTCAACAGGTCATTGACGGTTTTAACAGGGTTGAATGTCGCAATCGGGACTTCAACGAAAACTGTAATCCAATCTGCCATTGCGCCGTTCCATAAACCAGGTAATTCCATGGCTTTCAAGTCTTTGCCGTCTTTCGACTTGTATGAGATAAAGCCGGTTTCCGGGTCGATAAAGTCATTTAAATTAAATGAATTGCCTTTGAAGTCACGTGTGGCGCATACCAAGTCAACGGGGTTGAAATGCGTTGACGAACGGAACATCGCTTCCTGCTTTTCGTCTTTGTGGTCGATTTGTGAAGACTCAACGATTTGCAATGAGATTTCGTCGTTGCTGTTGCGAGTGTAATACGGTCCGCCTCCAGGCTCGCCTTCGTTTTTCACCATTCCGCAGACACGCATCGGACGGTTCAACTTGCTGTATAAGAAGTCGATTTTCTCAATTTCATTGTACGTGCTGAAGAAATCGGGGATGTCAATCATCAGTTTCTCTTTTGCGAAAACGGTTATTTCGTCGATTTCCTCGTTCGTGACATCACCGGAATCAAGCATTTCCAAATATTCAAACTGCTGCTGCTGCAAACGGAAGAGATAACCGCCCAGTACCTTTTTATATTCAAAAGTCGTTGGTTTCAACTTGTCGGGAACAACGTTGTCGATGTTCTTTATGAATATGATTTCTTTATGTAAGTCATTGAGATTCTGTATTAAAGCACCGTGGCCGCCAGGGCGGAAGAACAAATTCCCGTCTTTGTCGCGGAACGGCTCGTTGTTCATGTCAACGGCGATTGTGTCGGTTGACGGTTTCTGCACGGAGAATGAGACCTTGTATCTGATTCCGAATTTCTTCTCGTATTTCGGCAGGACATATTCAACTATTTTCATGAAAATGCCGAGATGCTCCTGGGAAACGGTGAAATGAAGCTGGGCGACTTTTCCTTTTTCATCGTCGCAGGTGCTGTATTCCGCCGCTTCAACGAGATGTTCCTCCATCGCAAGGCGTGCGGTGTCGTCATATTTATGGAATTTGAGCAACGCCTTGGGCAGATTGCCGTAATTCAGCCCGTCAGCATTGAGCAATGTCTCCGCTATTTCCACTAATTCGTTGTTTTTCAACATCGTTTCGATGTCTTTGCCTTTTTCTTGAAGTCTGTTTTTCAAGTCATTGTAAAAAGCGAAATCATGAATGCCGATGAAGAAATTCTCTGCCGAATCTGGTTTTATCTTTTCTTTTTTCAGGAAATTGACTGGAATTTCCTGATTTTTATATTCTTCAACGAAGGAATAAAGGTTCTTGAACATTCGGCTTGCTGCTCCTGAAGCCGGGACAAATTTGATGATGTCGTAATATTGTTTGTCTTCATCGAACTGCTTTACGAGTTCTTTGATTTCATTTTCATTGAATTTTACGATGCCATCACCTATTTTTGCAGGTGCTGTCAAATCGCTGAAAGCAAACCCTTTTTTGAATTGATTTATTTGATTTTCAACCTGTTGAACAGATATTCCTAATGATTCCAATTGTTGATTGTCGGCGGATGTAAACATAATCATGATACAAATTTTTTATTTCAGCAAAGGTAAAATTATTTTTTGAATTAATGCAAAAAAAACAAAAATATAGTTTCGGCATTAAACAAAATGATGTAATTTTGCGTTTTGTAAAAAATGACTAACAACATTAAAAATAAATGATATGACAAAAAAAATCGAAGAAGCAATCAATGCTCAAATCAATGCTGAATTATGGTCAGCTTACCTTTATCTGTCGATGGGTACAAATTTCCGTGACAAAGGTTTTGATGGTATCGCAAACTGGTTTGAAGTTCAGTTCAAGGAAGAACAGGACCATGCGATGATCCTTTACAAGTACATGCAGTCACGTAACGTGCGCGTCGTGTTGAAACCGATTGAAGCCGTTGAAACAGAATGGGCTACACCGCTCGCGGCATTTGAAGACACTCTGAAACATGAGAAGAAAGTCACAGCTATGATTCACAACATCAATAAGCTCGCGATTGAAGACAGCGACTATGCGACACAGAACCGCATGACTTGGTTCATCGACGAACAGGTTGAAGAAGAAGAAGAGGCGCAGAAGATGGTTGATTCATTCAAGTTCATTGAAGGCAACAATCTCGGTTTGTACATGCTCGACAAGGAACTCGGCAAGAGGGAATACCACAAGGCTTCAGCTCTTTAATTGATTGATTATCACAGTAAAAACGGAGATTTTGCAATGCAAAGTCTCCGTTTTTTAGTTTTCTACCGAAACTATACGAATTTCTATCAAGGCGTTTTTGAGTTTTTTTTCAAACTCGTCTGCGGAATATGTATCTTCAAGCATTTTTGCTATCCTTGCTTTTTTCACACCTTCACTTTTTCCCATCCTTGCTTTTGTTGTTGATGTTTCTTTAAAAAAAATACTGCTATGCTCAAACATATTTTTGATTCTTTAAATTTTTGCAAAGGTAAAATAAATTTATTAAATATTAACTGAAAGATCACTTTTTTTCAGAATTATCTTTTCAACCTTGACCCCCAACGGCTCAAGCGGATTGCATCGGCTCGACTGGTCAAGAATTATCTCATTGACACCTTTATTAATTAATATGCTTCCGAAATATGAGGTCTGGACCATTCTGTCAACGCCAGGCAAGACATGATTCAGGCTGACCCCATTGCATTTCAAGACATATTCTTTAGCGTCATTTTCAGGGAGATAGATTGCAAAAACGTCATATTCCGCGGGTTCGGCTGCTTCAACTTTCCATGAAAGCCAAGAGTCGGGCTGGACGCTCATGTAACCTGTGCCGTCAATCATCGCGTGACGGAGCGCGTCATCGTCGGTGAGAACGATTTCGTTTGTTGAGTTGTCGGTGGTTATGATTTTTCCCGTATTCGATGTCTCCGCACATTCTTTTTCGTAAAAGTCAGGGTTATCGTGCAGGTGTTTTCCGATGCCGTTAAGTACATCTTTCTCATAATCAATAACTTTTCCTGTTCCGTCGGGGCCGATGTTGAGCAGAAACACTCCGCCGTGGCTCACGGTGCTTCTCAATCTCCCGATTTGTGTTTTGACCTGCTCCGACAATTCGGGACGTTCAATCCACGATTTGTAGCCCCATGTGCCGTAAAGCGATGCCGGATTGTCCCAATAGATGTCGCCATACGACGCCACATCGCCGTTGTCGGGAAGTGTCATGTAATCGCCTTGGTTGTTCATGATTCTTCCGTTGATAAGGCATTGAGGCTGAATGCTTTTGACGACTTTGCGGAAGCGTTTGCTCTGTTCTGGTGTCACAAGCCCCATGTCGAACCACAAAGTCGTGACCTCACCGTAATTTGTCATTAACTCGCTGATTTGCTTCACGATATATTCTTCAAGTTCGGGGGTGATTGTTTCTAACGGCGAATAAACCTGATTCACATGTTCCCAACATTTCGTCGTTGAATCCGGCTCGAGATGCGGGATGCTGTATGGAAAATGCCAGTCGGGGAGGGAGTAATAAAAACCGAGTTTCATGCCGTGCCGGTGACAGGCGTCGGCGAGTTGCCCGACAACGTCTTTGCCGTAAGGTGTGAAGTCAACGATGTTATAATCAGTGGTTTGCGTGTCAAACATACAGAATCCGTCATGATGTTTCGTAGTGATGACGATGTATTTCATGCCGGCGTTTTCGGCGAGTTCGACGATTTCATCGGCGTTGAAGTCTGTCGGGTTAAATTCTCTTGCGACGGCTTCATATTCAGGCACGGTGATGCGGGCGTGGTTCATGATCTGCTCTCCGTAATACGGGATTTGTTCGCCTTTCCATATTCCTGCGAGTTTTGAATAGACTCCGAAATGTATGAACATCCCGAAATGGTCGTTTCTCCATTCCTGAAGTGCCTTTGCGGTAATCGTGTCGGTAACTTGTTTGTTTTCAGTTGTTTCCGAATTTCTATTTGAATTGCAGGAAGAAATGGCAAATGCCAATGCCCATGTTAAAACGATGATTCTTTTCATTTGAGGTTTAATTATTTGCAAATTTTTCGATGTTTTCAATAACAAGTTTCAGTCTTAATTCTTTTGCTTCGACGGTTCCGAAACCGATGTGCGGAAGCAGAATGGTGTTTGGTGCCGAGAGCAGCGGGTTGTCTTTTGCAATCGGCGGCAGTCCGTAATAAAGAGGCGGTTCGCCGTCGTAAACATCGAGTGCTGCGCCGGCGATTTTCTTGGTTTTCAACGCTTCGGCGAGGTCGTCGGTGTTCACCAGGCCGCCGCGTGCCGTGTTGATGATGACAGCCGACTTTTTCATCATCGCAAGTTCTTTGGCGGAAATGAAATTGCGTGTTTCTTCGTTCAATGCGATGTGCAGTGAGACGATGTCTGATTCTTTTAGCAATGTTTCTTTGTCAACAAGTGTAACGCCTTCTATGTCAATTGGTTTTCTATTCCATGCGAGAACGTCACAACCGAAAGCTCGTGCTAATTCAGCGGTGCGTCGGCCTATCGCGCCCAAGCCGATGATGCCGACTTTCTTGCCTCCGATTTCTCTTCCCGGAAGGATGGCGTTCCCGCCACACCTGCGTGTAATATCATCGTTTTCAACGATATGGCGATAAAGTCCGATCATCATTCCAATTGCAAGCTCGGCTACGGCTTCGGTTGAATAACCAGCTGCGTTCTTGACGATAACCCCGTGTTTTTCACAATAGTCCAAATCAACGTGGTCGAGGCCGACAATCGCGATCGCGAGCATTTTGAGGGTGGGGCAGGAGTCGAAAAAATCCTTTCCCATCGGCATGTCGGTCTGCACGACGATGTCGGCTCCTTCAGCGCGTTCGACGTTCAACTCGGGGCTTTTGTCGGAAAAGATGACAATGTCGTGTCCGTGCCTTTTTAAGTTGTCGCAGGCTTTTTCGATGGATTCAACGGAGAATCCGAGCGGTTCGAGGAATACAATCTTCATATCTTTGAAATAAGTTGCAAAAATACAAAAAAGTTTCAAAAGTTTCAGGGGTTTCAAAGGTTTCAAGGGTTTCAAGGGTTTCAAGGGTTTCAAGATCTCTGAAACCACTGAAACAAAAGAAACAGCAGAAGAGTGGATTTGTTTTCCGCTATTTCTGCTGTTTCGGCGTGCAGAACCAAAAATTCTGATGGTTATGGCTTATTTCCCGCCTTTTTCCTCTTTTTCGAGGTTCTGTTTCAGAGTCGCGAGGACGTCGAGGTCACCCAATGTCGTGCGTTCGACGTTGTCGTTGATCTGTTTGACAGCGCGTTTTGTGTTCTTCTGTGCTTTTTCTTTTTCAGCTGCTTCAGCTGCTTCGGTCACTGCCTTTGTGTCTTCCCAAATACGTGAGTGAGAAAGGATGATCTTCTTGTTTTCCTTTGAGAATTCGATGACCTTGAAGTCAAGAGTTTCATCGTTCTTGGCTGTTGTTCCGTCTTCTTTTTTGAGATGACGGCTTGGGCAGAAGCCTTCAACGCCGTAAGGCAATGAAACGACGACACCTTTGTCATTTGAGTTGATGATTGTGCCCTGCTGTACTGAACCGACTGTGAAGATGCTTTCGAAGACATCCCATGGGTTTTCTTCAAGCTGCTTGTGGCCGAGGCTCAAGCGGCGGTTTTCTTCATCGACATCGAGGACGATAACTTCGATATTGTCGCCGATCTTCGTGAATTCTGCCGGGTGTTTGATTTTCTTCGACCAGCTGAGGTCTGAAATGTGGATGAGACCGTCAACGCCTTCTTCAAGCTCTACGAAGATACCGAAGTTGGTGAAGTTGCGGACCGTGGCTGTGTGCTTTGAACCCTTTGGGTAACGTTCTGTGATGTTTGCCCATGGATCCGGGATAAGCTGTTTCATACCGAGGCTCATCTTGCGTTCTTCGCGGTCGAGTGTGAGGACCTTCGCTTCGACTTCGTCGCCGAGGTGCAGGAAGTCCTGGGCTGTGCGGAGATGCTGTGACCATGACATTTCTGAGACGTGGATGAGGCCTTCAACGCCCGGGGCGATCTCGATGAACGCACCGTAGTCGGCGATGACGACGACTTTGCCCTTCACTGTGTCACCGACCTTGATGTTCGGGTCGAGAGCATCCCACGGATGTGGCGTGAGCTGCTTCAGGCCGAGAGCAATACGCTTCTTGCTGTCGTCGAAGTCGAGGATGACGACCTTGATCTGCTGGTCGAGCTGGACGATTTCCTTGGGATCGTTGATGCGGCCCCATGAAAGGTCTGTGATGTGGATGAGACCGTCAACACCGCCGAGGTCGATGAACACGCCGTAGTTGGTGATGTTCTTGACGACGCCTTCGAGAACCTGGCCTTTTTCAAGCTTGCTGATGATCTCGCTCTTCTGCTGCTCGATCTCGTCTTCGATGAGTGCCTTGTGTGAAACGACGACGTTCTTGTACTCGTGGTTGATCTTCACGACCTTGAACTCCATTGTGCTGTTGACATACACGTCGTAGTCGCGGATAGGCTTCACGTCAATCTGTGAACCTGGGAGGAATGCCTCGATGCCGAACACATCGACGATCAAGCCGCCTTTTGTACGGCTCTTCACGAAGCCGCGGACAATCTCCTGGCTGTCGAATGCTGCATTGACGCGGTCCCATGACTTCAGCAGGCGCGCCTTCTTGTGTGAAAGGACGAGCTGGCCGTTGACACCTTCCTGATTCTCAACGTAAACCTCGATGACATCACCGACCTTGAGATCCGGGTTGTGACGGAACTCTGAAATCGGAATAACACCGTCTGACTTGAAGCCGATGTTGACGACCACTTCGCGTGCGGTCTTTGCTACAACTGTGCCGTCGATGACTTCGTGGTCGCCGATCTGACTCATTGTCTTCTCGTACATCGCAGCCATTCTCTCACGGTCAGCGTCGCTGTAACTGTCGTGCTTCTTGGTGCTGCTGCTCCAATCGAAATCTTCCGCCGGAACTGGTTTTACTCTTTTTGTTTCTTTTACCTCAACGTTCTGAACTTCTTCGTTGACGATGTTTTCGTTTTCACTCATTTTATTTTAATAAAATTGTACCCGATATTTCTCCCAAATTAAAATAACGAGGATTGTTTAACTTTAAACTTTTGACTCAAACCATTGATTTTCAATTGTGAAAATCAATTTTGGGAAAAGATTTGAACGAGGTGCAAAAATACAAAAAGTTTTGATATACAATCACTTTTCCTGAAAAAATATTCTAAAAATATCTGCGTGACTTGCGGGAAAATTAATCCGGTTTCACGACTTTTTTGTAATTTTGCCGGAAAAAATGAAAATGGAGAAACACAAGGTGCTTTTCGTCTGCCACGGAAATATCTGCCGCAGTCCGATGGCGGAATATATTTTGAAGGACATGGTTGAGAAAGCAGGCATGGCTGACGAGTTTGAGATTGCGTCGGCGGCGACTTCGACCGAGGAGATCGGCAACGACCTTTATCCTCCCGTGCGGCGGATCCTGTCACGGAAAGGCGTGAGATACGGCAGCCGCATGGCCCGACAGATCACACGCCGCGACTATGAATATTACGATTTCATCATCGCGATGGACGAAAACAACCTGCGGAATCTGAAGAGACTTCTCGGCGAGAACACCGACAACAAGATTTCGCTGATGATGTCGTATGCCGGCAAACGCCGCGATGTCGCCGACCCTTGGTACACCGGCGATTTCGAGAAGACGTACAACGACATAGTTGAAGGCTGTGAGAGGTTTCTTCGGGAGATTCAACCATGAAACGCGAAACCTGTCACCACGTCATTCAGGTGTCTTGTCTTCACTCTCATTTCTCAAATCATTCAGAGTCTTGCCTTTGTATGTGAAATACTTCGGCCCCTGATAGGCACCAGAAGTGTTTTGCTTCTCAATTGGCATAAATGTCGCAGTGAATGCTGACAGTGACCACAATCTTCCTTCGTATTCGACCTTGTTGTCAGTTGCCACTCTCACTTCAACGCCGGTCGGTGAGAATGTCACGACATCACCGACTTTCAAGCCGATCATTGGGAATTTGAAGGATGGCTTTGAAGCCAAGTGTTTCTTTGTCTCTACCTCGTCTTTTATCTTTTTATCCTCGTCTTTGTCTTTGGATATCATTGGTTTGCCATTCACGTACACCGCAATTTCGGCGTCATCGAGCAAGTCGGCGATGTCGCGCATGATATCAAGGGCGACATCCGGCGCGATGTTGAAAAACTCACGGTTCTGCCTGATCCTCAGGTCGGTAAGTCTGTCAATCTGTTTGTGTATCTGTTTTTCAACTATGGCGTATTTTGAGGTTTTCAAGGTGGCATAAATCTCAAAGGGAAGAGGTACAGCGGTGTTGTCGAGTTCTTTCGACCTCACGTCAACAGGACGCGAACTTTTCCCAATCTTAACCCAATCTTCCCTGAAACTTGGATTGGTCAGGATATAGACATAACCGATTTCGTTATTTGACATGATTGCGTGGTTTTGAGCTGCAAAAATAAGCATAAAATGGTTTGGATGAAAAAAATAAAGGAAAAATCAATGACTTAATTCTCATAATAGGAGTTAATGATTGTTCCAATCCCCGACAAACATTCTGTTTTTCTTTGAAAAATTTTGCGCAAAAATATATCTAAATATGATACGTTTGACATGTTTTGATTTTTTTAGTAAAAAACTGATGACAGATGACCGATAGCTGAAGTCTTTTTCATATCTTTGCAAAAATTTAAAATAATGGCACTCAATTGCGGAATCATTGGTCTTTCAAATACTGGAAAGACAACTATATTTAATTGTATATCAAATACTAAAGCTGAAATAGGCTTTGCTACAAAGTCGAATATCGGGATGTGCGAGGTTAAGGATGAACGCCTAAAACTCATCGACAATATCTCTCATTCAAAGAAAGTCATTCCGGCGACGGTCGAAATCGTTGACCTTCCCGGCCTTAGCAAAGGCGGTCAGGGCGTCGGCAACAAACTTCTTGCGGAAGTGCAGACCGTTGATGCGCTCATCCACGTGCTGCGTTGCTTCGACGATCCCAACGTCCCTCACAGCGAAGGCAGCATCGACCCCGTGCGTGACATGGAACTCGTTGACCTTGAACTCCAAGTGCGCGACCTCGACCTCGTGACACGCAAACTGCAACGCGTCGAGAAACTTCTCAAAAACGGCGACAAGGACAACAAACGCGCCTTCGAGGTGCTTTCAGTCTATAAGGAGGTTCTCGAAAACATGCAGAACGCCCGCACCGCCGATGTCTCCGAAGAAGACAAGAAATATATTCAAGACATTCAGTTACTTACAGTGAAACCGATTATGTACGTCTGCAACGTTGATGACGCATCGGCAATAACCGGCAACAAATACACCGAGGCTGTGAAAGCGGCTCTTCACGGCGAAGACATGGTGATTTTGGCGGGCAAACTTGAGTCGGAAATAGCCGAGCTCGACGAGGACGACCGTCAGCTCTTCATGGAGGACGCCGGCCTGACCGAACCCGGCGTGAACCGTCTCGTGCGTCTGGCGTACAGCACCTTGAAACTGCAGTCGTTCTTCACCACCGGCCTCGATGAGACACGCGCCTGGACGATACACGTCGGCGACACTGCCCCGATGGCGGCGGGCGTGATCCACAGCGACCTGCAACGCGGCTTCATCCGCGCCGAGGTGATGAGCACCGAAGACTTCCTGCACTACGGCTCGGAACAGGCCGTCAAAGAAGCCGGAAAATTCGGCGTCGAAGGTAAGACATACGTCGTGAAAGACGGCGACATTATTAATATAAGGTTTAATGTGTAAAAACAAATTTCTCCTCGTGTAACTTGTGTTAAAAAACTTGTGCAACTTGTGTTAAAAAACTTGTGTAACTTGTGTTAAAAAATATGCCAGAATACGTAGTACTCGTTGACAATCAAGATAATAAAGTCGGATTGATGGAGAAAATGGAAGCTCACATCAACCCGACTTTGCACCGTGCTTTCTCGATTTTCATCTTCAACTCGAAAAACGAATTGCTGCTTCAACGTCGCGCCTTGACGAAATATCATACGCCCGGGCTGTGGACGAACACCTGCTGCAGCCACCCGCGCGACGGCGAGAGTCTCGAAGCCGCGACGAAACGACGCCTCATGGAGGAGATGGGCATGGAGTGCGAGCTGAAAGAACTGTTCAGTTTCGTCTATAAAGCCGACGTGATGCAAGGCCTCACCGAACACGAGTTCGACCACGTTTTTGTCGGCAAAACAGATGCTATTCCGTTGATTAACAAGGATGAAGTCGATTCGTACAAGTACGAGACCGTCGGAAACATCAAGTCCGACATCGAAAAGAATCCCGAAAACTACACGGCGTGGTTTAAAATTGCGTTCGCGGAGATGCTGAAACGGAAGTCTTTTTAACTCATTTATTTCCCGACGATAATTCTGTCTTTCATGACTTTGGCGTCGAAAACCCCGATGTAGCTGTCGTTTTCATGGCGGTTGACTCCGGTGTATTCCGTAGGCGTCGCAGAAAACAATGACCTTAAATTATTTTATCATCCAGATTGTTTCGTCACCGCAGATGTTTCTGATTTTCAACCTTAACGGTTTCTTCTCACTTGTGATTTTATCGTCCCAAAACGTCTTTGTCTTTTGCCCGTTCTTTATCACATAGCCAAGTTTGTCAATTTTTATCTCACTGTCGCTGTGCCATTGTCATTTGTCGGAGGTGCAGTCAACTGAAAGGAATTCAATTGTTTCCAATCCTTCATCACTGATATTGATAGGTTTGAAAGTGCCTTTCTTGTCATTGGCAAGCGATTTCTGATTGTATTCATCGATTTTTTGCAAAACTCGGTCGCTGACAAACTTTGTGATTTCTATTTCATAACCGTCGGTTTCGATAATCTGTCCCATCATCTCTTGCGTGGCTTTTTTGCACTCAAATTCGGCGTAATCTTCTACAACAACATCGTCGAGAATGGTTTTTAAATCGCGAAGCTCTATTTCCACAAGCGTGGATTTGTCTTCTTTGATGAACTTTTTGATTTCCTCTTCGCTCGTAATGTCAATGTAGTAAACAACGACTTTCTTGGTGTTGTCTGGCAAGTCGGGAATGGCTTCATGCAGAATGCGATTCATCATCACTTCATCAAGCAGTTTGCTTGCGCTGTCCATTAAATTTGGTATGTAAACAGGCACTTTGCCCAGTTTGCTGTCGCTTATATAACCTTCCCAGAACTCGTTGACACGGTCTTCGTTTTTCAAGCCGGGAATGAGTGATTTCACTTTCTCCATGGTTTGTACGGGGTTGCGGTAGAGTTGCACACCGTCTTTCACTTCCATTACTTTGAACTTTGTATTAGCCGCCACCAATCTGTCACGTGTGGTTTGAATGCTGTTTATGCCAATATCACAATGTATGAATTTGCGACCTAAATCATTGGCTACTTTTGCGGTTACACCGCTGCCACCGAAAAAGTCGGCAACGACCATATCTTTACTACTGCTGGCTGAAATTATTCGTTCTAATAATTTAAATGGTTTTTCGGTTGCATAATCAACACGATTTACGCCATCAACTTTAAAACGAGATGAAACGGCAAATTCCCACCAATCTTCAGGTATTTTCCCTTGTGACGAATAAGAATCACTATCTTCTTTTTTCATCTCACCATTAAATCCACCTGAATGCACTTGCGATTCTATTCTAATATCATCTGCGTTAAAAATGTGATCAGCAGATAAAGAATACCAAAATATTGTATCGTGTTTTCTACTGAATTGCTTCATTCCAGGCGACCCAGGTCCTGTGTAACACCAAATAATTTCATTTACAAAATTATCCTCACCGAAAATCTCATCCATCAAAATCTTCACATAGTGTCCGATATGCCAATCCAAATGCACATAGATGCTTGCCGTATCGCTCATGACAGATTTAATTGCCACAAGGTTTTCGTACATCCAGTTCAAATATTTCTCCTTCTCCCACACATCACCGTACATTTTCTCCTCAAAGGCTTTCAACTCGTCAATGTCGAGTTCCTCCTCGGCTTTTGCAACCGCTTCGGCAACTTTTGGATTGCGGCGAATGTAAACCTTCTTGGCATAGTCGGCACCACTGGCAAACGGAGGGTCAATATAGACCAAGTCCACTTTGATGTTTTGCTCTTTCAAATAGGCACACGCACTCAAACATTCGCCGCGAATAACCATATTCTCGGTGTCAGCATCGCCGCCAATTGTTTCCTGTGTTTCCACTTCGTAATAAGGCATACCTCGCTGTAAATTGTTCTTCACATCAAAATTGCCTTTGTAACGCAAAGTGCGGTTGAAATTGTCGAGCAATGCCTGTCCTTGAATTGGTTCCGGAAAGAACGGAATGTATTTTACTGCCATTGTTTTAGGATTTTAATCGTTGAAAAATTGGTTTATCAAATCATTTGTCTTGTTAATGCGTTCGGCATCGGACAACGAATCCTCCAAATAAAGATAATCGAATCGTTCGTAACCGAATTTGTCATTATTCGCTTTTAAGAATTCTGATTCCACGAAAGACTTTTTCTTCTTGAAAATTTCATCAGTTGCATAGATTTCTCCTTTGGTTTCCACAATCAGGGCTTTGTGAATTTCATTGTCTTTTCGCTTGATAATCAGAAAGTCGGGCGTGTATTGCCCGATATAGCCCCATTGTTTTTTCTCGTTTTGCTTGTAACACAGAATGCGGAATTCGGTAAACTGCCCGTCACCATTGTAATAGACTTCCAAATTCTTTTGTTGCACGCTATCGAGTGTCAGAACTTCGGCAAGAAATTTTGACTCAAAGCCGCTGTCGATGCGATACGGAATATAATGATAGGATTTGTCCTTGTTGGCATCGGAAGATTTTTGCTTGCGAAGCTTATTCGCCATTTCATGTTGTCCGATATCTTCCAATGATTGAATCGTTGCAAGAGTTTTGGCATCTAACAGGTTTTGGCCCTTATCTTCCTTAATGATATTCTCAACTTTTTGACTGTCGGGATAATATTTGTCTTTTTCGTTTTTATCAATTTCCAATGGAGAAAATGTCTGCAAATTTGTCACGTGAAGCAACTCCGCCTTTTGGTCAATGAGTTCGTCACTTACCTTCAAAGTGCGTTTGTCGTAAAACGCTTTCCGGATATTGGCATTTACTTTCTTCACATCGTAATGAGAAGTGAAGAAACATCCGTCATCATTGGCGAATGTGATCGCGTCAAAGATATTTTTGAGTTCCGATGAATAGTTATTCAAATCAGCCATAGTTACATTTTCGAAACTCTCTTTCGCGATTTCATAAAGCCATTGATTGAAATTCGCATATTGCTTTCCATGTTCTGCATCATCTACATGCGTTGTAACACATTCAAATCCTGACTTGGTTATTCTCCATTGAGTTTCAATTGCGTTTTCAATTTTGGCAGACTCATTTGCTGTCGCTATTTCCGCCTTTATTGAATTAGTGGTTGCACTTTGTGCGATTTCATCTTCATATTTCACACGTAACTGATAAAATTCGATAGGCGGCAAATTCAGATGTTTTGTCCTGTCGTAACGATTAAGCGAAATGGTGTCATTCTGCTTTTTGCCTTTTTGAAACTCATCCAATGAAATGTGCTGCTGTTTCTTCAGCTGTTCATCTAAATATTTGTAATTCTGTTCATTCAAGTAAACAACCGCTGTTTCGTTTTTTGCATCGGTCACTTCACGCAAACAGCGGCAGGAAGTCTGCAAAACCATGTTTTGAGGACAGTCGCCTTCTTGCGAAAGTATTACGCCCGTGAGACTTTTGCAATCCCAGCCTTCTTTGCCAATTTGAACCAAAAGAACAATTCGTTTTTTTGAAAAAGGCTTGTCCAAAACCGCAAATTCCGAGCGAGCGTTTTGTGGTTCGGGATATTCTTTGTTCCCTTCGTGGAACTTCAAAATCGCATCATGCGGATTAAGTCCATATTCATTGCATATACTACTTGCAATCGGGTAAATTTCTTCTTCCAAATTCTTTATTGAGCCGCAATAAATCCCAAGTTTCGCGCAAGTTCCATTGGGATAAACCGTGTTTTTGTATGAATCAAAAAATTTACGAATACCTTTTTCTACAATTTCACTTTTTACGTTGCTATCGGATTTGAAAACAGCCGGGACTTTCAAAAAGTTTCCAATACCATTTATCAAAGGATAATAATCAACAATATTACTCATTTCTGAAGTCTTTATCGACTGAGTATCAGTAATGGAAACAGTCTCTTTTTTGTCGAGATATGGAGTTCCTGAAAAACCCAAAACGGTGGTTATGGTTCCTTTCTTCGTCCATCCGTTAACAACTTTTCTTAATTTCGCTTCATCACCATCATTCTTTGAAGCAACGTGGTGAACTTCATCAATGAGTATGGACAAGTTTGGAATTGAAGCAATTTTCCCACGCAATTCGTTTGCCGATTCAATCAAGGCCAATTCTTCTTTCTTGAATAAAGTTGTATTCGGGTCTTTGTCAATTTTGTCGAGGATTACCTTTTCGGCATTCGTAACTGCAACAAAGCCAAATAAATCACACAAAGGTTCATGAATGGCTATTTTCTGCACATTCGGATTTTTGGTTCTATTTGATTTGTTGGCACTCGTGTTTTCGTCAAGCATCTCAAATTTCAATAACTTTTTCAGTTCGCTTGCTGCGGGTTCCGGTATAATCCAAGAAGGGTCGAAATCTTGAATTGTTCTCAGGCTTGGGATGATTGACGTTTTTGTTCCCGAAGGCGCAAGAACCATGAAATTATGAGCAAATGCTTTGTTGTCAGGCTCTTGCTGAGCAAAATACAAATCAAGATAAATGAAAGCAGCCATCAAGTATGTTTTGCCGGCACCCATCGGAAGGCTGAAAACATAATCGGGATATGTCACGCCATAGAAAAGCGTGTCAAACACATTGTCATAATCAATTGCAGACGGGTTGTTTAATATTGATTGGGCAAGATTCTCTGCTATGGCATTCCCATCGTTATCTTTTGATGAAGCAAACTCATACAAAGCTATTGCTGCAGGTGAATCTTGAAATATTTGTCTTGCATTTGCAGAAAGCGGAAGTTCGTCAATCTCGGTTGATGTCAGCGAATTGAAACAACCTTGCTTGAACAACTCCGCCAATGGTTTGTTTCCGCAGGCTATTTTCAGGAACAGATATGTCTTAATGGCTTCACGCTGTGCATCTCGCATAACACCGCGTTGTACAATATATTCTATCAAACTATTGATAGTGCAACTTGGTGATGCCAGCCATTCATCTCGTTTCTTTTGAATAATTTTATAGAACATCGGCATTTGCTATTTGAAGCGAGTTGCCAATGTTCTTTTGATATTCTAGGGTGCAAAAAGTGGACGAATTAATGTCCGAGTTGCGGCCCTAGGAAAGCCGAAAGAACGACAAAAAGACGTCCACAAAGCGCGGACGTTTGCTCTATGTCATTGTTCTTTTGCTTTCAGAAATTTCCTAGGTTTCAACTCGCCTGAACAAATAGCAAACGCTATGATTTATAATATGTTAGTTTTTAATTTTCTTTCCTTTAATTATTGTTGTTTAATAAATTAGTAAAATATTCTGTTTGTTTGTCAACAACTTCCCAATGGCCTGTTTTGTCAGAACCGACACGTTTAATTATTCCATCTGCCTTTAATTGACGCATTATATTTCTCACCCCCGTATTACTCATATTCAATAATTCCATTAAATCTTCCACCGTCGTATGTGGATTTGCCAAAATTGTGTTGACAATAATTTCTGATTTACCTGTCGCTTTACCTGTCACTTTACCTGTCACTTTACCCGTCATGTTTGCGGAGTCGCTAATGGATTTTTCAAACACGATAGTTACATCGTTTTCCGAAAGCTCAAATTTCGGCAAAGGGTTGACGTCTTCTGTGAAAAGATGTAGTTTTTCCAATAATTCACGGTCGGAAATATCAACATCTGCTTTATCCATGCGCTTGCGCCTCACAGACTGTGTTCTGAAAATGTCAAAAGCGACGGGCGACAAATCTGCCAACTCGATGTTGCTGACTTCGGTTGCATCCCACGACAGCCCCGTCTTTCTCAATAAAAACTGAGTCAACGCGTTGCCTTTCAATTGCTGTTTGGTGCTGCCGCTCCGAATATGGTATTCGCCTTTGTAACTTATTGGAAATGAATTTGGTTCAATGCGTATTTCTATATATTCGTTTGCATCTTTGCCCAGTAGATTTACTTCGGCGACAATTCCAAGAACATCCCTGATTTTATTTGGAATGTCTTCCGAGAGCCGTTTTGCATGCTCAGCCCCAACAACATTTCCGTCATCGTCAATGCCGATATACAAAGTGCCGCCATGCGCATTGGCGAAACCACAAACCCATTTGAGGTATTCGTCGCGCCATGATTCTTTGTATTCTATATTCTGGCTTTCTTGATTCATTTTTGCAAACGCTATGATTTATAATATGTTAGTTATATTTTGTCTCTGTTTTTATAATTGTCTGTTTTGTGTTTTGAATGACATTTTTAGATATACTGTTCTCAAAGCCAGCTCCGCCGCCAACTTGAGGTCGGTGCGTCGTCGCTGTTTTTTGAGTTGCAAAATTACACTTTAATTTGATACGACTTTCAATTGGTGAATAAAAAATCATATTTTTGCGAGGTTTTTAAATTTGAAAAAAATGATCCGCAGTCATATTTCCGGATCAAAGCCGAAAACTATTGATTTTCAATCTGAAAAACATTTTACAAGTCCTTCGCCGGATGTTGGTTCAGGACTTTTTGCAAGCCTTTTCCTTATCGGAATGTCGTAAAACTTCATTAAAATCGCAGCTGCCGCGATGGCAATCAACGCGATGGCGACTGGCGTGCACCATCCGTAAGGGCCGAAAGGATGACGGCCTTCGTTGATCCAACCGATGTAAAGATAGATGAAAGGATAGTGAATCGCGTAAAGCGGGTAGGAGAGGTCGCCGATGAATTTCAACGACTTACGCTCGAAACTGCTTTGCGCAACGCCTTTCGCGCTGAACCAGATTATCGTCGGGAAGCAGATCGCGACGCATAAAAACTCAAAATATACGTTCAGCTTTCCGAGCGACGGGACGCAGAGAAGCATGACGAGCAACGCCGCATATAAAATAAAGGTGTGCTTTTTTTCGGAAGACTTGACGTTTCTCTCTCTGAAAGTCCTGATCAGCAGCATCCCGAGGCCGTAGTCGAACGACATCCTTAGGAAGCCGCCGAGCAGACTCACCGGCTGCGACGACCAGCCGTAGCCGAGACTTCCGTAAGGCCCGAAAATCCCGACGCAAAGGAACGAGACACCTGTGACCGCCACCCAGACTTTCAGCGTTTTCGTCGTGAACTTCCTGATTGCCAATGCGTAAACGATGTTTCCGATGTATTCGAAGAACAGCGACCAATGCGGGCCGTTGAGCGGGAAGATCTCGGTGTTTCCGCGGACATCTAATCTTGCAGGCGACGGCAATAAAAGCAGGGCCAATATTGTGCTTAACGCGATGTTTACCAAGCTGTTGGCACTGCCGTCCCATTTCAATCCGCCTTGAAACAGAAACGCGGCCAGCCCGATCGCGACACCCATCGCGACCATGGGATGAAGACGTATCAGACGTTTCTTGAAAAACTGCCCGACAGACATCTTGTCCCATTCATTATCGTATGCATAACCCATCACGAAACCCGACAGAATCAGGAAGAAATCGACGGCGAGGAAACCGTGAAACATGTTTTGTTCGGGTTCGCCGGCTGCAAAAGCGACCGCCTCGAAAAGATGGAAACCCAGAACCATCAACGCGGCTACGCCACGCAGCCCGTCGAGAAAAAGGTAGTGAGTTTTATTGTTAATACGTGTGTTTGACATGTGAAAAACATTTGACAGATTTCATCCCAATGTGATAATGTTATGAACTATGTTTTACAGGTAATGTCCTCTCAATGAATGAATTGTGATTGTATCATCTTCAACTTTATAAATCATTCTATTTTCTTGGTCAATTCTGCGGCTCCAATAACCAGATAAATTGTATCGCAGTGGTTCTGGTTTTCCAATGCCTGAAAATGGGGTTTCAATTGTGCTTTTAAGCAATTGCTCAATTCTTTTCAATATCTTTTTGTTGCTTGTCTCATACCAAAATTGAAGATCAGTCTCAGCAGTTGGTTTAAATTTTAATTCCATATTTCCCTAAATCCAAAGTTTTTGAAGGTTCTGCCTCACTTTTTCTGATTTTATTCACAAACTCTTGATTATAAGGACTTTCGTTGCCATTGTCAATGGTAAAAACGCCCAACGAAATTATGTAATCCAATGTTTTTCTTGCGAGAGAATTGCGAGGATTGAATTTTAATGTAACAGTTGCCATCTCATTAATTAGCGTTAATTATTATTTTGAATAAATTTTCCGCAAAGATACTTGTAATTTTTTGAAAAATCATGCTTCGGTAAAAAAATAATTTTTTTTCTTGCATATTAAAAAAATGTTGTATCTTTGCGCCATCAAAGTAATATCAAAATAATATCAAA
>JAKSMW010000008.1 GCA_024400395.1 Bacteroidales bacterium
ACGAGTGGGGCTGGAACCCGAAGTACGACCTCGACAAGATGACCGTCGATATGATAGAGACGCTGAAGGTGAAACTGCTGAAGTAAAAAAAATAACAAACTGATTATTAACCAAACATTTTGCCTATGAGATAGACGCATTAAGCGGTATGCACATCATAGAATAAGGAAAAGCGAAGTAGCTTGCACTGGTTATTCTGAAACTTGGACACTTTCAGTTAATCTACCCAGAGTAAAGCAACGGCGCTCCCGCCAACAGGCGTGGGCTTTACTCGTTGTAATTGGGTAGATTAGGTAGTCCAAGACCTCAGAATAACCAATGAAGGCGAAAAAGTGCCACGCTTTTTTTGTGTGCACATCACAATGAGACCTTCGGCACGAAAAAAATTTAAATCATTTACAAAAAAACCGATGAGCCGATGGGATATAACCGGCAAAATTTAAAATGAAAAACAAAAAATTTTTGTTAACAATTTCTATGATTTTCGCTTTTACGACTGTCGTAGCAACGTTGTCTTCATTTACCACACCAAAGCAGGATGTAAAATCTGAATGTTCTCAAATCAAAGCTGATGATGATTGGATGCTGTTTAGAGAAAATGTACCATATTGTGATGTCGATACTCAAACTTGTGAGGGGTATGGATATGTTTGGGTAAATAAGGCTAATTATCAGATTGCATTTTCAATTACAAAAACAGGCAAAAAATATGATTTAGCGGAATATACCGGAAAAGACGGCTATAATATGCGTTTTTGGTATAACTCGAAGTATCACTATGTAAATATCTATGTTCCGAGTTCGGTGTTCAATTAATGTTCTTATGCAGTAAAACTGTTTAAAAAACGAAGACAAACGTCAATGATATGAATCCTCGAAAGTTAGACGAAATACTTTTGGGTACATGTCACACTTAAACAAAATCATTTACAAAAAAACCGATGGGCCGATGGGATATAACCGGCGAAAAGAAAAAATGAAAAGAAAGAGATTATTAATTCTTGCAATTGTTACAATCATCACAATGTCCTTTATGACATCTTGTGCAGTAATGAATGATCCTGATTTCCAAGAAGGATTTAGACAGGGATGGAATTCAAACTGTGCACCAGGATATGAATACTAAAAATTGGATTGTAAAAACAAAAGTTATCTGTGACATGCACTTCAAAAGTTAGATAAAAAACTTTTGGGGTACATGTCACACTCAAACAAAATCAATTACAAAAAAACCGATGAGTCGATGGGATATAACCGACAAAAATTAAAATGAAAAAAATCTATTATGTTTTATTTACAGCTGTCATGGCATTTGGAATGCTGATTTCTACAGCTTTTGCTGCATCTAATTCAGACAATGCTTATTCAACACAACAACAAAAAGATGAATTAACCATCGGTTGCGGTGCTATCTACAATGTTGCTGTTTACGAATTAAAACAAGGATCTGGAACACTTACTATCAAAAAAACCATAAATGCTGAATACGATGATGAAACCGATGAAATAATAATCAACGGATATAGATATAGATGGACTAATAATCCATACTATGGAAAATCAGAATACGGAAAAGCTGCACATTATAAATATATTGTAGCTGGAAAGTACTATTTCAATTGGGAATACCAAGGAAATGGTAGATTTAGAGAAGAATTGTAAAAACAAACATCACGTTTTGAATCAAAGCGTGTCAATGACACGCTTTGATTTTTTTTTGCAAAATATTCACAAATTTGTGAATATTTATTTTAATCTTTATACCTTCGCGCCGAAACAAGACAAATACCATGGAAGCAAATAAACTTGAGCCGTTCATCCCAACCCACCCCGGTGAAATCATCAAAGATGAAATAGAATATCGCGGTATTTCGCAACGTGCATTGGCAATGCAAATCGGAGTGTCATATACTGTCATCTCCTAATTTTAGGTTGACTGTTTTTTGTCTTTGTTCCCTGTTTGTGTTGTCTCGGTTAGCCGTTTTCAGTTTTTATCGGACGATAATATAAAAAATAATTTTTAAAATATATCTTTTTATGAAACTAATTCGTTACCTTTGCAATCTGGAAACTACAACGCACTTATGGAACGAATTTTAATATATTCAACTGAATATCAAGCTTTTGAACAGAGTACGAATGAACGGGTACGCGAGAAATTGCACTACGCCTCTGTTATTTTAGAAACAATGCCACTCATATCAAGTCGATTCGTGAAAAAATTAGTCAACACTGATTTTTACGAATTACGAATAAAGGTTGACAATGAGATTCGGGTGATTTTGTTTTCAGCTGATAGTCCAAATATCAATTTGTCCAAAACCGTAGTATTCTTAAATGGTTTTATTAAGAAAGATACGAAAGATTACAAAAAGCAGATAGAAATAGCAACAAACATATTAAGGAGAGTATTATGAGAAACTTGAATGAAGAAGAGATTCAAAAATTGAGAAAATTTGATTTTTCGAAGGCGAAAGGTTTTGTCGAAGCAGAAGATGTTTTGTCGAAAGAGATTGGAGTGCAAGGGAGCGAGCGTCGCAATGAGTTCAATGCCAAAGCGCAAGCCTGGTATTACGGAGAAATTCTTCGCGACAGACGCAAATCACTTCAACTCACCCAACAGGATCTTGCAGAACGCATCGGCAAAGAACGCACATACATAAGCCGCATCGAGAAAGGCGAGACCGACATGCAGTTATCGTCCTTTCTACAAATTGCGGAAGCATTAAATCTGAAGATCCGATTGGAAGCTGTAATGGTGTAACAAATTGTTTTTCGACCGTTCACCTGACCCACGTCTGCGACCTGCCAAGCATTCCGGCCTTGTCGAGCGAGCCACGCAACGTGATGGTGTTGTCTTTCTTGTTATAAGAAATCTTTGCGTAATAAGTCTTCTGACTTTCAGGATCATACACGGTGCCACCCTTGAGAGTGCCTTTTTCGTCCTTCATGTCCTTGATAATCACAAGTCCCACATATTGAGGGTCGAAAATCTCCTTGCCATCCTTGTAGCAGTGAATGGTTTTCCCGCAATAGGAATTTGTGGCATCGTCAAAATAAATTGAAACAACACCTTTCGTCTCGCCCGTCTTGTCATCGACAGTGCGCCATTCACCGAGAATCTTGTCAACCTGTGCATTGGAAACCAATGCAATAAGCAATAACATTGCCGTAAATAATACCTTTTTCATTTTTTAAACTTTTAACTTTACAACTTTACAAACTTTATAAACTTTACAAACTTTTCAGCAATTCTTCAATGACAACCGGAAAATAATCTTTTTCCAAAATATGAATCTTCGCTGCGACATCTTCGGCCGTGTCGGTTTCCGAAAGCTCGACCGATTTCTGGAAAATGATGTCGCCGCTGTCGTAACGTTCATTCACATAATGTATTGTGATGCCCGACTCTTTTTCATGATGCGCCACGACAGCCTCGTGGACATGATGGCCGTAGAAGCCTTTTCCGCCATATTTCGGCAACAACGCCGGATGAATGTTAATAATCTTCCCCGGAAAAGCATCAAGAAGATGCTGCGGGATGAGCCAAAGGAAGCCGGCAAGCACAATCAAATCGACATCAAGCGATTTTAGATATTCTGAAAATGCTTTATCTTGAAAATCAAACGTTTGCGAAACTTCATACTGACTTTGCAACTCAAAATCGTGGATTTTCGCCTTTGAATTGAGCATGACCAACGGAATGCCAAGATTCTTCGCCCTGACATTGGCGTAAGCGTCTTTGTTGTTGCTGACAACACAAACGATTTTCACCTCCGGATTCGGAGCGAAATATTCGGCGATCTGTTGTAAGTTGGTGCCGCCGCCCGATACAAATATTGCAAGTTTCTTCATTTTTACAAAATTAACTATTTAACTTATTCTATCTCACATCTTTCATCTCTACTCTCTTGATTTTCAATTCTTCCCTCGGATTCAGGTCAAAAAAGATGATATGTTCTCCTTTTGAAATCCGCGTTTCAAAATCCTTGTTTTCGATTTCCATCTCCGACTTTGAGATGAGCGAAAACCCTTTCACAACATCCGGATTATTGTTTTTCAAAACAACATTCCCGTCATTATCATAATGATATTCAATATTTTGAAGTTGTTCTTGATAAAACATGTACTTATCAATTGTGGTCGGGAGCATCAATTTCTCTTCACGAAGTTTTGCAATCCGTTCGAGAGCCTGATTGAAATCGGGTTTTGCGACAGCCTTTCCGTTTTCCATATCCCAGAAGCCGCGGAATGTCTCGACCCACGCCGGATAAGTGTGCAGGATGAGAACCGAACGGCTCTCGACTACTTTCATCAGCCTTTCCTTATTGAAATAATAATTCCACGAATCGCCAGGCTCCGTTGTGTATTCCGTTGACCAAAGCAGGAAATCCGGCTCATCTGGAAGCCGCATCACCCTCGGTTTCGGAAACGCATCGCTGAAAAACGGATATGGCCTTTGTAAATGATTATCAAACAGATAGTTATCAAAAGGTTTCAGTTCTTCATACGCCGCATTCCAAGGATATTTCACGCCATTTTTCCGCCAAAGGTTACATATATAATAAGGTGATGACTTGTCAAGCCCATCACAGACGATATTCTCACGGTTATTTTCTGAAGAGTTGTTGTATCCATGATCAATCCATGAAGGCGAGCCGAAATTTTCCTTCATAAAAGCTAGAGCCTCCGAAAGATTTGAAGCCGTCGTCGTATATTGTTCAGGAGTGTGCAGACAAATGTCAAAACCTTTGTTTTTCAATTGTTTAAGGAAATCAAAGAGCAAAGAATCCGTCGTTATTGTAGAATGAAAATCTGGAAATTCGGAGTTTTTCACGACGTTTCTTACGCTGTCGGGGTTGCAGTAGAAAACGCTTTTTGTCACGGGAATGTCGTAATAAGCGAAGCCACCGACCGCACTGTCGGCGCAGCTGACATCCTCGCTTCCGAAACACACGGCGCGATGGGTGCGAATATCTGTCCAGTCGGCATGTTCGGTGAAAATAATCGAAGATTCAAAACCGTCCCAAACCGGCATAATCCTCGGTAAATCAACAGGTTGCGTTACACTTAAGACGAAAGACGCTTTGACGACATCGCCTTTTTTAACCTCACGCATCGACTTGTCAACGAAATAATCAGAAGTGTCGTCATCAAACGGAAAATGCACGAAAGGATAATCTTTCTCATAATCCAGATTCAAAAAGACCAATCTGTTTCTCGCGTCAAGCTGTGTTGATGACAATTCATCGGGATGATAAAAATTCAATTGTTTCTCATTGATTTTCAAAGAGAAACCTTCTTGATCGAGATAATATTCACCTTCACGGAGTGAATCTTTCACGACCCGCATGTAATCGTCGAAAACCTCAAATTCGCCGTATCTGAAAGGCAGCATCATCGCGAGCCTTTCGATTTTTACATCTTTCTTGAATTCCGTTTCCAATTCAATCCTGACATCAGGATTTTCTTTGAAAAACGTCATTTTCATTCTTGTCGATGAAAATTCATTCTCGTTTTCAAAAACAGTAAAGACCGAATCGTCAGTTTTTTCAAATGACTTCTTTTTCCATTCAGACGATTGATTTTCAACGTATTGACCATCACAATATCCTCGAAGCAACATCGTCAGAGGTCGTGTGAGAATGTTATTTTTTTCATCTGAAAGAACAACATTTTTTTCTTTTCTTGAAAAAAGAATTTTAAGATCGCCAACGCCGTCAAGTTCAGGCAGATATTTCATCGAACAAGGATACTTCGGTAAATCCACCTTTGGCACAAACGACGGAAACTCAACAAAATCAACATTATACGTCAAGCTGTCGATTGACAGAATTTCCAAATTCGGATTGTATGCGTAGCATTTTATAATTCCGTCTTCAAAAATATCGCAAGGAATCATAATTTTTTTTGAGAAGACAGGCACGACAGGGAATGACTGCCACAAGGTAGGAGTTCCACCTTTTGTGGCAGTCACCGCATATTTTGCATACGTGTTTTCAATGCAATCGGCATGGAAGCTCACGGAGAGTTCCATTGTTTTTCCGTGAAATGACGGGGCATCTTCTATGGTGAACCCGCCGAGGTACATCTCTTGCGCTGCGGTTTTTCCGAAAGAAAGCATCATGACCGTTGCAAAAAATGCGAATATCCTCGGCAACCTCATCATATCATTTCATTAATCAATCTACATCAACATTGATGTAAGTGTTATCTTCGCTGAGTCCTGAGGTCTTATTCACGGAAACGTGAGAAAGTTCCTCTGACTCTCTGCTGTTTATATCAAGTCCGAGTCGGGCGTATGCCGGAACGTTCTCCATATTTTCCAACCCACGCTGTGTCTTGAAGCTCATTCCGAGGTCGATGAGACGTTTGCGACGAAGTTCTTCCCTGAGATCGATCTGTTTCTTCTGTACAGGTTTCACCTCCACCGCCGTTGACGTTGATGCCATGTTCCTGACTGAAGGGACATCGATGTCATCGTCATCATTGACAAACGGGTTGTCATATCTTTTGATTGAAGGCGTTGCCGAATCCTGTGCGCGGTGCACTTCAGATTGAGAATCGTTGCTGATTCTCCTCACGGTATAGCCGTTATTGTCTTCTTCAACATCTTCTTTCTTTTCCTCAACAGGTTCAGTTTCAACATCATAAAGAGTATGTGTTGTCTTTGCCGTCTGCTGTTCGTCTTTTTTCACTTCAGGCTTTGGCTGTTCAGGCTCTTCATGTTTTTTGATGACACGGATCTGTTCTTCTTCCTTTTCCGCAGCTTCAGGTTGCGGCTTCGTCTCAGGTTTCCGTTCAGGTTCCTGTTTAGGTGTCGATTTCAGCACATTCTCGGCGCAGGTGTGAACGACAGGTTCTTCCTTGGCCTTCTCCATCTCGAAACCTGTGGCGATGAGAGTGACACGGATGCCATCTTCAAGGGTCAGGTCTTCGCCGTTACCCCAGATAACCTCCGACACATTTCCGGTTGCATCTTGAACATATTCAATTATTTCCGTTACCTCATCGAGGGAGACTTCTTCATTTCCTGATGTGATATAGGCGAGGATGTTCTTTGCGCCTGTGATATCGGAGTCGTTGAGAAGCGGTGAGCTGACTGCCTCTTCGACGGCGCGCAAGGCTCTGTTTTCGCCGGCTGCGTAGCCGGAGCCCATGATGGCCTTGCCGCTTTCACGCATCACCTTGTTGACATCTTCAAAGTCAACGTTGACATAGCCGGTGACGGTGATGATTTCCGCAATACCTTTGGCGGCTATCTTCAGCACATCGTCGGCTTTCTTGAACGCCTCGGTGAGTTTCATATTGCCGTATTCCTCACGGAGTTTGTCGTTGCTGATAACAATCAAGGCATCGACGTTCTTACGGAGTTCGGCGATACCTTCCTCTGCCTGCTGCTGACGGCGTTTGCCTTCGAAGCTGAAAGGAAGTGTCACGATGCCTACTGTCAGGAGGCCGAGTTCGCGGGAGATCCTTGCCACGACAGGAGCAGCTCCGGTGCCGGTGCCGCCGCCCATACCTGCGGTGATGAACAACATCTTGGTGTCACCGCCAATGGTCTCACGGATTTTGTCTTCTGTCTCTTCAGCCGCCTTGCGACCCACTGCGGGAACGTTACCGGCTCCAAGAGAATGCTCGCCGATATGGAGCTTGTTCTCCACCGGACTCTTCTGCAACGCCTGGTCGTCAGTGTTACACAGAATGAAATCAACACCTGTGATACCATCGCTGAACATGTGCGTCACAGCGTTGCTGCCGCCACCGCCGACACCCATCACCTTGATAATGTTAGGCTTTGTATCTGGTTCATCAAATCTTACAATATCTGTCATATCTTTCCTGTTTTTTATTATTCCTTGTCAATATCTTCATCTCTGAAAAGATTCTTCGAGAAACCGGTAATCAGTCTCTCCCTAAAATTGAAGAAGAACCTGCTACTCTTCTTATCTTTATCAACGGGGTCATCTTCAATCACTTCCTGTGACACCTCGACCTTTTTCTGGTCGTTGCCGCTTGACGTATGTGTGTTCCTCTTCAGAGCCATCTCATAACGTCTGACACCTTCGATGACGAGACCGACGCCTGTCGAATACATCGGGCTTGCCAATTCCTCCGATGTCTCGTTGGCGAGATATTCGTTAGGATAACCGATTCTCACGTCAAGACCCGTCTTGAAGGCTGCGAGCTGCTGGATGTGTTTCATCATGGCGCCGCCACCTGTCAGCACAACGCCGGCGATAAGTTTATGTTGGCTATTAACTCTTTGTATCTCAACATTTACCAGGTCAAAAATCTCCTCGAGGCGGGCCTGTATGATACTCGCCAATGTCTTGAAAGAGATCTCTTTCGGGTCGCGTCCGCGGATTCCGGGGATTGAGACGACCTCATCGTCACGGTTTTCGCTTGCCACCGCCGATCCGAACTTCACTTTGATCTCCTCTGCATGTTTCTTGATGATCGAGCAACCCTGTCTGATGTCTTCCGTGATGACATTGCCGCCGAACGGGATGACCGCCGTGTGGGAAATTATATCATCGTAGAAGATGGCTATGTCGGTCGTGCCGCCGCCGATATCGACGAGAGCCACACCTGCTTCTTTTTCATCGTCACCGAGGACAGCCTCCGCCGACGCTATTGGTTCCAGAATCATGTTTTCCATCTCCAAGCCGGCACGGTTGATACATGTCAGAATGTTTCTCGCCGCCGACACTTGTCCTATGATAACGTGGAAGTTAGCTTCGAGCTTGCTTCCGAGCATCCCTTTCGGATGACGGATTCCCGGCTCATCGTCAACGATATATTCCTGCGGGATGACATCGATAATCTCCTCGCCAGGCGTCATGCTCAACTTGAACACGTCCTGACGCAGCTTTTCGATTTCTGCATCGTTGATCTCAACATCAGAATTTTCGCGCATCAAAACGCCGCGGTGCTTGAGACTCTTGATGTGATGTCCGGCGATGCCGACATTCACGGTGCGAATCTCGACGTTCGACTGCTCGGACGCCTGACTGACAGCACGCTTGATGGCGTCAACCGTCTCGTCGATATTGAACACCATACCGCGCTTAACTCCCGTTGACTCGGTCTTGCCGTAGCCACGGATCACGATTTTTCCATTCTCAACCTTTTCGCCCACAAAACAGGCAATTTTCGTAGTGCCAATGTCAAGGCCTACTATATAAGCAGGATTACTCATTTTACTGTATTTTTAGTGCATACAACTTGATTTTCAAAATTAAAATTGATCTTGCAATAATTGCCGAGGTCAGGATTACCTTGCATCTGCTCAAAAAAGCACTGAAGGTTGTGCAGTTTCAGATCCGTATTTTCGCCATCACCAAGGATGACATCCAAATCCACATTGTTCATTGCCAATTCATAATTCTTGTTCTTCGCAAGATAGACCTGCTTGACGCAACAATTTGTATATGAATTATTTAGGACACTCATCATAACCGAGAAAAATTCCGGCAGATCGGTATCCTTGTATTTTTCATCATAAATGCTCGACGATGTCTTTGTCACAGCAGGGAAGTCAGCATATCCGCTTCCAATTATCAGATGCGGAACATATTGATTGTTAATCGGATAGATATTTCCATCCGCATCAAGATAAACTGACTTGCCAAGTTTGTTATAGACACGCATAACCGGCTGGCATTCAACGATATTTACCACCAAAATCTCGTCAAGAGAAATATTTGCCTCAGTAAAAGTCGCCCACGGGATTGTATTCAGATAGTTCCTCACCGAATCGACAGGAATCATTGTGACATCGGTGTTATTTATCGTGTCGCAGATGTTCACGATGTCGTGATAGACCTCACTATAGCTGATGAAACCCGTCTCATTCTCGCGGTCAAGCGTCAGCATCACGCCTTTCAGCGGATGCTCGATATGCTCCTTGTGAGTGAACACCCAACCGGTTACAATCGCGCCGACCGTCAAGACCCAGACTGATATTTTAAGGAATTTCTTCATAACTAAACATCATTTTTAGTGAACAAACTTTCAAAAACAGGCACGAAACGGTCGATATCTCCGGCACCCATTGTCATAATCAATTCTGGGTCAATGCCTTTCACCGTTGAAACAAGATTATCCTTTGTGCAAAGCATCTTGTCTCTTGAGGTGATTTTCTCAAGAAGTGCGGACGAAGTAACACCTTCTATCGGGAGTTCCCTCGCCGGATAGATGTCAAGCAGAATCACTCGGTCGGCGATTGACAGGCTCTCCGCGAAGCCATCCATGAAGTCACGCGTTCTGCTGAAGAGATGAGGCTGGAACACGACTGTCAACTCTTTGTCAGGAAACACTTTACGTGCCGCTGTCAAAGCAGCTTTTATCTCTTCGGGATGATGTGCGTAGTCATCGACATAGACGTGTTTTTCATCTCTGACGCGGATGTCGAAACGACGCTGCACGCCTTTGAAAGTCAGCAACGCCTCTTTTATTGTCGCAACGTCAACGCCCGAAAAAGCGCATATCATAACAGCCGCGAGCGCGTTCTGAACGTTATGATTCCCGTAAAGCGGCATCACGAACTTCTCGCCGTGAAGATTAAACACGTCATCGTCAGAAGTCATGATTTCAAACTCAGTCAAACCATTGACAATCTGAATATTACGAGCCACGACATTGGCGTTTTCCAAGCCGTACGTAAGATGTTTTTTCGTCATCTTTATAGGAAGGTTTTCATGATAAATGACAATTCCTTCGTCAGAATTCTTATCGACAAATTCATTAAAACTTTCCGTAAGATGCTGATAATCACCGTAAATATCAAGATGATCGGCATCAATTGAGGTGACGATGCTTGCGAAAGGCGAAAGTTGCAGGAAGGAATGGTCGAACTCGTCGGCTTCCACCACGAGAAAGTCGTCGTCAGCGGCTCCGATGACCACATTGCTGTTGATGTTACGCGAGATTCCGCCGATAAACGATGAGATTTTCCTGCCTGCCGTCATCATGATGTGCGTCACCAAAGCGGTTGTCGTCGTTTTGCCGTGCGTCCCCGCCACAGCGAGTGTCTTGCACCGACGCGACAACATCCCCAAGACCTCGGCTCTTTTGACGATTTTCACATTCCGACTCCTTAAGACATTGAGTTCCTGAAGGTTAGCAGGAATTGCAGGTGTCATTACAACGAAATCGATATTTTCGGGAATCAACGAAGGATTGTCTGAATAATGTATTTTAATTCCTTCATTTTCAAGATTTTGCGTCAGCGGAGAACAGGTACGGTCGTAGCCTGCCACTTCAAAGCCTTGAGCCTTGAAATAGCGGGCGAGGGCACTCATTCCGATGCCGCCGATTCCCAGAAAATACACTATTCCACCGTTATTCATCATTTTTCCAACTATGAAATTCCCAAAACTTTATCTATCTCATTCACAATATCTTCAGCCGCGTTTGGTCGTGCAAATTTAGAAATATTTTCCGACATATCGGACATTTTTTCTTTGTTTTTAAGCAGGTCAAAAACGGCTGGCAGAAGCTCGGTTTCGGTCTTGTCATTTCTCACCATCACAGCTGCGTCAGCATCGACCAAACTCTGTGCGTTTTTCGTCTGATGGTCTTCGGCTGCTGTCGGAAGCGGCACGAAAACGACAGGTTTTTTCACAAGTGAAAGCTCGGAAATCGACATTGCACCCGCTCTTGAAATCACGATGTCGGCGGCGGCGTAAGCGAGGTCCATCCGCTCGATGAACACCACCGTTTTCACTCTGTCAGAAAGATTTTGTGCTTCGACCTCCTTTGCAGCCTGTTCGATGTAAAACTTACCGGTCTGCCAAATCATCTGACAGTCATTATCTTTGAATTTATGCAATTGTGCGGATATGCCTTTGTTTATTCCGAGTGCGCCTTGGCTTCCGCCGACGAGCAGGATTATCGGTTTCTGCGGGTCGAGGCCGAAGAAACGTGCGCCTTCCTCTTTGAGGTTTTCGACAGATACGATATTGTTTCTCAACGGGTTGCCGGTCAAGACGATTTTATCTTTCGGGAACCATCTGTCCATGTTTTCATACGCAACGCAAATCTTGGCGGCTTTCGGCGCCACGATTTTGTTTGTGACGCCAGGGAACGAATTCTGTTCTTGTATTATCACCGGTATTCCCATTGCTGTTGCCTTGCGCATGGTCGGTCCGCTGGCGAATCCGCCGACGCCGACGACGGCATCAGGTTTGAAACGTTTCAAAATTTTCCTTGCCTTGCAAAGACTGCTCATCAATTTGAAAGGGAAGCTGAGGTTGTCGAATGACAGCTCACGCTTGAAACCGCTAATCCACAGTCCTTCAATAGGATAACCAGCTTTAGGCACGCGTTCCATCTCCATCCTGCCTTTTGCCCCGACGAAAAGTATCTCGGCATCAGGATGACGTCTTTTGAATGCGTCCGCTATCGCAATGGCCGGGAAGATATGGCCTCCCGTGCCGCCGCCGCTAACTATCAGCCTCGGCGATTTCAAGTTCTGTTTCTCTTTCATTATTCTTGTATATATCTTTCGTTACACTTATTATTATCCCCAAAGATATTCCGGTGAACAGCAACGACGTCCCGCCCATGCTCACGAACGGCAACGGCTGTCCCGTCACAGGCAGCAACCCGACTGCGACACCCATGTTTATCATTGCCTGCATGACAAGGCTGAACGCCAAACCAATGGAGAGCAAGGCGCCGAACGACTGCGGAGCTTTCCTTACGACACGCATTGCGCGGTACAGAAGTATCATGTAAATCAGAAGCACCGCGATGCCGCCGACAAGCCCGTACTCCTCAATGATTATCGCATAGATGAAGTCGGAATACGGATGAGGCAACACGTTACGCTGCGTGCTTTTTCCGGGTGACTTCCCGAAAACGCCGCCGCCGGCAATGGCGATCTCCGCCTGTTTCACCTGGAAATTAGCGTCGCTGTCAATCTCTTCTTCGTCAGAGAAAAACCTGTCAAACCTGTTCACCCATGTCGTTATTCTGTTATCAGCGTCAGGATTTGATTTCGAGACCATCAAGCCGACAGATATGAAAAGGCTGCCGGCAACGACAACGATTCCGAGAAATCCCAAGATGTATTTCATCTCCAGCCTGCTGATGAACATCATCACGAGGCAGACCACGAAAAGCATCGCCGCCGTCGAGAAGTTCTCCGGGAAAATAAGTCCGACGATGACAGTCACCGGAAGCATCACCTTCCAGGCCACAACCTTGAATGTGTTGAGTTTGTCGTGGTCGATGGTCAGCACGCGGGCGAGATAACCCACGAGCGCGATTTTCGCCAAGTCGCTGGTCTGAAACGTCAGGCCGCCGATGCCGATGACACGTGAAGCGTGATTCCAATTCTGTCCGAAGAAAAGCGTATAGGCAAGCAACGGTATTGAAATCCAACACAATAGCGTCAGAATCCACGAAAATTTCCTGTATTTGACGCACGAGGCGATGACCATGAAGACAAAGCCAAGCACCAATAAAATTGAGTGTTTCAACAGCACGAAAGCGTTGCTGCCGTGATACCTGTTGTTTGCATACGACTCCGACGCGCTATAGACGGCGAGCATCGAAATCAACATGAGGAAAATCACCATGACCCAGATGACCTTGTCCCCTTGAACCAAGTTTTTGATTTTTTCTTTCATCTTCTTATTGTTTTTATTGATTATCAATTGTTTCTTGCAAGTTTTACAAATTCGGAAGCGAGAACGTCATCGTTCATCTCGACAGACTTCGCAGCCGGTGAGAATATGACATTCTGGCCAGAGGCCGTCATGGTCTCGATGATTTCCATTGCTTCTTTCATGTTTTCGGCATTTCTGACGCCGCCGCGCACCACGCCGCCGAACGACCTGTTGACATTTTCATAATCACCGCCGATGCATACAATCGCCACCACGCACTGGCGCACGACAGGGATAAGCTCGTCATAATCTTCACAGCCGCCGATGGTCAGCCAGATTGTCGGAGCCGTGGTCTCGCTCAATGTGAAATATGTGGCCGTAATGCTTTTCGCGCCCGAATCGTCAATGAAACTCACGCCGTTTCTCGTCTCGACGACCTCATTTCTGTGTTTGATATGTTCACAGTCAACGAAGCAGTTACGCACATTCGCCTTGCGAGCCTGAAAAATGTTGCTGCTGATTGTCGCAGCTGTTGTAAAAGTCTCTGTTCTTCTACCCTGTTTTGCAAGTTGTTCTAAAGTCATTTTTTAAAATTTTAAATATTGTTTTTTATAATTATCTGATTTTCAATGTTAAAATAGCGACGGCGACGAGAATTATTGTCACAATCCAGAATCTGACCGTGATTTTCATTTCATGAAGAAGGTCGCCTTTACCTTTATAAATCACGCTGCTTGTAGGATCCAATTTCAAGACTTGATCCATTGAAGTGCGGAAATGGTCGTGGATAGGTGTGCGTTTCCAGATGCGGCGATGCACGCCTTTGCGTTTTCCTGATACATAAAACATACGCTGTCCGATGACGGAGACGCTTTCAAGGAGGAAGATGCCGCACATCAACGGGAGCAGCAACTCCTTATGGATGATTATCGCCGAGACAGCGATGATGCCGCCGATGGTAAGGCTTCCGGTGTCGCCCATGAACACCTGAGCCGGGAACGAGTTATACCAAAGGAAACCTATCAAAGCCCCGATGAACGCCGCAAGGAAAATCACAACTTCCTCACTGCCAGGGATATACATGATATTCAAATATCCGGAAAGCATGGCGTTACTCGAAAGATACGCCAGGATTCCGATGCCCAATCCGATAATCGCAGAGTTTCCGGCCGCCATACCGTCCATGCCGTCGTTGAGATTCGATCCGTTGGAGACAGCCGCCACCACGAAAACGGTCAACGCCACAAAGAAAATCCAACCGGCATAGTATTTGTAAGGCTCGCCTAAAAAGCTGAAAAGGTCGGCGTAGTTCAAGTTATTGTTCTTCAAAAACGGTATCGTCGTCCTCGTTGACTTCACGTCCGGCGACTTTACCACGATTTCCTTGTTATCTTCAATTTTTCTCTCAACGCTTTCATTCATAACGACTTGCGGACTGAAACGAAGCGTAAGTCCGACAATGAGTCCGAGTGCGATCTGACCGAAAATCTTGTACCAACCCTTGATGCCGTCCTTGTTTTTCTTGACCGTCTTGATGTAGTCGTCGGCGAAACCTATTCCACCAAGAATTACGGTCGTGGCGAGCATCAGAATCATATAGACGTTATGCAGTTTACCGATGAGGAGACATGGAATCAGTATTGAGGCGATGATTACGATTCCGCCCATCGTCGGGACGCCTTTCTTTCCGACGTTGAACGGGTCAATCTTCGCATCACGTTGGGTTTCAGAGATGTCATGCTTTTTCATATATTTGATAAAAGTCTTTCCGAGCCATATCGACACGACGAGTGCGATGATTATGGCGACGATGGCGCGGAAAGTGACGTAATTAAACATTCCGGCGCCCGGGAAATTCAACTTTTCATCAAGAAAATCAAAGAGATAGTACAACATTTTCAGTCCTCCTTATTTTTCGTTAAAAGCGTTTTCAAGTTCTTCTCTGTCATCAAAATGATGTTTCACGCCTTTCACATCCTGATAGTTTTCGTGGCCTTTTCCGGCTACGAGGATGATGTCGCCTTTTTTGGCGAGGGCGGCGGCGGTGCGTATGGCCTCGCGGCGGTCGGTGATGCACAGCACTTTATTGTAAAACGCGCCGTTCACGCCGGCTTTCATCTGTGCGATGATGTCTTCCGGGTCCTCGAAACGCGGGTTGTCGCTTGTGATGATGAGCCTGTCGGACCTTGTCACGGCGGCATCGGCCATCTCCGGGCGTTTTGCCGCATCACGGTTTCCACCGGCACCGGCGACAGTTATAAGTGTCTCATTATGAGTGCGAATCTCATTTATCGTGTCAAGAACGTTCTTCAGAGCGTCAGGGGTGTGAGCGTAATCGACGATGCCGATGACGCCGGATTTCGAATACACCATCTGGAAACGACCCGCCGCGCTGTGCAGCTTGCTGACTCCGCACAGCAGCTCGTCTTCCTTCATCCCGAGCAATGATGCAGCACCGTAAATCGCAAGGATGTTCGATGCGTTAAACCGTCCGACAAGAAGCGTAAACAGTTCTTTCCCGTTGATTCTCAACTTCATTCCGTCGAAACAGCTTTCAAGGACGACAGCCTTGAAGTCGGCGTCGTGCAGCAACGAATACGTTTTCTTCCTCGCTTTCGTGTTCTGAAGCATCACCATACCGTTCCTGTCATCAAGATTGGTGAGAGCGAAAGCCGTTGCCGGAAGGTTATCGAAGAATTTCTTCTTGGCGTCGCGGTAAGCGGCGACGGTCTTGTGATAGTCGAGATGATCGTGGGTGAGATTCGTAAAGATACCGCCCTCGAACGTCAGACCGGCGATTCTGTCCTGGTCAACGGAATGCGAGCTGACTTCCATGAAGGCATATTCGCATCCGGCATCGACCATCTTTGAAAGTAACTCATTGAGTTCCAGCTGGTCGCCGGTTGTATGTGTTGACGGTATGACTTTCCCGTCGATGATGTTTTCTATTGTGGAAAGAAGTCCGCAAGCATATCCGGCTTCCGTGAAGAGTCTGTAAAGCAACGTCGCGATGGTCGTCTTTCCGTTAGTTCCTGTGACGCCGACGAGACGCAGCTTTGAAGAAGGATTCCCGAAATATTCAGAGGCGGCGTATCCGAGAGCCTTGGCGCTGTTTTCGACCACGACGTATGTAACGTCAGCGTCATACATCTCCGGAAGCCGTTCACACACAATTGTCTTTGCGCCGTTCTCAATCGCCTTGGCGATATAGTCGTGGCCGTCAACCTGGGTGCCGCAGACGGCAAAGAACATGCTGTCTTTAACACATTTCCTCGAATCAAAAGCGAGCATGGTGACTTCACGGTCAGCCGTCCCGACCGTCTTCACGACATTGCAATTTCTCAATATTTCGTTTATCTTCATCTTAAAAATTATTTCAAAACAAACGTTATCGTCTTACCTTTTTCCAGATTTGTTCCTGCCTCCACCGACTGTTTCTCAACTATTCCGCAGCCGTTGAAATCGGCTTTCCATCCCATCTTTTCGATGAGATATACGGCGTCTGTCACGTTCATGCCGGTCAGTTCCGGAACGCTATTCTGTTCATTCTCAACATTTTCGATTACAACTCCGCCGTTGTTAGAATGTTTCACCTTCACCCATTCAGAGCCGAGTTCGCTGTCAACCATACGCACTCCAGCCATCTGGCAATAGTTGTTCACATCGTCATAGTAGGCCTGTGACGCCTTGGTGTATTTGTCGCAGTTGGCGTCGAAGCTGCACGTCTCATCGGTGATGCCGAGTTCGGTGGCATATACCTTCTCGGATATTTCCTTGAAGACCGGTGCTGACACCGATGCGCCGTAATATTTTCCCGCCGAAGGGTTGCAAATCACGACGATGCATGTGTATTTCGGGTTGTCGGCCGGGAAATATCCGACGAACGAGGCGGTATAGTCTTTCTTGTTATAGCCTTTTTTTCCGCCGGAGATCTGTGCGGTTCCGGTCTTTCCCGCCACCGGGAAGGAGCAGTCGTTCATCACCTTCGCCGTTCCGTTCTCCACCACGCCGCGCAGCAATGTCTGCAACGTCTTGACTGTCCGCTCCGAAGCGATGTGCTCGTTGATGACGACGGGGTCGAATTTCCTCACGACCTCGTTGCCGCGACGTATCTCCTTCACGAACTGAGGCTTCATCATCCTGCCGTTGTTGGCGATGGCGTTGTAATATGTAAGAAGCGTTATAGGCGTCACCGTCAATTCATAACCTATTGACATCCAAGGTAATGAAACCTTCGACCAATATTTGCTGTCAGTGCCTTTGATATACGGTTTCCCTTCGCCTTTCAGATCGAGGTTCAGAGGTTCGTTGATTTTCGTCTTCCTGATCTGGTCGATGAACGCCTGCGGATTGCTGCCGAACGCCTCCGTTGTGAGGAAACCGAACGCAATGTTCGACGACTCCCAGAAAGCCTGTTTGACAGTCGGCTTTCCGTTACCAACGACATGCGAGTCGGTCATTATGCGGTTATGGAATTTCATCCTCGCCGTCGTTCCGAGGTCTAACACCCTGTTTATGTTGAAATTCGGGTCGTTCTCCAACAACGCCGTCATCGTGATGGCCTTGAAAGTGGAGCCCGGCTCGACGTTCTCGGCGATGGCGAAATTATACGACTCTTCGTATTTGTCTTTTTTCTCGTTGTATTTCAGCGAAGCCATCACCTCGATGAAACCCGTCTCGACATCCATCATTATCACGCAGCCTTTCGCGGCCTTGTTGTCGGTGAGGCAACGACGCAGCGACTCTTCGGCAAGGTCCTGCATCTCAATGTCGATGGACGTGTATATGTCCTTGCCGTTTTCGGGCAGCACGTTGACAGAAGCCGGCACGTTGATGAAACGTCCGCCGTTCACGCGCCTCTGCATCTGAAGTCCGTTCTTTCCGACAAGACAGGTGTCGTATGCGCCTTCAAGCCCGACCTTGATCGGATTGATGGAATCGGGGATGACATAGCCGACGGTTCTCATCGCGATGTCGCCGTACGGACGCTCCCTGACATACTGTTTCTCCACAATCAAGCCGTTGTTCCTACAGTTGAAAATCGGGAAGGAACGCAGACGCTCGTAATCGTCTTTCTTAAGTCTCTTCGCAATCTTCACATAACGTTTGTTATTGTCCCTCGCCTTATTCAACTTACTGACATACTGTGACTTGGAATAGTTTTTAAACATCACGGAAAGGCTGTCAGCCAAGGCTTTGACATTCTTTTTATAAACCGAATCGGCGATGGCGACAGGGTCGAAATGGATGTCATAAACCGGAATAGTGGTGGCGATGATGGTATTGTTCTTCGAAAAGATATTGCCTCTCATCCCTTCTGTCTCGATGATTCTGGTGCCGAATTTGTTTGCGTATTCGAGAAGTTCCTCGCGTTCGGCCACCTGAATGTAAATGATCCGGCCCACTATAGCGAGACCGAAGAGCAACATGACGACGTATATCAGAAGTACGCGTCCCAAAGTTTCATTCTTTGAATCTGAGTTTTTCATAATCTTTTTGTTTTGTTAGTCATTATCTTGTTTTACATCTATTGTTATTTTTTTCAACGGTTCAACAGATTCCTTTATCCCCTTGTTTTTCAATTGTTTGACAAGCTGTGTCTGCTTCGTGAGTTTCGTGATTTCCGATTTGTTGTAGATATATTCCACGTGTTTGCTTTCAAGCACGCGGTTCTGTATCATGAGTTCGCTGTTCACGTCTTCAGCGATGTAAGTGTTTGTTATATAAATCATTGACAGTGCCACCACGTAAATGATAAATGGCAGTTGCCTCGTCACCGTTTTTTTTGTAAACAGGTCGCCGCCGATGAAATCCGGGAGAAACGATGTGTTTCTCTTTTTCGGAAGTTTTATCGTCTGTTCTTCCGGAAGATTCTGTTCCTCTTCTCTTATTGTAAGTTTATCGTCACTCATTCCGACCTCCTTTCTGCCACTCTGAGCTTGGCGCTTCTCGCCCTGCTGTTGACAGCGATTTCCTCGTCTGTCGGCACAATCGGCTTGTGCGTTATTAATTTATAAGGTGTGAGTTGGTTGCCGAAGAAATCTTTCTCCACTTCGCCGCTGGCGTTGCCGCTTCTCATGAAGTTTTTCACGAGGCGGTCTTCGAGCGAATGATACGACATCACCACAAGGCGTCCGCCGGGTTTCAGCACGTCGGCGCACTGCGAGAGAAAAGCCTCAAGCACTTCCATCTCTTTGTTGACTTCTATCCTCAACGCTTGGAAAATCTGCGCGAGCATCTTGTTTTCAGCACCTTTCTGAAGATGAGCCGCCACCGCTTCCTTCAGGTCGGTCGTTGTCTCAAGCGGTTTCACCGAGCGTGCCAACTCGATGTCGCGAGCCAATGCCAAGGCGTTCTTGAGTTCGCCGTAACGCGAGAGCACGCTTGCCAACGAACCCACTTCGTAGCCGTTCACCACTCCGGCCGCGTCAACGGGGGCGTTCTGGTTCATGCGCATGTCCAACCTGCCTTCGAAACGCGTGGAGAAACCTTTCTCCGGCGTGTCGAACTGATACGAGGAGACGCCGAGGTCGGCGAGGATGCCGTCAACCTTCGAGCGGGCATGAAGCTGCACGAAGTTCTTCATGTACTTGAAATTCTGCGGTATGAACGTGAAACGCGGGTCATCGAAGACGTTCCTCGCTGCGTCGGCGTCCTGGTCGAAGGCGTAGAGATGACCGCCGCCGAGCTGCTCCAGGATACGGCGCGAATGACCGCCGCCACCGAAAGTGACATCGACATACAGCCCGTCCGGGTTGATATTCAGCCCGTCCATGCATTCTTCTAACATCACCGGATTATGATACATATCTTTATTTTGTTTTGTTATCCATTAAAATCAACATTGCCAAGGTTTTCTTCAAGCATCTTCATGAAGTCCTCGTCCGAAACCTCCGCGTTGCTCTTTTCGAGCTGCTCACTTCCCCAGATCTGCATCCTGTCGGTCAGCGATGAGATCACCACGTCCTTCACCATGCCGCATTTCTCCAAAAGGTCTTTCGGAATCTGGAGACGACCGCTGCCGTCAATCTTCACGAGACGCGCGCCCGCATTAATCCTGCGCTGTATTATAAGCGTCTCCTTCTTGAATGAGTTCATTCTCCCAAGGCGTTCCTGAAGCTTGCGCCAGTCATCCATCCCGAACATGTCGAGACACCGCTCATACAGCCCCGGACGCAGCACAAAACCGTCATCCAACGCCGTTCCAAGCTGTTCCTTGAAACTGCTCGGCAACAGCAGACGGCCCTTAGCGTCTAATTTACAACCATATTCGCCTATCGGATAAATCATTTCTCATTCAATTTTTCAGGTTGTAAAAATACTACATTTTTTCCCACATTAACCCACTTTTTTAATTTTTTTGAATAAAAAGTTTTCAACATTTTAGTAACACCGTTGTAAATATCAATAAACACTGGCATTTACAGAGACCAAAGTTATCAACAATTGGATTTTATCTCACCTAAAGAAATTTTTATTATTTTTGCAAAAATTTATTTTCATGGTAATAAAGACTGCAACTTTTCTGCAAAGCAACACGAAAATCGACAAGCTGCCGGCGGCGAACAAGCCGGAATACGCTTTCATCGGGCGTTCCAACGTAGGAAAATCGTCATTGATTAATATGCTGACGAACAACGGGAAGTTGGCGAAGGTGTCGGCGACGCCGGGCAAGACGATAACCATCAACCATTTCATAATCAACGGTGAATGGTATCTTGTTGACCTTCCGGGATACGGTTTTGCGAAACGCTCGCTGAAAGACCGCGAGATGTGGGAGAAGATGCTCGACAGCTACATCATGAACCGCCGGAACCTGATTACGACTTTCGTTTTAGTTGACAGCCGCATCGAGCCGCAGAAAATCGATCTGGAGTTCATGGCGAAGCTCGGCGAGAGCCAAGTGCCATTCGTGATAATCTTCACGAAAGCCGACAAATTGAAGAAAAACCAACTGATTAACAACATCGAAGCCTACAAGACGCGGCTTCTTGAAGAATGGGAGGAGCTGCCGACGATGTTTGTTACATCATCGGAAAGCGGTCTCGGGAAAGACGACGTGCTGGATTTCATCGAAGAATACAACAAGGAATTCAGACAGATTTAAACCCATACCACTTCCCATTCAACGATATTCTTCTTTTCGCTCGAAAACGCTACTCCGATGCGGAAAAGTTTCCGTTTGTCGGAGGCGTAAGGCTCGACGTAACCTTTGTCTTCGATTTGCTTTAGAGCTTCGGCGGCGGTGCCGTCAAGCTTGAACTCGAAGATGTAAACGTAATCGGTGGTTTCAACGATTATGTCGGCTCTTCCGCGGGAATTTTCTTTCTCTGTAAAAGTAGTGTAACACGACAGCAGCCTGAATATCAGATAGAATGTGTAGTGATAATGGCTCTCGTAGCTCCATGCGCGTTCTTGGTAGTTCGCGTTGTACGGGATTGAGGCGAAGAAGCCGGAGAGTGCGTCGCGCATGTCATCGAGGCGGCATTGCCTGAGCATGTCGTTGATGTCGAGCACGAGATTTTTCGGGTCGTTCCTGCGACCGCAGTAGTTATTCGCAAGAAGCGTGACGAAACCGTTCTTAACCTCGTCGTTTGGGAAGTCGAGCCGATATTGTTTCCGTATCTTGTCATATCCTTTTATCGTGAGATAACCGCTCTGATAAATCATCGCCAATGGGTCTTCGATGTCCGCCTTGTAGTCCATGAAATAGTTTTTCTCATACTGTCGGTTTACTATCTCCTGCATGTTGGTCTTGCCGCGGTCGAGCAGACGTATGAGGTAAGTGGGTGTGCCCGACACAAACCAATAGTCATCCAATTTCCTGTCGTTCAATGCATTCAGCACGCTGTAAGGGTTGAAGATGTCGAGCATCTTTTCGGAGAAGTGGTAGCCGTCGTATTGTCTCTTGAGCAACAAGTACATCTCGTCTTTCGTGCAGCCGTATTCTTCGGCCATCGCTTCTATCTCCTTGTCGAAATAACTGACGAGTTCGTCTTTCGTGATGCCGCACAGTGCGTCGAACTCGCTCTTCATGCTGATGTCCTCCGGCTGGTTGAAGCCGCTGAAAACGCTCACCTGCGAGAATTTGGTGACGCCTGTGAGAAGAACGAAACGAAGATGTTCGTCTGTTTCCTTGAAAGTGCTGTATATCTCCTTCAGCGCATCGCGGTTGAGCTGCTCCTGCGGCTCCATAAGCACGTCGAGCATCGGCTTGTCGTATTCGTCAACGAGAACCACAACTTTCCGGCCGGTCTTCTCATGTGCGGCGGCGATGACATTGCTGAAGCGGACACCTATCTCGTTGTACTTGCTGACAACTCCGTATTCCGTCTCCCACTTGTCAAGATAATTGCTCATCGTGCTGGAAATGTAGCTGGAGTCTTTGAAATTGCCTTTGGAAAAGTCTATCCTGAACACCGGATACTGCGTCCAGTCTTTCTCCAATTTATCCATTTCCAAGCCTTTGAAAAGCTCCTTCTTCCCTTTGAAATAGCTTTCCAATGTTGATATTAACAGCGATTTCCCGAACCTGCGCGGGCGGCATAAAAAGCAGATACGCTTCTGCGCAAGTTGATAGACAAGGTCTGTCTTATCGACATACACCATGCCTTCTTCGATGATGGTGCTGAACGTCTGGGTTCCGATGGGGTATTTCATAACGATATTATTTTTTCGGCTGCAAAGATAGTAAAAAGTTTTTAAAGTGTTGAGAGTGGAGAGTTAAAAGTTAAAAGTTAAAAGAGTAGAGAGGAGAGAGGAAAGAGGAGTTTTTTGATATGCGGGGTAGATGCCGGGCGTGCGCCAGCCTCTCTTAACACTCCTCTCTCCTCTCTTAACTAAAAAAGGAGACCCCACACTTAAGTGAAGCCCCCTTTTCATTCATTGCATCTCAAAGCTATTTGGTGCTTGCAGGCACATCCTGAACAAGACGGATAGGAGCATGATTAGTAGCACCCACAGAAAGTTCTGGTTTAATTGTCCTCCAGCCTTCTTCGAAGGAAAAGAAACAACATCCATCGTCAGGAGTATTAATAAGATAATAACAACCTTGAGTATTTACATAATCTACAGCCAAGGCACCCTGCCTCCAGCCTGCACATGGAAGAAACACAGCACCGGCACTTTCCAACTTCTTCCATTCATCATTAGTATATTCCACCGCATTAATAGTACCCAAATTACTATCATCTTTTACAAATTCACCAAATTCCCATGTTGAGACCAAATCTTCAACTTTTGTGGTACTATTTGGCATATCCTCAGGGAGAAGTATCATGCCAGTAACACCATGCACTTTACCAATTCCGTATCTCGGCTTATCATTACCATCCTTATCTTGGCATTTCCTATTAATCAAATACCTCCATTCGGAGTTTTTAGCACTAAAATACTCAAGCCGACGCCAGCCATCTGCTGTTGTAAATGTACTGGCAAAGCCATTTTCAGCATATACGAAAAGATCCCAAGCCTCCTTATTTGTAGATTGGTTAATCACACCACTTGTATTACCGTTATATGTAGCATAATAAGTTCCAAAATTCACATTACCTTTGTCACCACCTAACGTTCCGTTGCCATAGCTGCCGCCCATTATATCCCACTGGTGGTCGGCGAAGCGCCACACGGCTGTATTATGAGTTTCATCGGTCCCTTTTCCAAGATATTGCAGGTTGCCTTTTGAGAAACGGACTTGTTTCGTCGCCGACACGCTGAACACGCCGGGGAGGTAATCCGCCTCCGGAACTAAAATCGGTTGTCCGGTAGCACCACCCGATCCGTTACTTGCCGTGTAGTATTTATCTTTTTCAAATTTTTTGGACGAAGTCTTACTAATGACTCCATTCCCGGAAAACAAGATTCCGCCATCAACTGGCATTATGGCCACATAATAATTAGAAGGTTGTGTCGTGGGGACATTGGACAATGTGACATCGCCATTCGTACCGGCGGCGGTGTATTGCAAAACGCCATGTTCATCAACACTGATGCAGTTTTTAGCGTTGTCTTTCATTGTGACAGCACCATCGCCGCTGAACAAATGCAGGTCAAAATTCGCCAAGGCATAAGGTACTTTAAGCGGGCTTTCATAATACTGTTTTCCTTTCTTAAAGGGGATATTCTCACTCACTGCTACGAATTTGTTCGCCAGGGTGGTGAGTGTTCCGTCCTGCGAGCTCAGGTCAACGGTCGTTTTATGTGTGGTTGCATCAAACCCGCTTGCGAAGTAATAAAAGCGGATAAAGCCGTCGTTGTTCGGGATGTTATTTAACCTGCCGCTGAATTCCGCTTGTGTCCCACCTACGCCTTTCGTAATTCTCAATTCACCGCAATACTTTCCGTCGGTGAAATCATCTGTTTGAGAACCGTAAACATAGAGTTTGTCCGTATTTTGCCATTTGAGATCCAATTTTTTCCATGCTGTCTCTATTGCGATTTTCGAGTCATCGCCTGTTGAGAAGGTGATGTACTGTGAAGTTCCCTCATAGCTTCCGTCTAACATCGGCAGATCGGGTTTTCTGCATTGTGCCATGAGCATCGTCATCGCCGACGCCGCCACTGTCATCGTAAATTTCATTATTTTGTTTGTCATATCGTAAAAAATTAAAATTAAAATTCTATTCACATTCTTTAACCAGACGTACTAATCTGCCAACGCTTTTGAGGCCATTCGCCACAGTCGGTGAGACATAACCATATTCATTAACACAAAGATTCCAAGCCGACTTATCGCCTACAGCGCAGTTGGTTGAGGACCAGTAGTAGCATTCTGCGCCGACTTTTTGCAACAGATTTGTAGTACGGTAACCTCCTGCCGGCAGGAACACTGCACCTGCCGCCTCCATCACTGTCCAGTCGGCTTCAGTGAACGTATTATCATTGAAATTAGCCATTCCCGATTCCCATGAATCAAGGAATTTCCCGTAGGTGAACGACAGTCCTTCGGGTGTGGTCCATTCATCTGGCAGGATTATGAGTCCGTTTGTCCCAGCCACTTTGCCGAGTCCCCACAGTCTGTTTCCGTTGGTGTCGGCGCGTTTCTTAAGGAGATATTCCCATTCGCCGCCTTCGCCGCCTGTAAGTGTGCGCCAGCCTTTGCCTTCGTTATAGATCTCGTTGTAGCCCCAGTCGGCTGTCGCCGGTGTTTGGCTGTCAAGATTCTTGTTATCATATCCGTAGGCGAAATATTCGCCGCGATAATCACCGACTGTTGCATACGGCTGGTAAGAGAATTTGCCATCCACCCCCTCCTGATGGAAGTAGCCCGATGTCCCCCAACCGAAGAGGTCGCGGACGGCTGCCTTGTCGTCGTCGATCATGTCAGGGCTTCCGCTGCCGGTGTTGTATTTGCCGGCGTATGTTGTTCCGAGGTCCACGTTGCCGTGGTTAGGTACCCAAGCTTCTCCGGGTCCGCCGCCGAGCACGTGCCACTGTTTCTCGGCGAAGCGCCATTTCTGTCCTTCTGGGGCCTGTCCCCAATATTGCAGGTTTCCCTTTGAGAAGATCACCACTTTGTTGTCGGAGACATGAAACTTTCCTGGCTCGGGTTCAATGACGGGGAACTCCACGCCATCGCCATTGTCATTCTTGGTGTAGAAGACATTTTTCGCCATTGTTACATTAGGTTTGCTTGCGACCTTGTCATTTCCTGAGAGGCAGACGGTTTTGTCTGTCACCGGCATGGCGGCGACGATGTATCCTGCTGCGTTATCATGGCTGACGCCGTTGAATGTCGAGGTTATCCCTGCATTGTCGCCGACACTCGGGACGGCCACATTTTCCATGTTGCCGTCAGCTTTGAACCGGATACCGTTGTACTCGATTCCCGACATTTTCACTGTGGTGGAGCCTGATTCAGGCAGCAGGTTCTGCAGGTTAAACTTCAGCACGGCATAAGGGAGTTCCATTGTCCCGCTGTACTGTCCTTCGGCGTTAACGTTGACATCGACATAAGTCACGATCATGTCCTTCAGGCTGCCTTCACCGTCGATATTGCCGTTCTGCGAAGAGAGGTCCAAGGTCGCGGTATGGGCTTCAGAGCTGAAGCCACAGCCGGAGGCGAAATAATAGAAACGGAGGCTGCCCGTTGCAGGGACGTTCTCGAGTGTGCCAGTGAACGTGGCGGTAGTCTGACCGTCACATTCAGGGTCGATGGCCAAGCTGCCACAGTACATGCCGCCGTTGAATGTCGATTATGCACTGCCATAAACATGAAGCACATCACTCCCATCCCATGTCATGTTCAATGCGTTCAGGGCATTGTCCAAACTGATTTTACAACCATTTCCGGAGGTTGAGAATGTCACGTTTTGCGTTGTTCCGACGTATCCTGCGGCATTCATCTTGATGGCAGGCTTCATGCACTGTGACAGCCCCGTCACCAATGCAAACGCCGCCAATAATAATGATAGTTTCTTCATTTGTAACGATTGATTTTTTAAATTTTCAAACCTTTTTAATTTTCAAATCTCGATTCACGTTGTTTTTCGGATCAGAGCGAGCCGCTGCCCACGCCGATGGTGAAACTTTTTACCGGTTGCGGTGCGCTCGCGGCGTAGCCTTGTTCTGTCATGAAGCTTGTCGCTTCGATTCTTGGGGCTTCGTAGCCCGTTTTTTTGCTGGTTTTCATTTTACTTTTTTTTAGTTTCTAATTATTTTTAATGTCGTTAGTGTCGATTAATGTCATTAATGTCTTGAAAAAAGATCCCCTGAAACTCCTGAAGCCCTTGAAACCTCCGAAACCCCCAAAGCCCCTGACTTGCGGTCAGCGGCGGAGTTTGTGTTTTTTCGTAAATTACTGATTGATAATAAATTATACAACGGGAGGGGTAATTCCCGAACGCCTCAACGCTATTTCATGCATCGGGGTCACCTGTAATTGATATGTCGTTGGTATGTCTTTCATTTCGGCGGCAAAAATACGGAATTATTCAACACAGCAAACATTTTTTTGATTTTTTTTGCACCCTGTCGGGCACACGTGCCGGACATAATGCCGGGCGACTCCAGACACACGTGATGTGCATGCCAGACATCATGTCGGGCGGCTACGAGCACACATGTCATGCATGCCGGGCACACGTGCCGTGTACCCGGTTATTGAGGTACTGCCCTGCGGGCAGCCCGTTGTCCTCACTCCTCCATCGCCTCGAATTTCTTCACGAGTTCCTCTGGCGTGAGACCGAGGTTTTCGATGGATGCGCGGCAGTCGGCGGCCATTTCGCCATCTGGATACAGCTCAAGATATTTCTCGTATGCGGCCTTGGCCTGTTCGACATCGTTGTAACGTGTCTCATAGATGAAACCTTTCACGAACACAGCCATCTGTGTCTTCTCATAATCAGGATATTCAGCGATGAGACGGTCGATGATGCCGAATGTCTTGGTCGGGTTGTCGAAATTCATCGAGACATCCATTGCCTTGAAAAGATATTCCGCAGACTGTTGGTTTTCCGTGTTTTGCGTCGCGAAATCGCAATAGGCGTCAACGAGCTGCTCCGCGATTTCAGGATTCATCGCGCTTTCCGTCGAGAAAGCCTGTTTTTCGAGTTTCGCAATCTTGTCCGACAGATTTTCATTTCCGCAACTGAAAATCATCATGGCAAGCGCTATTATTAATAAAGGTGTGAGTTTCTTCATTTTGTTTCAAAAGTTTCAGAGTTTCAAAAGTTTCAAAGTTTCAAAAGTTTCAAAAGTTTCAGAGTTTCAAAAGTTTCAAAGTTTCAAAGTTTCAAAAGTTTCAGAGTTTCAAAGGTGATGAAAGTAAGAGTTTTCTTGCGTCAGCCTCTTTTAACTTTCAACTCGTTTATCTTTTTCCTTTTTTCTTATTCGGGAAAATCATCTTGTAATCGACTTCCACGCGGCCTTCGGAGATGTTGCGCAGTTTGTTTTTAAGCAGCATCTTGCGCATCGAGCTGAGGCGGTCAACATAGACTTTGCCTTCGAGATGGTCGTATTCGTGCTGGATGACGCGTGCCACGATGCCGGAGAACGTGTCTTCATGTTCCTCGAAATTCTCATCCAAATAATTGATTTTCACAATGCTTGGGCGTTCCACGTCTTCGCCCATTTCGGGCAGGCTGAGGCAGCCTTCCTTGAAGGTCCACGGTTCGCCGGAGAGTTCGACGATCTCGGCATTTATGAAAACCTTCTTCACGCCGGCACCGTCGGGATATTTCTCCTTGAAAGGGTCGCAGTCGATGACGAAAAGCCGGATCGACTTGTTCACCTGCGGCGCGGCGAGGCCGACACCTTCGGAATGATACATCGTCTCGAACATGTCGGTGATAAGTTTCTGAATCTCAGGTGTGTTCTCTTCAATATCTTCGGCCACTCGTTTCAAAACAGGATGGCCGTATGCAACAACTGGTAAAATCATATTGGTTGAAAGTTTGTAAAGTTATAAAGTTTGTAAAGCATTAGAGACTTTCGTCTTCAATTATAAATCCGCCGGCGTTTTCCGGCTCTGGTTTTGATTGAACTCCATGAACGACTGCAGGATCAACGTCGCGCTGATGGTGTCAACGAGTTCTTTGTTCTGCCGCTGTTTCCTGCTCAATCCGGCATCAAGCATGGCCTGATGTGCAATCATCGAGGTGAAACGCTCGTCGTAGCGTTTTATTTCAATGGCCGGGAAAGTTTTTTCGAGCTGTCTCACGAACGGTTCGATGTACTTCGCCGACTCCGAGGCGTTGTTTTTCATGTCTTTCGGTTCACCCACGACGATAACATCGACTTGTTCGGTCTTGACATAGTTCTGTATGAAGGCCATCAGCTCATGCGCCGGCACGTTGGTCAATCCGTTGGCGACAATACGCAACGGGTCGGTCACGGCGACACCGCAACGCTTTCTGCCATAATCAATTGCCATTATTCTACCCATTCCAAAAATTTTTGCAAAAATAACTATTTTTTAGTTAGAAAGTTTGTAAAGTTTATAAACTTTTAAAGTTTGAGAAGTGTTTTTACCGTTGAAAAAAAATTTTCAAAAAAAGTTGTGCGTATTGAAAAATGTTGTACTTTTGCACCCGCAAACCCGATGGTAGATGTAGCTCAGCTGGTTAGAGTACCGGATTGTGGTTCCGTGGGTCGTGGGTTCGAATCCCACCTTCTACCCTCAGACTTGAACATCTCTCAACGCCTCGTTGAGGGATGTTTTTTTATCCGTTGACTCATTTCTTTTCTTTATTATCAGCGCGCACGCCACTTGGAAGTCGCCGGCGGGGAAATGCTTTGTAAATGAGCCGGGTACGACCACCGAGCGGGTCGGGACGAAGCCTCTGTATTCGACGGGTTCATTTCCCGTGACATCGATTATCCTTGTCGATTGCGTGATGACGGTGTTCGCGCCGAGCACGGCTTCCTCTTCAATCCTTACGCCTTCGACGATGATGCAGCGCGAGCCGATGAAGCAGTTGTCTTCGATGATGACGGGGGCTGCCTGCACCGGTTCCAGCACGCCGCCGACGCCGACGCCGCCGCTCAGATGCACGTTTTTCCCAATCTGCGCGCATGACCCGACGGTGGCCCACGTGTCAACCATAGTGCCGCTATCGACATATGCGCCGATGTTGACGTACGACGGCATCAGAACCACACCTTTATTAATAAAGGCTCCGTAACGCACCGTCGCCGGAGGCACCACGCGCACGCCGGCCTGCTCGAAACCGTCCTTAAGAGCAATCTTGTCGTGATACTCGAAGATGCCGCTTTTACTGACTTCCATCTTGTTAATCGGGAAAAACATGATGACGGCTTTCTTGAGCCATTCGTTCACAACCCATTGTCCGTCAATCTTTTCGGCGATACGGAGCTGCCCGCGGTCGAGAAGACGCACCACCTCGCGGATGGCGTCGCAGGTGTCTTTTCCCTCAAGCAAAGAACGGTCATCCCATGCGTTTTCTATTATTTTTTTTAAGCTGCCCATAATTTTATGTAAATGAAAGTGCAAATGTAAGACAAAAATAAATATCTTTGCCCAATAATTTTTCACGATGAAAAACAAGGAATTTCTATCTCCGTCGCAGATTGCATGGCAGCGTTACAGGAAAAATGTAACCGGCATGATTTCATTGATTTTCATTATATTATGCATTTTGGTAGCGATATTTGCATATTACATCATTCCCGACGACACTCCCGATGCGAACACTCAGATTCTCGAGATAAGCACGCAGAAGCCCGGATTTGCAGTCGATGTCCTGCTCGTCCCGAAGCCCATCCATGTCGAAAAAGCCGGATTCTGGAAGAAACTCCTCAACGGGCAGCCGAGCCAATACCGTCAGATTCCGTTTGACTCATTAGAAATCGGGGAAAAGACGACGACCGTTTATATCTTCAACCCCGAACATTCCGGCAAGGTGAAGACTGAAGTTATTGACCACGAAATATTCACCACGAATCACACGAATAGCACGAATCGAATTGATTTCACCACGAATTGCACGAATCACACGAATTGCACGAATATTGAGGATTTCGTTGTTCACAGGCGTTATCTTCTCGGCACCGACCAGTTCGGGCGAGATTTTTTGAGCAGGCTGTTGTTGGGAACGAGGATCAGTCTTTCGGTCGGTTTCATCGCGGTCATCCTCAGCGTGGTCATCGGTTTGCTCATCGGCGGGGTCGGTGGTTTTTTCCGCGGTCGCGTTGACGATGTGGTTATGTGGTTCATCAATGTGGTGTGGTCGCTTCCCACGTTGTTGATTGTCATAGCGATAACATTTGCGTTGGGCAAGGGCATCGTTCAGGTTTTCATCGCCGTCGGCCTCACTATGTGGGTTGAGGTAGCGCGTGTGACGCGCGGTCAGATACTTTCCATCAGGGAGACGACTTTTGTCGAAGCCGGCCGCGCCTTGGGATTCAGAAACGCACGAATCATCATCCGACATATCATCCCGAACGTGATAAACCCGATAATCGTCATCTCCGCCGCGAACTTCGCCACCGCGATATTGCTTGAGGCGGGATTGAGTTTCCTCGGCATCGGCGTGCAGCCCCCGATGCCGTCGTGGGGCTCGATGATTAAAGAAAACTACGCATATATCATCTTGAACGACGCGTATTTAGCGATACTCCCCGGCATCGCCATCATGCTTCTGGTACTCGCCTTCATGCTGATGGGCAACGCATTACGCGAGGCACTGAACGTCAAGAAATAAATTTGAAAAATTTGTTTTTCCTGCAAAAAAATTTTGTATTTTTGCGCGCTAAAAAAATTTAAGTTAAACAGCGGATGTGGCGTAATTGGTAGCCGCGCCAGACTTAGGATCTGGTTTCGTAAGAAGTATGGGTTCGAGTCCCTTCATCCGCACTAATAATCAATATATTACAGAAATGAAGACAACACAGACAGCAAAAGGCGACCTTCTCGCCACGATTCAGATTGAGATAGAAAAAGCCGACTACGCAGGCGAAGTCACAAAGGCATTGAAAGATTACCAGCACAAGGCTTCAGTCCCTGGATTCCGTCAGGGCAAGGTTCCGTTCGGGATGATTCAGAAAATGTACGGTGCGGCGGTCACTTTCGACAAGCTGAACCAGAAGGTCTCTGAAGCTCTTAACCAGCATATCAAAGACAACAACCTCGACCTCATGGGCTACCCGCTTTCAGATCCTGAGAAAGAGCAGCCGGCGGACCCCGAGACTCAAGAGACAATGACATTCTACTTCGAGGCGGGTCTCAAGCCGGAAGTAAAAGTCAACCTCGCCGAGATCAGCATGGATTACTACAACATCAAGGCTTCGGAAAAAGAAATCGACGCCACGGTGACACGTATCCAGGAAAACAACAAAGCCGAAGACGGCACCGTCGCGGAACTCAACGAAGAGTTCTTCAAGAAGTTCTTCCCGGGCAAAGACATCAAAGACATCGAGACATTCCGCAAGGAAGTCGCCGCCGAGATGGAGAAACAGTATGTCATCGAAGCCGACAGGATGTTCTACAACCTCGCCATCGACAAGCTCGTGAACGAGATTAAGTTTGACATGCCTGACGCTTTCCTGAAACGCTGGATCGTCGCCAACAGCGAAGGCAAAATCACAGCCGAAGACGCAGAAAAGAATTACGACAACACATATTCAAAGACATTCAGATGGCAGCTCATCGAAGAATCCATTGCGAAGGCGAACCCTGAACTCGTTCTCAAAGAAGAAGAAATCAGGGAGTTTGTCACCAAGATGTACTTCGGCCAGCTTGACATAACAAGCATGAACGAAGAGATGAAAGGCCGTCTCAACGGCATCGTTGACTCCATCTTGAAAGACGAGAAACAGCGTGAGACGATTTACAACCAGGTCGCAGACCAGAAGTTCACAGCTTTCTTCAAGAACAACATGAAGGTCAACAATGTTGAGACAGACTATGAAGGCTTCGTGAAGGCAGTCATGCCGGAGATGCCAGAAATGCCGGCAGCCGAGACAACAGAAGAGAAATAATCATTTAATTAAACAAAGGATGTAGAGGCGCCACCGTGTGACGTCTCTATATTCGTCTAAACAAACAACATTATGAACACCAACAACGAATTCTACAAGTACGCCACCAAGCACATGGGCATCAACGGATTAGGTCTTGAAAAATACGCCAACAACGTCACGAGCTACATCTCCCCCACCATCATTGAGGAGCGTCAGCTCAACGTCGCCCAGATGGACGTCTTCTCACGTCTCATGATGGACCGCATCATTTTCCTCGGCGACCAGATTGACGACTACGTGGCGAACATCATCCAGGCCCAGCTGCTGTTCCTGGAGTCGTCAGACCCGAAACGCGACATTCAGATTTACCTCAACTCACCCGGCGGCTCGGTCTATGCGGGACTCGGCATCTACGACACGATGCAGTTCGTTCAGCCTGATGTCGCGACCATCTGCACCGGCATGGCAGCGTCGATGGCGGCCGTCCTCCTCTGCGCAGGCGCAGCGGGAAAACGTTCTGCCCTCAAACATTCACGCATCATGATTCACCAGCCGATGGGCGGGATGCAGGGACAGGCATCTGACATCGAAATCACAGCGAGAGAGATTCAGAAACTCAAGAAAGAACTCTACGACATCATCGCCACACATTCAGGACAGCCTTTCGACAAGGTGTGGGCCGACTCCGACCGCGACTACTGGATGACTTCGGCGGAAGCCAAGGAATACGGAATGATTGACGAAGTGCTATCGAAAAAATAGTTAAGAGAGTAGAGAGTTAAAAGTTAAAAGATGACAAAGAGACCGGAAAACTGCTGCTCGTTCTGCGGAAGACCAGAGAGCAAGGTGAATTTTTTGATAACAGGATTGAACGGATTCATCTGCGGTGAATGTCTTGAGCGCGCACATCTGTTACTCAAGGAAGAGGAAAACTACCGCAAGAAATCTGTGACGCCCGACTTTAAACTTATGAAGCCATTGGAAATCAAGAACTTCCTTGATCAATACGTCATCGGGCAAGACAATGCGAAACGTGTTTTGGCAGTGGCGGTTTACAATCATTACAAACGCCTTAACCAAGTTGACGACAAAAACGACGTGGAGATTGAGAAGTCGAATGTCGTCCTCGTTGGCGAGACCGGAACCGGCAAGACACTTTTGGCCAAGACGATAGCCCGTATGCTCAACGTGCCGTTCGCCATCGCCGACGCCACAGTGCTGACCGAAGCCGGTTATGTGGGTGAAGACGTGGAAAACATCCTCGTCAAACTGCTGCAGGCCGCCGACTACGACGTCGCCGCCGCTGAAAAAGGCATCGTCTTCATCGACGAAATCGACAAGATCGCGAGAAAAGGCGACAACCCAAGCATCACTCGCGACGTGTCGGGAGAAGGCGTCCAGCAAGCCATGCTCAAACTCCTCGAAGGCACCGTGGTGAACGTCCCGCCACAAGGAGGACGAAAACATCCCGAACAGAAGATGATTCAGGTAAACACCAAAAACATACTGTTCATCGCCGGCGGCGCATTCGACGGAATCGACAAGATTATCGCCAACAGAGTGGGAACCAACGCGATAGGCTACGGCTCCGACCTCAAAGAACAAATCGACCGCGACAACCTACTGCAATATATCGCTCCGTCAGACCTGAAGAAATTCGGTCTCATACCGGAAATCATCGGACGTTTCCCGATACTCACATATCTGAATCCTTTGGACAGACCGACCCTGAAACGTATCCTCACCGAACCGAAAAACGCCATCACAAAACAATTCACGAAACTGTTTGCGATGGACGACATCAATCTGATTATCAACGAGGAAATCCTTGATTTCATCGTTGACAAAAGCATAGAGTTCAAACTCGGCGCACGCGGACTGCGTTCAATCCTTGAAGCCATTCTCAATGATGCGATGTTCGACATGCCATCATCGGGTGAAAAGGAACTTAAAATTGACTTGGCATACGCAAAGGAGAAATTGAGCAAATCGAAAATTTCGGAGATTTAAAAGGCTGACTATTTCCCGCGACCTTGCACGACAATCAACACAGTGTAAATCAATATCTTGATGTCAACTGCGAGGTTCATGTTTTCAACATAAAGGATGTCGTATTTCAGACGTTCCACCATTTCATCGACTGTCGAAGCGTAACCATATTTCACTTCGCCCCAGCTTGTGATTCCTGGTTTTATCTTCAGAAGCATCCTGTAATGCGGTGCTTTCTGGACGATTTGGTCGATATAGAACTGGCGTTCCGGCCTGTAACCGACGATTGACATTTTCCCACCGAGAACAGTGAAAAACTGCGGTATCTCATCAAGTCGGACTTTCCGCATAAACCTGCCCCATTTTGTGACTCGCGGGTCATCGTCTGTTGAGAGCTGCGGTCCCATATCCTCTGCGTTGACGTACATACTTCTGAATTTCAACATGTTAAACGGACGGCCATGTTTGCCGATTCGTTCCTGACGATAGAAGACGGGACCCGGCGACGAACGTTTCACCATTATCGCGGTGAACAGATACACCGGCGACAGGATAATTATCACCAAAATTGAAGCGATGATGTCAAAAGCGCGTTTCGCCACCGACTGCCACACCGGCATCGGCTCCGGTGAAATCTCTATCAACGGGGCGTGCCAGATTCCCTCCTGCTTGACGGTTCCGAAAACCAAATCCTGCATTATCGGTATGATTTTCACAGTGGCATTCGTGAGTTCCAAGGCGACAAGAATCTTATCGATAGTCTCAGTCTCCGAACGCTCAATGGCGATTATAACCTCCTCAATATCATAGTCTTTGATAATCTGCGCCACGTCTTTGTAATAACCGAGACGCGGAACGTATTTCTCAAGTTTATAAATGCTCTTGTCATAGACATTCACGAAGCCAACGATGACACTTCCTGATGGAAGTTCTTGATTTTCAATCTCTTTATAAATATCACACGCATTGCCATTGCTGCCGATAATCAACGTGTTGTAACCGATTTTCTTATTGTGAATCTGCCTTGCCGTAACAGTGGTTATTGTCAATCTTCCGCAATAGCTTATGAAAAACTGCAGGAAATAAAGCACCATGAACGACGAGTAATACGTCTTGTAAGTGACAATTGTGTCGTTAAGGATTGTGGCGAAGAAAAGTATCACGGTGCCAACAAGCGTCACCAGCAAGGTCTCGCCGAGTTCGCTGACACGTGATTTGAAATAGACTTTTCGATATGAACCGGCAAGCAGATAAAGAAACACCCATCCTATCGGGATGAAAATGATGCCGATCCAAAAATTAAGGTCGTCATAAACCACATCAAACCTGTCCAAGAAATCAGGCAATTCAGTGCTTTTGCGATAGCAGAAAAACAGGAACCACGTCAAGACCGACGCGATCCAGTCCCACATCACATATTTGAATGTCTGTTTTTTCTTATTTATCTTTTTAATCACGATAAATCAGCTTTATGTTGTCGAAATAAAAGTCCGCCGTCTCGCCATCCAGGATGGAACCGGCCAAGAACAGCTTGAAATATGACGCGCTTTGGTTGTTTGTGACGGTCGGGCCGATGTTGACATACGTCTTTTTCCATTCGCTCGTAGGCCTGAGATAAATAAGCTCGAACGTCTCAATTCCGTTCTTTGTTTTCGCAAAAAGTCCGATTTCAAACTCCACATCGCATTTATAATCAATCTCAAGCAAGATGTAATCACCTTGATTCGGCAGCCCATATATCGGGTCGGTTGCGATGCAGAAATATTTGGTTGAATCGCCGAGCCAGACATGACCGGAATAGACCGAATGTGCCAAATCGCCGGTCCATGCGTTCGGGTCGGTGAGTCGGCTCGCCTTGACGATTGTCGTATCACTGTTGTTCGTCTTGATAAACTTCAGCTGCGGGCTTTCAAAATCCTCCATCAGCTTGAAATGCATAAACCCTTCATCAATGTTATAATATTCCGTTGACGGGACAATAGTGTCAATTTTCCCGGGAACAAATTCGTAATCATTGATTTTGAATGGTTTATAGAATGGATATTGGATTCTCGTGGAAGCTATCCCGTTAAGTTTCACACCCGGATATAAAATCACATCGTGTTTCCCTTTGCTTAAAATCGGAAATGTGACTGATTCATCAATTATCGTATCAATTTGGTGAGTTACTGGATTTTCCTTTACAGAAACTTTCGGACGGATCTCATAACAGCCGTGGACGTTGCCGTCAACATAAATCCATGCATCGGTGATAGCTTCTGTCGCCGCGCCTTCACGGGTGTAATCGGTCGCAAAATCCCATGACTTAATGCACATGTATGCGGGAATCTCCTGATTTCCCTTGAATTTCGTACAAGACATGAACGATACGACAACTATTCCGATTAGGAACAAACCATGTAATTTCTTCATTTTCAAAAAGATTATAACACTTTTGACATTGCTAACGTGCAATAGTGAAATTTATTGCTTAACTTAAATGTTTTTGAAGCAATTCCTGATGCCTGTTGATTTCATCGAGGATCATATAGGCAGTCTTCAGGACTTCTACTCCGTCTTCTATTGTGACAGGCGGCACGGTGTCGTTCACGATGGCGTCGTGGAAACGTTCAAGTTCGGTCTTGATTGCGTTTATCTGATTGATTTCCAATTCTTCAATGGAAATTTTCTTGCTTATTCCGTTTGGAAGGTCAATCGTCATGTCGAATGGTCCCGGGATCCCGTTCACGTCTTCAATCTTGACGACATCGGCTTTCTTCTCCAGGAAATCCATTGTGATATAAGCGTCTTTCTGGAAGATGCGAAACTTTCTCATGTTTTTCAACGAAATACGGCTTGTCGTGAGATTCGCCACGGCTCCGTTTTCAAATTCGATTCTCGCCGTCGTGATGTCAGGCGTGGGACTTACGATCGAGACGCCGCTTGCACCAATTGACTTTATCTTCGACTTGACAATCGTGAGAAGGATATCGATGTCATGGACAGTGAGGTCGAGGACAACCGGGACATCGCATCCACGCGGGTTGAACATCGCAAGTCGATGAGCCTCAATGAATAACGGGTCGTTGATATATGGCTCCGCGGCGATGAAAGCCGGATTGAAACGCTCGACATGGCCGACTTGAACCTTGACGTTCGCATCTTTAGCGAATTTGACGAGTTTGTTGGCTTCATCAACTGTCGCAACAATTGGTTTCTCTATGAAGACATTCTTGCCCTTCGCGATGGCTTTTGAAGCGCAGGCGAAGTGTGCGATTGTCGGTGTCACAATGTCCACAACGTCAACATTATCAATAAGTTCATCGATAGAATCATAATTTTTCACACCCATATCGGCAGCCACTTTAGTTGCCGTGTTAGAATCTTGGTCGTAGAATCCGACGAGTTGGTATTTTTCAATTTGCTTGAGGCAGTTGATGTGGATTTTTCCAAGATGACCTGCGCCCAAAACCCCTATTTTTAACATGTTCAAAATTTTTGCAAATTTAGGAATTTTTTGTATTTTCGCAACATAAAATTTAAACATGCAGGAAGATAATTATCGTCACAGGGGGATGCGCCAGAATTTGGTGCAAGTGCTTAAGGATAAAGGCATTAGCGATGTCAATGTATTAAATGCCATCGGTGAGGTGCCGCGTCATGTTTTCCTTGAATCGTCGTTTGTCGAGTTCGCGTATCAGGACAGGCCGTTCCCGATTGGTTCGGGGCAGACCATCTCACAGCCTTTCACTGTGGCGATGCAGAGCCAGCTTCTGATGGTGACGAAAGGCATGAAGGTGCTGGAGATTGGCACCGGTTCCGGTTATCAGGCGTGCGTTTTAGCGCAGATGGGCGCGAAAGTGTTCACCATCGAACGGCAACGCAACCTTTATAACAAGACAAAACCGCTGTTGGCGGAGCTGCATTATCACATAAAAACATTTCTCGGCGACGGCAACAAAGGGCTTCCGACGTTCGCGCCTTTCGACCGCGTGATAATCACGGCGGCGGCGCCGGAAATCCCTCAAAACCTCGTTGACCAACTGAAAACCGGCGGCATCATGGTCATCCCGCTCAACGACGAGACCGACGCCATGAAACAGCGTATGCTACGCCTCACCAAATTAGAAGACGGGACCCTGAAAAGAGAAGAGTTCGGAGAATGCAAGTTCGTCCCGATGCTCAAAGAAGTCGGAAACGATTAGTTGATAAAAATTAGAATTGTTATTGCTTGTTAATCTGATACTTCAAGTATTTGATTGTCAGCCCCTGCTTCAGCCAGATGCCTTCGTAGTAAGTACGAATGGACTTCACCTCCAAATCATCGTCGTTGGCGTATAAGTCGTTGGAATTGTAAGCCAAAGGGAAACCGTTTTCCTTGATGAGGTCGCAAGTGAACTCATAGAGAATATCGCTGTCGGTCTTGAGATTCACGTAGCCGTCGTGTTTCAGAAACGTGCGGTATCTCTCTACATACGGCATCGCGGTGAGACGTTTGCGGGCCTTAAGTATCTGAGGGTCAGGGAAAGTGATCCATATCTCGGAGATTTCGTCCTTGTCGAAGAAATTCTCAATCAGTTCGATGCGGGTGCGTACGAAGGCGACGTTTTTCAGTCCTTCCTCGATTCCTTGTTTTATTCCGACCCACATCCTGGCGCCTTTGATGTCAACGCCGATGTAGTTGTTTTCAGGATGAACCTTGGCAAGGCCGACGGTGTATTCACCTTTCCCGCAGCCGAGTTCAAGGATTATCGGGTTGTCGTTCCCGAAGAACTCATGCCATTTCCCTTTCATGGGGAATTTCTCGTCACGGATTCGTTCAAAAGAGTATTCAAAAAGATTCGAAAATGTCTTGCATTCGGCGAAGCGTTCGAGTTTGTTTTTCTTTCCCACGTTCTTATTTTTTTATCAGGAGCCAAGCTGACTCGTTTACTGTATTCCTTATTACTTCAAGACGTTCTATCGCGGCTTCTTTTCCGGCAACAGCTTCATATTCAACACGATATTTGCCGTTCTTCTCCGGCAAAACCTGTGCGTTCTCAAAACCCGACCTCCTGAATTTTTCAGCGCATCTCTCGGCGTCTTCCACATTATTCAACGAAGCCCCGATTATGCTGTAATATTTTTCATTTCCGACGGTTTTCGGTTTTTCGACTTCAAACTTCCTCAATGTGATTTCGGGATTGAATTCAAAGACGGGAATTTTGACATCAACGGAGTTGAGTCCGTCAACGATAAAAGTCTCGCGGGCATTGAATTTCTCACTTAAATGTTTGACTACAAACTCATTAGGTGAGGAATAGAACAGTGGGTTCCACGACGCCAACTTGGAGCCATTCTTGTCGGCGCCCCATCCGAGAAGCACCAACGCCGTCGCCACGAGCGTCGAATAAGCAGCCGCACGATACCATTTGTAGTTTGAACGCGTAATCTTGTGAGGTGCCGTTTCTTCGACTTCACCGACAACCGTCATCGGGGTGTTTTTCGCTTTCTGCTTCTCTTCGATATCTGTCTGCAACTGCCGATATGTCTCGCTTCTGTAAATAGGCTGGACGGTGAAGATCTCTAACCCGAACGCGTCGCCGTTGAAATTGACGTTTGCATCCGCCACAAATGTAACATCTTGACTGTTAATATAATAGAGTGTTCCTATTCCTTCAAGATTCAGTTCCTTGTCAACTTCAAGTTTTGCGAGGCACTGCATCGCGAAATCATGCAGCTGCGAAGCGGCTTTCTGATACGTAACATGCTGTTTCTCACTGAGATAATTTGCAAAGACATCGTCATCGGAAACGAGCTGCGCGTTAAACACAAATTCCTTTGACGGAGGCGTGAGGCGATGCACGGCATAGTCGAGACGCGCCGGACGGTCCTTGGAGATGAAAGCACCGAATTCAGGTATAATCACGCATTCGTGATCATGCATAAGTTCGGCTAAACATTTAATTATCAAAGTGTTCATCGTTACGTAAAGTTTAGATGCATTATTTTTTAATCGCCGCAAAATTACACATTTCTGAAATATCAGGCGACATCAAAAAAATTAATTTATCAACAATTTTTAAAAACCGACTCTATTTTCCTGATGTCGTCAGGGACGTCAACCGAATAGCTCTCAAATTCGGTGACACCCATCCTCACGGAGTATCCGTTTTCGAGCCAGCGCAGCTGTTCCAACGACTCCGACAATTCCAACCCTGACTGCGGAAGTGCGGAGATCTCTTTGAGAACCAACGACTTATATGCATAGATCCCGACATGTCTGTAATATGTCCTCAAATCCATCCATTTGCTTGTGTCGTTTTCGTTTCTTTGGAAAGGGATGGTATATCTGCTGAAATACAACGCCTTGCCGTTTTTGTCGATGACCACTTTCACAGCGTTGTGGCTCAACAGTTCGTCAAGGTCGTGAATCGGTTTGCAAAGTGATGCGATTTGCGTGTCCTCATCTGAAATCAACTCGGCTATCTGATTGATTTGCAGCGGATTGATATAAGGTTCATCGCCTTGGATATTAATCACGGCGTCGAAGCCGGAGCCGATTTTCTCGATGACTTCGCGGCATCTGTCCGTCCCGCTTTTATGGCTCGATGATGTCATGACGGCCTTGCCGCCGAATGCGGTCACGGCGTCGAAGATTCGTTGGTCATCGGTGGCGACGGCGACATCCGACAGCCGGTCGGCCTTTTTCGACTGCTCGTAAACCCGCTGAATCATCATCTTGCCATTGATGAGAGCGAGAGGTTTGCCTTCAAAACGAGTGGAGCCGTAACGTGCTGGTATGATTCCTAAAATATTCATAATCAGAATAATCCGTTCAACGAAGCGTTGATATTATCAATAATCACACTTAAATCCTCCGGATTCTCGAGTTCGATATTGTCACTCTCGATGATGAGAAGCTTGCCTTTGTTGTAAGTCGAGATCCAGCTTTCGTAACGTTTGTTCAACGCCTTGAGGTAGTCGAGTCGGATTGACTGTTCGTAGTCGCGGTTACGTTTCTGAATCTGTCTGACGAGTGTCGGGACGCTCGCCCTCAAATATATAAGGAGGTCTGGGGCCTGGATGAACGACGTCATCAGTTCGAAAAGCGACTGGTAATTCTCGTAGTCGCGGGTCTCCATGAGTCCCATGTCGTAGAGGTTCGCCGCGAAGATGTACGCATCCTCATAAATCGTCCTGTCCTGAATGATGTTCTGTCCGCTCTGTCTGATGTCGAGGACCTGCCGCAGTCTGCTGTTGAGGAAATAGACCTGAAGGTTGAACGACCAGCGTTGCATGTCGTCATAGAAGCTTTCGAGATACGGGTTGTTGTCAACCTCCTCGAAATGTGGTTTCCATCCAAAATGTTTCGCCAGCAGGCGTGTCAGTGTGGTCTTTCCTGAACCGATATTTCCAGCTATAGCTATATGCATGATATTTAATTATTTAGGTGCTTTTATTACAAAATAAATTCCGAATATCGAGAAGATGATGTTAGGCAGCCATCCGGCGAGGGCGGGCGACATGCCTCCCGACATCGCGAAGACTCTTGAGAACTCGATGAAGATGATGTAAGCGAAGGTGATCGTGATTCCGATGCCGAGGCTGAGTCCCATCCCGCCTCGCGTCTTGCGGCACGACACCGCCATCCCGATGACAGTCAGGATGATGATGGCCGCCGGCGACGCCAGACGTTTGTGCATCTCAATCTCATACGTCAGGACGTTGTCCGCGCCTTTCATCTTCTGGTAGTTGATATAGTCTTTCAGTTCTATGAGATTCATCTCCTCGAAATCCTCAAAGACGTTGTACAGGTCGGTGGGCCGCAGCATAATCGTGGTGTCTTTCGACTTGCCTCTCACGAGATATTCCTCAGGCTCGATGAAATGCTCCACGTAATTCGCGATGTTCCAGTTGCCGTTCACGGTGTCGTACTTGATCCTGTCGGCCATGATTTTATACGTAAGGGAATGTTTGTCAAACTTCTCCATGGTGAACTTGTACCCGGTATGGCGTTTCACATCGTAATTGGCGACATAGACGTATGTGTCGGGGCTTATCTGCGCATGGATGTTCACCCCTGCGCTGCGGGCGAGCACCGTGATGTATTTGTTCTTGAATTCTCTTCTGATCTTGTCTGTCCTCGGAATGAGGAAGTTGCCGAGATAGAACGATGTCACCGCGAGCAGCAGAGCCGCCACCATGTAAGGTTTCAGCAGCCGCCAGAAACTCACGCCGCTGCTCAAGATGGCGATGATCTCGGTATGTCCGGCCATCTTTGAAGTGAAGAAGATGACGGAAATGAATGTGAAAAGAAATATGAACAGGTTGATGAAATAAGGTATGAACGGCAGGTAGAAGTCAAACACGACCTCTTTCAAGGTGGCGTGGTTGGTGATGAAATCGCCGACATTCTCCGCCACGTCGAACACTATCACGACTACAATGAGCAGACTGATGGCAAAGAAGAATGTGCCAATGTATTTTTTGAAGATATACCAGTCAAGTTTCGTCATTGTATTCGTTTATTTCCGTTATCTTTAATAGTCTAATTCAGGTCAAGAAATCCTGTTTGTCACCTTCGGCAGGATCATGTCGCGCCATTCGGTGAAGTCGCCTTCGATGATATGTTTCCTTGCTGTCTTGGCGATCCATAGATAGAAGCCGAGGTTGTGCACTGTGGCGATCATCGGGCCGAGTATCTCCTTTGAGATGATGAGATGTCTCAGATATGCCTTTGAATAATGGCGGTCAACGTAAGTCGTGCCGTTTCCGTCGAGTGGTGAGAAGTCGTATTTCCAGCGTTCATTCTTGATGTTTATGATGCCTTCGGATGTGAAGAGCATCCCGTTGCGTCCGTTGCGGGTAGGCATGACGCAGTCGAACATGTCCACTCCCCGCGAGATCGCCTCGATGATGTTGGCGGGTGTGCCGACGCCCATGAGGTAACGTGGTTTGTCTTTAGGCAAAATGGCATTCACCACTTCAATCATCTCGTACATCACCTCTGTCGGTTCCCCGACGGCGAGGCCGCCGATGGCGTTGCCGTCAGCGTTCTTCGAGGCGATGAACTCCGCCGACTGTTCGCGCAGGTCCCTGAAGGTGCATCCTTGGACAATCGGGAAAAGCGACTGATGATAAACGTATTGCGGTTCCGTCTCGTTGAAACGTTTCAGGCATCTGTCGAGCCAGCGGTGCGTGCGTCCCATCGCCTCCTTCGCGTATTTGTATTCGGAGGTGCCGGGTGCGCATTCATCGAAGGCCATCATGATGTCGGCGCCGATGGTGCGCTCGATGTCCATCACACGCTCCGGCGTGAAAAGATGCTTCGAGCCGTCGATGTGAGAGCGGAACTCCACGCCTTCCTCTTTCATCTTACGGATGTCCGTCAGAGAGAAGACCTGAAATCCGCCGCTGTCGGTGAGTATCGGGTGATGCCAGCCGTTGAACTGATGCAGGCCGCCGCATTCGTGAAGCACGTCAAGACCGGGACGAAGATACAGATGATAGGTGTTCCCAAGAATAATCTGCGCCTTGATCTCGTCTTCCAAGTCCCTGATATGCGTGGCTTTAACACTTCCCACCGTCCCGACAGGCATGAAAATCGGGGTCTCGATTTCGCCGTGGTCGGTGGTCAGGATGCCGGCTCGCGCATTGCTTTTCGTATCGTTTTTTACTAATTCGTACTTCATCGAAAAATTTTGTGCAAAGGTAAGAAAGTTTTTGAATGGAAAGTGGGGAAAGGAAAAAAGTTTTTAATGGTTTCAATGTTTCATAGTTTCAAAGTTTCAATGTTTCAAAGTTTCAATGTTTCAAAGTTTCAATGTTTCAATGTTTCATCCTGAAACCACTGAAACCCTTGAAACCCTTGAAACCCCTGAAACCCCTGAAACCCCTGAAACTTTTGAATCTTTTGAACCCCTGAAACCAAAAAAACACTATCTTTGCAACTTGATTTTCAAACTTTCAACAAATATGATTTTAAGCGACAATATATTGAGCATCATTATTTTAGGAGTTTTTTTATTATCATGGGCGATTCAGATGGCGTACATCTGGGGGCTTTTCAGCCGACTTGCGTTTTTCAAGAGAAACAAATACGAAAGCAGGGGTGTGGCCACTTACGAGCCCGTCTCCGTCATCGTCTGCGCCCGCGACGCCTACGAGTATCTCGTTGACTTGGTGCCCAAAATACTTTCGCAGGATTATCCTGATTTCGAATTGGTTATAGTGAACGACTGTTCCGTTGACGAGACGACGGAATATCTCAAGGAGCTTGCGATACAGCATCCCGAAGTGAACATCGTGTCGCTGACACAGAGCCTGAATTTCTTCCACGGGAAAAAATTCCCGCTCAGCGTAGGCATCAAGTCGGCGAAGAACAACCTGCTGCTCCTCACCGACGCCGACTGCATGCCGAACGACGACAAATGGATCCGCAACATGGTCGGTGCGTACCGCAACGGCACGGAGGTGGTCCTCGGATACGGGCCGTATATCAGACGTAAAGGCCTGTTGAACAAACTGATACGTTTCGACACACTTTACACTGCGATGCAGTATATCTCGATGGCGTTGGCGAAGATGCCGTACATGGGTGTCGGACGGAACCTCTCATACCGCCGCGAGACTTTTTACAAAAACAAAGGATTCACCTCACATTACAACATTCCGTCGGGCGATGACGACATCTTCATCAGTCAGGTGGCGAACAAGAGAAACACCCGCATCTTCATCGATCCGAACAGCAGAATCGAATCGGAACCGAAACATTCTTTTGGCAACTGGGTCCGCCAGAAACGCCGCCACTACTCCACCGCAAACATGTACAAACCGCTGACAAACAGAATATTAGGAACACTTCTGGCGAGCCGTCTTTTCTATTACGGTTCACTGATTGCCTTGTTCTGTCTGCCTCACGCCTTCGACATCGCGACAGGTAACTTCTATTACTACGTAGTCATCGCCACGTTTGCGGTCCTGCATTACGGCAGCATGTTCACGATGTATTTCCTTTCCGCGAAGCAACTCGGCGAAAAGAAACTCGGACTTGTTTTCGTACCGTTTTATGACATCTTCTTCGTACTGTTCACCACACTGCTCGGATTGAGGAACATGATTTCCAAGCCGAAGGGGTGGTAAAGAATGACGAAGGCATTGCAAATCAATGCGAAAGAACGGAAACTGACGCACAAGGAAGAAAAACCTCGTGTGCCAGCCTCTCTTAACTCTACTCTCTACTCTTTTAACTAAAGAACCACCTCCCACTCAACGATATTCTTTTTCTCGCTCGAAAACGCTACTCCGATGCGGAAAAGTTTCCGTTTGTCGACGGCGTAAGGCTCGGCGTAGCCTTTGTCTTCAATCTGTTTTAGGGCTTCCTCGGCGGTTCCGTCAAGCTTGAACTCGAAGATATAGACGTAATCGGTGGTTTCAACAATCATGTCGGCTCTGCCGCGGGAATTTTCTTTCTCTGTAAAAGTAGTGTAACACGACAGCAGCCTGAATATCAGATAGAATGTGTAATGATAGTGGCTCTCGTAGCTCCAGACGCGTTCCTGGTAGTTGGCGTCGTAAGGAATTGAGGCGAAGAAGCCTGTCAGAGCGTCGCGCATGTCGTCGAGGCGGCACTGCCGGAGCATGTCGTTGATGTCCAAGACAAGGTTTTTCGTGTCGCTCCTGCGACCGCAGTAATCGTTTGCGAGAAGCGCGACGAAGCCCTTCCGCACCTCGTTGTTCGGAAAGTCGAGCTTGTATTGATCCCTCGTTTCATCATAGCCTTTGATGGTCAGATACCCGCTCTGGTAAATCATCGCTAAAGGGTCTTCGGTGTCGGCCTTGTAGTCCATGAAATAGCTTTTGTCATACTGTCGGCTCACTATCTCCTTGATGTTCGTCTTGCCGCGGTCGATGAGTCTTACAAGGTATGTCGGCGTTGCCGTCGCAAACCAGTATTCGTCTAATTTTTTGTCATTCAATGCATTGAGTACACTGAACGGGTTGAAGATGTCTGTCATACCCTCGGAGAAATGGTAGCCGTCGTATTGTTTTTTGAGGCGAATGTACATCTCCTCCTTTGAGCAATTCTTTTTCTCGGCCATCGCCGCAATCTCCCCGTCGAAATAGCTCACGAGTTCGTCTTTCGTGATGCCGCACAGCGCGTCGAACTCGCTCTTCATGCTGATGTCCTCCGGCTGGTTGAAGCCGCTGAAAACGCTCACCTGCGAGAACTTGGTGACACCTGTGAGCAGCACGAAACGCAGGTGTTCGTCGGCGACCTTGAACGTGCCGTAGAACTCCTTCAGCACAGCGCGGTTCTCGGCTTCCATCGGCTCCATCAGCACGTCTAACAGAGGCTTGTCGTACTCGTCGATGAGGACGACGCACTTATGGCCGGTCTGACGGTGTGCTTCGCCGAGTATTTTTGCGAAACGGAGACCTGGCTTTTCGTATCTGTTCTCAATCCCGTAAAGTTCCTCCCAACTGTTCAGATAAGATGAAATCGTCTCCTTCAGGCCTTCTGTATCCTCAAAGCCGCCTTGTGCGAAATCTATCCTGAACACCGGATATTGCGTCCAGTCTTTCTCCAATTCATCAATTTCCAAGCCTTTGAAAAGCTCTTTCTTTCCTTTGAAATAGCTTTCCAATGTTGATATTAACAGCGATTTCCCGAACCTGCGCGGACGGCACAGGAAGCATACATGTTTCTGCGCGAGGTCATAAACGAGGTCTGTCTTATCCACATACACCATGCCTTCTTCGATGATGGTGCTGAATGTCTGGGTTCCGATGGGGTACTTCATAACGGTATTATTTTTTTCGGGTGCAAAGATAGTAAAAAAGTTTGAAAGTTTATAAAGTGTTAAAAGAGGAGAGTTAAAAGTTAAAAGAGGAGAGAGGAGAGAGGAAAGAGGAAAGAGGAGTTTTTTGATCTGCAGGGCAGATGCCGGGCACGCGTGCCGCGTACCCGGTTATTGAGGTACTGCCCTGCGAACAGCCCGCAAGCCCGGCGGTGCCTGTAAGGCACTATCTCAATAACCGGGTACATGGAGGCGAAGCCGACATATGTCCGGCAAAATGCGCCAGCCAACTCCACTCTCAACACTAAAGACTAAAAACCAAAAACTAAAAACTAAAGACTAAAAGAGAAAGCCCCACTTTTTCGTGAGGCTTTCTCTTTTCTTCAGATTGCCCCGCTTAAGGACAAGGCAGGTTAAGTTCTAAGAGTTACCGCACCGGGCGCACTGTGAACCCGTAGTACCGATCGTCGTAGTTCTGCGGATAGACAGAGCCGGAATAGAAGCTCATGAAGTACGCGTTGTCCGGGCTGCCAATGTCGAGCGAACTCGACCAGTAGTAGCTGAGGGAACCCGCATATTTGAGGCTCGTGCCATCGCGGTAGCCGGCAGCCGGAAGGAAGATGTATTTGCTGCTGTCTGTTTTGCTCGTGAATTTACGGCCAGCCACACCATTCTCTGTAGTCCATGTGCAATCCGTGTTGTCGTACAGCTCCTGCCACTCTCCCGCCGTAGGCATCCGCCAGCCGCCGCCCCAGTTAGCGGTCGCGGCATCGCGAGTTGAAGCGAGGATATTGTCACTGCCGTACGGCTTTTGCGTCCATTCGGCAAAACTGCTCGTACCGCCTTGGGAGTACGACTGCCACGCGTAGCCAGATGTGAGGACTGTGTTCCCGGCACCTGTCGTCATGCTTCTCCAAGTGCTGCACGGATTGTCCTGGCTGTGGCCGTCGGCGTAGTACGGCAGAACCTCGCCCCAAGCGTAGTAGTCACCGTATTCTTCGGGCTTACTCGCGCCGACGTTGCACGTCGCCCATAAGAGGCCGCTCGGGAGACCGAGGTCAACATAATCGTGGTCGCCACCGCCACCGCTCAGCGTGGTGAAGCTCTTCTGCTCGCCGTAGCTCGTCCCTTCGCTGTTGGTGGCGTATGCACGAACGTAATATGTCGTATTTTCCGTCAGTCCTGTGATGTTGCTCGTGAAACTGCCGGTCCCGCTGCCGTCGGTGGTGTGCGAGTCGGAGACCGTCGGGTTCTGCGACGTGCTCCAGCACACGCCGCGGGCAGTAACCGCCGCGCCGCCGTCAGATGTCACCTCGCCGCCACAGGTGGCAGTGGTCTGGATGATGTCGGTGACATTGTTTGTCGTCACTGTCGCGACGGTCTGCGTCCCGCCGCCGCCCGGATTGTTGTTGTCGTCCTTCTTGCACGACACGCACAGTGCCATCGCCATGCACACCATCACCGTGGTGAATAATCTGATTCGTCTTTTCATCTTTTTGTGTGATTTTGAATTTTCAAGGGGACTTCTGTTTTTTTCTCTTTCCACGCCGCCGTTCTGAATTTCGCGAAGTCCGTTGAACGAAATCCAAAAAGGAAACGACGGCGCAAAGATAGGAACTTTTCCACTTCAACGGCACGGACGCAAAAAAATATTTTATGTAATATTTTTATACACTTTTCATGGAAGTTCTTCACCACGAATTTTCACGAATAGTCTTCGGTGGTGCGCCAGCAGTTTTGGTTTTGGGTTAAAAAGTTTTTCTCTCTAATCTCTCATCTCTAAACTCTAAACTCTAAGCTCTAAACTCTCATCTCTTAATCACCTTCTCAAACCTATTGCCGACGCTGACGAGATACACTCCTGCGTCGAGGCCGGCGACATTCACCTGCACGGTGCCGGTCATTCCGGCAAGGCGTTTAATCACCTGACCAAGACAGTTGAATATCTCCACGTCCGACGTCGCATCGCCAAGTTCGATGTTAATCACATCACCGGCAGGGTTTGGGAATATCACGATTTGATTTCCTGCAAGTTCCTCAACGTCGGCAGTGCCTTGATATTCGATGGCTCCGAGGTCGATCTGCGGCCCGATGATGCGTTGGTTTCCAAGGATATCCGGGCCAGCCACGCCAGTGACAGACTTGTCGCCTCTATTAATCAAAGGTGAGTTTGCCATGAGGCTGTAGTCGCCGTTTTCGGCATCGGTGAAACACGGATTGTCTATTGTAATCATGTGTTCGCCGTCGAGGCCGCCCTGCACGGCGCAATAGTTGAATTTGGAGTCGCCGTCGATTTGGTTGTAAACGCCGTTGGCCTTGTTTCCCCAGAAAATGCTGTTGTAAATCTTGCTGTAATGGTTGTCGTTATGCAGACCGCCGCATGTCTCAACGGCTTCATTGTCAACGATGTCGCAGTTTATCATGGTAAACTTGCCGCGGTTGTAGATCGCGCCGGCTTCCTTGGCGGAGTTCTTCGCGAAGATACAGTTTGTGATTTTCGGTTGCTTGTTTGTATAGACATAATATGCGCCGCCTTTGGTGTTCGCCGAGTTGTTGCGGAAGTCGCAGTTGAGCAGGGTGATGCCGAGCATGTCGCAGATGCCGCCGCCCATGGAGCCGTGGTTGTTTTCAAAAGTGCAGTTCTCGAATTTTACCGAAGCGTTTTCATAATAAGCCGAGATGACATAGACGCCGCCGCCGAAGCCTGTAGCGTTGTTATTCTGGAACTTGCAGTTCACGAAGCGGCTGTTGGAGCAGAGATACGCTCCCGCGCCGGCGCCGCTGTTTCCGTTCTGGATAGTGAAGCCGTCCCAGATGGAATAGGCGGCGTTCTGGAAGTGGTCCGACTGGAACACGACGCGGCGTTGGTTCATGCCGTCGAGGATGGTGGGGTTAGCTTCGAGGTCACGGTCGTCGAGGTCGAAGTCGGCCGGCTCGTCGCCGGTGAAACCGCCGTAGATCCTGTTGTTGTCATAGATGGTGAACGCGCCGTTGTTGTTCTCCAGGTCGCCGTAGTACGTGCCGGCTTTCACCCAGATCTGGTTTGAGACTTCGGTGGCGACAGACGACGCGAACTCGAGGTGTTTCGTGGCGTTCGTCCACGAAGAACCGTCGCCGGTGCCGTCGGCGGAGACGTAGATGATGCCGTTGGCGTCGGAGTTGATTGCCAACGGGACGATGTTCATCACGACAGCCTCGTTCTGGTTGAAGCCCGCCACGTCGTTGATGTCGTAGAAGCCGTTTCCGGAGCCGCTCCATCCGAGGTTGAAGCTGAAGTAGTCGCGGTCGTCGTAGCCGTCGCACACTATGGCGTGCCCGCCAGGTTCTCCCGAGCCGGAGAAATACATCGGGTGACCTTTGTCGAGGTCGCCCTTCAGCATCGCGATCCATTCGTCCTCAGTGTATTGTGAACGTTCCTTGTATGTCGCAGAGCAATATCCGAAATATTTACGCATTGCTGTCTCTACGTCGTGCGACTGCGCCCCGCTGCCGTCAGGGCCGAAGTCCATGTTGACGCTCACGCCGCAGTGATACATCAACGTCGCGATGGCGATGTTGTCGTTCCATATCTCGTTGGGCATGTTGTCCCAGTCGTAGGTGGTGGCGCCGAAGTTCGCCGACTGCGTGCCGTATTCGTGGTGGACATACGAGTGCGAGCCCCTGCCCTGTGCGGGGTGGTTCCAGAATTTCATAACCTGCGACATCGCGCATGCCACGCAGCCCGCATAGCAGTGCCCGCACGGGCCGCCGCCCCACCAGCCGCCGCCCGTCGAAGGCGCAAGCTCGTTGTAATAGCAGTCCTGATTCCATCTCGTCTGGATGAGAGGATCGACGACATTGACGTTTTTAGCAGCAGGCAACACCTTGTCTTCCAACGACTTCCACATCACAGCCACATCGTCGTCAGCCGCACGGTTCACCTTATTATAATATTCCACATTCCGACGGTAGTTGTCGATGAAATATCTCGCCGTCTCCGGAATCTCGCCCTCGTATGAATTTTTATCCGAATAAGCCATGATGGGATTCAGGTTCTTGGAAGCCGAGACGATGACGAAGCCGCCGCCTTCCACGTTGAAGATGTACAACGCCGGATTGCCGTCCGAGCCGTTCTCGACATGAAAAACATCAAGTTGGACATCGGATTTCCCGGTCTTCAATTCAATGAAATTCTTTCCGATTTTATTTGCATATAATTCATTGACAAATGATTGGGCGTTTGATTTCCCCAATGAAAACATGGCTATCAACAAAGCCAAAGCGAGTTTGAAAAAATTTTTCTTCATTTTAAAATAAATAAGGCTGCAAAATTAGAAAATTATTAACTTTGCAGGTCAAAAAAATTTGAAAAAATATCACAAAGTATATGCAAATGAATGATTTTCAAAAAGAGATACTTGCAGGCATTCCTGAACAGTTGCCTGAAGTGAAGGAATACGACAAGAATATCAATCATGCGCCGAAACGCAAAGACATTTTGACGAAGGAACAGAAGAAGTTGGCGTTGAAGAACGCGCTCCGTTATTTCCCGGAGAGGCTTCACGCGCAGCTCGCGCCGGAGTTCTACGAGGAATTGGAGAAATATGGCCGCATCTACATGTACCGTTTCCGTCCTTCCTACGCGATGTACGCCCGTCCGATCGACGAATATCCGGCGAAATGCCGTCAGGCCGCAGCCATCATGCTGATGATTCAGAATAACTTAGACCCGGCGGTGGCGCAGCATCCGCACGAGCTCATCATCTACGGCGGCAACGGCGCCATCTTCCAGAACTGGGCGCAATACCGTCTCGTGATGCAGTACCTCGCCAACATGACCGACGAGCAGACCCTCGTCATGTATTCAGGCCACCCGATGGGGCTGTTCCCGTCGCACAAGGAAGCTCCGCGCGTCATCGTGACAAACGGCATGATGATCCCAAACTATTCAAAACCAGACGACTGGGAGCGTTTCAACGCACTCGGCGTGACGCAATACGGACAGATGACGGCAGGCTCGTATATGTACATCGGGCCGCAGGGCATCGTCCACGGCACCACGATCACGGTGCTGAACGCCTCGCGCAAGCAGGGCGGCACGCCGGCGGGCAAGCTGTTCATCACGGCGGGCCTCGGCGGCATGTCGGGCGCACAGCCCAAGGCCGGCAACATAGCCGGTGTCGTCTCCATCACGGCGGAGATCAACCCGTCGGCGGCTTTGAAACGTTACAACCAAGGCTGGGTCGATGAGATTCACGAGAACTTAGACGAGCTGTTCGTGAAGGTGAACGAAGCCATCGAGAAGAAGATCGCACGCTCGTTCGCATACCAGGGCAACGTCGTTGACCTCTGGGAATATGCCGCGGCGAAAGGCATACACGTCGATCTCGGCTCCGACCAGACCTCGTTGCACAACCCGTTCGCGGGCGGCTACTACCCTGTCGGATATTCATTCGAGGAGTCGAAACGCATGATGGCCGAAGAGCCGGAGAGGTTCAAGGAGGCGGTCTATGCGTCGCTGCGCCGTCACGTGGCGGCGGTCAACAAGCTCACCGCCAAAGGCATGTACTTCTTCGACTACGGCAACGCGTTCCTGCTTGAGAGCAGCCGCGCCGGTGCCGACATCATGAAAGACGGCAAGTTCCGCTATCCGTCATACGTCCAGGACATCATGGGGCCGATGTATTTCGACTACGGCTTCGGCCCGTTCAGATGGGTCTGCACGTCGGGCAAGCCGGAAGACCTCGCCGTCACCGACGAGATCGCGTGCAAGGTCCTCGAAGACATCGCGAAGTCGTCGCCGAAGGAGATCCAGCAGCAGATGCACGACAACATACAGTGGATCAAGGGTGCACAGGCCAACCATTTGGTCGTCGGCTCACAGGCGCGTATCCTCTACGCCGACTGCGAGGGCCGCACGAAGATAGCAGCCGAGTTCAACAAAGCCATCGCCGACGGCAGGCTGAGCGCACCGGTGGTGTTGGGCCGCGACCATCACGACGTGTCAGGCACCGACTCGCCGTTCCGTGAGACATCGAACATCTATGATGGTTCGAGCTTCACCGCCGACATGGCGATACAGAACGTCATCGGCGACGGATTCCGCGGCGCCACATGGGTCAGCATCCACAACGGCGGCGGCGTGGGCTGGGGCGAAGTCATCAACGGAGGCTTCGGCATGGTCCTCGACGGCACACCGGAAGCCGACAGACGCCTGCACTGCATGCTCCACTGGGACGTCAACAACGGCATCGCAAGAAGAAGCTGGGCTCGCAACGAACCCGCCATGTTCGCCATCAGACGCGCCATGGAGGTCGAACCGAGACTCAAAGTCACAATGCCGAACATCGCCGACGACGAGATGATAGCGAAAATCGTAAAATAAATTAAACAATTGACAAAACTGGATTAGCAGGATTGACAAATAGCAACAAAAAACTCGTGAAACTTGTGTCATAAACTCGTGAAACTTGTGTTAAAAACAGTCAATCCTGTCAATCCAAAATAAGAGAAAATAAATTAACAATTTTAAATTCAAACGCTTATGAAGAAACTATTACTTTCATTGACAATGGTGCTTGCGATGTTCGCGGCATCAGCACAAAACATCACAGTGACCGAAAAAGAGACAGGCAATGTCGTTGAAAACGGCGCAAGCTATGTCGTCTATGGAGACGGCTCGGCGGCGTGGGGCGTACCGGGCGACGAAATGTTCATTGAGTTTGACATCGTCGCAAACGAAGACATGAGACTAATCGGAAAGAAAATCGAGAACAATGTTGTCGAAGGCTCAATGAACTACATCTGCTTCGGACAATGCCTCGCTCCCTTTGTCTATGAGACAGAAGCTATTCCGACAGCAGTCGGCGATACAATGCTTTTCAGCGCACACTACATGGCTGAAGAAGATTATTTGTTAATCGCCGGCGAAGAACAGAGCATGACATACGAGATCTGGGACGCAGCCAACCCGGATGAGAAATTCGTCATCAACGTCATCTTCAAGTATTCACTTGATGATGTTGAGGAAGTTTCAGCCCAGAACGTCATCAGCGCATATCCGACACCGGCCACCGACATCATCAACTTCGACTACAATGTCAACGGCAGAGCCATGGTTGTGATATACAACATGATGGGTCAGGAAGTGATGAGAAACGAAATCGCCGGTCAGAACGGAACGCTCAGCATGAACGTCAGCGACCTCAGCGGCGGCGTTTATTTTTACAACTTGGTCGTAAACGGCAAGACAGAGAAATCGAGTAAAATCGTCATCAAATAATTTTGATTTTTTTTTCATTTTCCCCGTCAGGAAGCGATTCCTGACGGTTTTTTTTTGCATGAAATCATGATTTCCAGCACAGACCCGCACCTGTGACATATACCGGCGCGCCATCAAGCGGAGAGCCTTTCTGAACTTGTTTGGCTTCCAGGATTTCAGAGAGATTGATTTCCTTTGACGACAGCTGAGCCGCCAACGCATAAAGCAGATATTTCTCGCCTTTGGGAGAAGGATAACCCAATCTTTCCATATCCTCTTTTTTATAAACCCATTGTCGGTTTTCCAAACGATATAGAGAATATGTTGACGGATTTTCAAAATCGTAAAGGATTAAAAATCTTGCTGTAACAACTTGCTCGTCGTTTTCCTTCACGGCACCGCGGCGGTCACCGAGACGGACATTGTACTTCTTATTATTCTGAATCCACTGCAAATGTTCCTCGTTCTTGTAACATCCGATGAGGAAAACCGAATCCTTGAAATCCTCAAGTTTGAATTTTGATTCGTATAAAGACTGCTCTTCGGCAGCGACGGAAAGCACACCATACTGATTCTGATAAAAATCGTATGAATGTTTTTCAACACGTTTTCTCTTCATCTCATCCATCGTTTCCTTCGGGTCGTCACCCAATTTCGGCAACTTGTACACATCAAAATCTTCCTCCAATGCCGCAATCAGAGCGAGATCGTCGGCTTTTGTCGCACGGAACATCATGAAATCGGCAGACCGTTTTTCCGCAACATCTTCTTTTTCCAACGCCAAATAAAGCAAGGGCGGCTCCTGTTCCGGATACGGGCAGAACACCTTGCCGTTGATTTTGCGGAAATGTTTGTCTATAGCGGCTTGCAAATTGTTTTTATCCGTTGTGAGAATCCAAAAATCATACAACAAGTTAAACCGATTCAGCAAATCTTCTCTGAATTTCTTTCGGAAGTGTTCCTGTATGCCCTTGTCCGCGCCCTGTACATAATGCGCTAAAACATACAGGAAATTGATGTTGTAGGTTTGCAAAACGAATGTGTCGCGGTCGAAAAGGCGGTTGGGGAAATGATAATTGACGAGCTTATTCTGCTTGTCTTTGACATCATCATCATATTCATTTTTCAAGCCATCTTCGGTGTAACCATACAAGCTATTGTCTTTTTTAATCGCGCTTGCGCGGATAAAGAAATTGGGCGTGATATTATAACCTTCTGTCAGTTCATCGCGATACTGAAGTTCGTCAGGATATTGTTTGTTTTTATTAAAAATATCAATATGATACTGAATGATGTTTTTGGCGTAGGTAAACTGCTTATAAACAGCCGTTTCACCCAAATCGGTGCTTTCCTTGTAGTATTTGCTGTCGCCGATGAAATAGATTTCACCGCCATTGTTGATGAGCGAAGGTTCTTTGTATAAATGGTCGAGGCGCTTGCCGTCTTTCTGGTGCTTGAGTTTCAGCAAATCATCATTCCCCTCATTTCCGCCGATGAGCTGGTCGATCATATCTTCGAAAATGATGTTGAATTTGACGGCCAGCAACTTTTCTTCGTGATATTTGCCGGAAGCGATTTTCTCTGCTTTATCAAAGAAAACATAGAGCAGATTCCACAGCTTGACAAGTTCGTCGGTGAAGTATTTCTTGCGGATGGCACGCAGGCGGCGGGTACCCTGTCCTTGCGCTATCATCGATTCTATTTTCCGCACCGGAATGAGGTCGTAGCGCAAATCGCACACTGTTTTGAACCGCATTTTCTCCTGCAAGAAACGAAGCGTGGAATAGAACAGCACAATCAGTTCCTCATCGAAATTGATGGATTTGGTCTTGTTGTAGAAATCCATATAGACGGGTGCGCCGTCTTGCAGAAAGGGCTGCACTTTGCGCACGGTCTTGTTCCAGTTGATTTTGTGCGTGCCGCTGCGGTTGACGATGGAAATGAAAGTAAACAGGTGGCGGTGTTCTTTCTGGAATTTCTGAAGTTGTAGAATGATGTCTATGTAGGTCTCGCATTTCTCGCCTTTGGAAGAAGCAATCTCCTGCACGTTCGACATCTTGACGATTTCGGTTCCGGGGTTGCGCTCCACGAAGTGCGCGATGGCCTGATACAGCCAGGCGGAGAGTTCGAAGACGGTTTCCTTTTCGTCATCAAGACTCTTGTCCGACAAAGAATCAAGTTTGATGATTTCTTCTGGTTTGTATTTCCCGAAAGCGGTGCCGTCTTCTTTGATAAAAACCTTGGGCAGCACGAAAACCACGTCGTTCACTTGCGGATTCGTGCAGTAGAAATAGCCCACGCAGCCCACCTTCACGCCGTTGGCGGTTTCGATGAGATAGGCCCCGTCAACGCACTGCTTGATCAGCGCGATGTTGTCGGCATTTGCATATTGGTATTCTTCGAAGAGGAGGATCATAGCGGTTATTGGTTTTGTTGGCGCAAAAATTCCATCATCTTGTTCTTAGTTGGTATCAATCTGGCGTTGCAGTTCGCGCACGCTCCAAGTGTCGCGGATAGCCATTGTTGCGTAAAAATCGTTTGCCATAATCACATTCGTTTTTTCAATTATTATTCAGCAATACAAGTAACATTCTATTCTTTCTCATCCTCCGTCGGCAACAGATAATCGCTTGCCTTGGATGCCGAAATGGCGGACTTCCCTGTTTTGCTCTCCAACTGTTTTCGTGCGGCTTTCGCAACGCTGCCGCCCCTGCGCCATCCAGATTTTGAACGGTTCTGCTTTTGGTGAAGGTATAGACTGGATAAGGCGGAAAAGACCTTGTGGTGAAGCACAGTTAACCCTTTGTTTGCCTCCTTGGGTTTGCACGGAAAGGGGGGTGACAATTTGTCCCCACCCTTCTGCAAGGGACGGGTCACGTTTCTTCATTTTTTTAATGTAATCGCTTGGGTTCACACTATCCGTGAGGGCTTCCACAACATCTACCACACAAAAGTACCATTGTTCGGTTTCAGAATCCCAAACGGTGCGGACTTTTTTCTCTTCAAAAAGTTGGATTTCCTGTTTTTTCGGCATGGTTTTTTCATCTTTAAATGGATTAACGAACTATTATTCTTCTCCTGCTTCAGTCGCCGCAGCCTTTTCATCCTCAATATTCACTTCCGGCACTTCCAGCTTCTTCATAAAGCCCTGCAACAATTCTGTTGCGTTTCCCCTGAAGAGGTCGTTGAAAGAGAACTGATTCTCAACATCTTGCCCGTTTTCATTTTTCGTCTTTTGCACGAAGAATGGATTTGTTGAACCATACAAATCCTTGCCCACTTCGCTCCAGAGGTAGTACATCACCTTGTTGATGAACGTCTTATAGTCAACGCTCTTCTTGATGAAGTACTCGCCCATCTGCTTGTCTTCGGAATCGGTGACGGACAGGATCTTTGTGTTGACTTTTTGTAAGAAATCAACCCATTTATATTTCTTATCTCCAATTTCAATTTCGAACGTATGGAAATTATCTTTTTCGTCTTTCGCTTCGGCGGCGGAATAGCGGATAGGCACAAACTCCCAATCCCATCTTCTCTTGAAGGCCGAATCCATCGGGAAGAGGCTTTGGTCGGAGGTGTTCATTGTGGCGAGGAGGTTGAGGTTGGGAGGCAGGCAGAGTTTGCCGTTCTTGATGCCTTCACTATCCGCGCCAAGTTCTTTGACCAGGTAATTCTTCAAATCCTCGTCAATGTCTATGGGATATTCCGAATAACCGTTCTCGTTTCTGTCAAGCAGTTGGAACAAGTCTCCGAAAATCTGGGCGCAGTTGCCGCGGTTGATTTCCTCAATGACGAGGTAAACGGGTTTTAGTGTTTCTTGTTCCGTCTCAGTTCCATCTTCTTTTTTCACTTTGACCTTTACCTTTTCATCTTTTGCAATAATTTCCCACGCCTTGACGTAGGCTTTGGTGAAGACTTGAGGGATGAAGGAGTATGTGATATCTGCGTTATTTTGTTGATAATTTCTTCCCAAATCAATTCCATCATTAAGTTCTGGTGATTGGGTGTCCTTTCCACAATCTTTCAAAAATTGGGTTTTATTAATGGTATCAAACGATTCCCAATATTGGAAACCAATCTTGCACAATTTATGAGGTTCAGAAATTGTACCAAAAACATTTAAAAGTTGAGCATGATCCAACAAGGGCATTTTCTCTTTCGTCGGCTTATAGCAACCCACAAAGCTTGCGTAATCGTAATCGGGATGGAAGGTGGTGCGGAAGATGTTTTCCTCGGGCACACCTGCCAATTTTTCGCTCTTCACTTTGTAGCTTTTCCCTGTGCCGGGCGCGCCGTAGAAGATGGTTTGGAGAGGGAGATTAAGTAATTTTGTAATTTTTCCACCGTCATTTTGAATAGGAGGAAATATGTATTTCCCTGCTTTAAGATTTATCCATGCATTTATTCCGCCACTGAAATAAGCCTCACTACCAGAATTAAAACCTGCATCAAGTAATAATTGTCCATAATTACCTTTATAGTATTTTGTAATAGCTTCACCATGAGTAAAACCAAAAAACATACAAAAATCATTTTTTGAAATGATTCTATTAGTAAAATCTTGAAATCCTTTTTTTGCCAATTCAACAAGTTCTTCTTTTGAGTTGGCTGTCTCTCTAAATGGAACCATAATTATTGGAATTAAATAGATGTTTCGCAAATATTTTTACACATTCAACATTTACTGCATTACCAAACTGCTTGTATGCCTGTTGCTGTTTGATGTCTGGTTGAAAGTCCTCTGGAAAACTCTGAAGTCTCGCACATTCTCTAGGTGTCAAGAAACGTTTCTTTGAACCAATAATTGAAGTCTGTACTATTGCAACGAGAGCGGGAAAGTAAGTATTAACCTTCACTCGAATACCGGAGGGCCGCAATTGGAATATTTGTTTCCAAATATCTGGATGTTTCGTCTGGCCAGCTTGCCATTCTAATTTCGCCTTGGCACCAAAGAAAAGAGGATTCTGGCGCGCTCTCTTAAGCCATTCATCAATAAACTCACGATTATTCACATAGAGTTCATTATTCTTGAGAATAAAATTCTGTTTCCAAGCAGGATATTGCACCAAGTTCTCATTAGGGTCAAGATCACACAATCTATCAGACCACACGGGAAAACCTGGCAATCTTTTAACTTTGATCTTCTTAATAAATTCATTCCACAAATCAATAAGATTTTCCATTTCCGATGAGATGCAATATTCTTTTATATTTGGAATGTCTTTATCATCCAACAAGACATCTTCAATAGAGCATTGTGGTAATTTCTTTTTATCAAAAACAAATGGTTTAACACTTCCGACATCCTGACGCACACACATAATATAGACTCGCTCACGATGTTGCGGTATGCCAACATAATGAGGGCTAAAAATAACTGGTTCCGGCAACAAATTATACCCAAGTTCGTCCAATTTGTTATGAATCACACGCCAAGTATTGCCATGATCGTGACTTGCTAAATTGCGGACATTTTCAAGCAAAGCATACTTTGGTCTATGATATGCCATTATGCGACATACATCAAAAAACAACGTACCCTTAGTTTCATCTTCAAAACCAAGGCGTTTACCTGCTTTCGAAAATGCCTGGCATGGGAATCCTGCACAAAGAACATCATGTGCAGGAATGTCTGCTGCATCAATTTTTGTAATATCACCTGCTGGAGCAATACCATAATTTGCTTCATAAGTCTTACGACAATCTTCATCTATATCGCTAGCAAATACACATTTTCCACCAAGTGATGTCATGGCCTGATGGAATCCGCCGATGCCACAAAATAAATCTATAAATTTAAATGAGTTCATTATTGATTATAGGTATAACGGAAAACAACAAAGTTGTCATTCTCCAGCACTTTCTTGTTAATATTAAATTTTGGCTTTCTCGCATTTCCATCTGGCTGATGACCCTGATTGAAGTCAGTTAATGCCTCGCGGAAATTAACGCGATTAAGTTCTATGATTGACATCTTCATGAACTTAACCGAATTCTTCATTCGCTCATGATAAGACATTTCATCCTTATCATAAGAAGAATCAACGCTCTTTATATAGCGATTTCTTGCCTTTGTCGCCTCATAGTTTGTCGCCTCACAATCCTTTATCGTCTCGTGTTCATAGATAACATACCAAAACTTATCGAACTGATAAATACACTCAACAAGGTTCTCTTGATCATTACCCGGAGTCTCTTTTTTCTTAATATCGCTTGCCTTCAAGTCGCCATAGAAATCTTCTTCATCAAAGCGAATGTCAAAATCTAGATCGCCCTCACGCTTCAGAGAACTACCAACGTAGCGCATCTGATTTGTGACATTATTATCAATGGTAAACTTGTTGAATTTGTATTCTAAGAACCAGCCTGCCCATTCTGCTTGTCTCCATTGAGGCCATTCATTCTCATGCATTTCCTTAATAACTTCAAATGCTTTGAGCCATTGTCCAAAGGTGAATCCACAATTGAATTTTCGGAACAAATCGAATAGAGAGTTCGTCGCAGTCACATTACCTGTAATGTAATCACGAAACTTATCTTTACGAATTGCAGAAATATTATTACCAAAATAATCTTCTTTGGTAAAAACACCATAAGTCATAGCCTGAAACAGGTCATTTGTATAGACGTGTGCGGATGAGTTGTGACCTTTCTTTGTAAGATAAGTGTCTTTCTTGAAATCCACAAATATAACATTATCACCATGATGTTCGTCACCATAATGATAGACACCTATGTAACGAACATCAATATTTGAGTTCTGCATATTTGTGGCATTTGTATATTCATTAAACCAAAGAGGCAACTGAACTCTTTTCTTAAATATCGGGTGAGGGTTGCCCAAGTATGTACAAGTACGAACAAGAAGATGATAGATCTTCCCGTCATCAATATATTCCAGAATCCACTTACGATACGGAACTTTAAGAATCCTACACTTTTCTTTTCCTAAAGCATCTATAAGACATGTTTGGAGTTGCTTATCAGATAGTGGTTGATCTTGAGCCACAACAAGACTTTTATCAAGAGTTATTTGTTCGCTATCAACATTCATATTTTTATATTTATTATAAATTTTCAATTGTTGTAAAATAAGGAGAATAGCATCTCTGATTGTAATTCAAATGAACATCATTATTGTCAAAACTTTTTACGTTTTTAGGTTTTGTGCTCTTTAATCTGAAACAGAGATAAATATCTCCGGATACCTCAAACCCTAATGTTTTCAAAAAAGAAGCATCTGCTATTATCGGCTCTTCTTCCTCTAAATCATATATTCCAGCATTTTCTTTGTGATGGAGTAACAAGTATTTAGGTATTATAGAACAATCTTCTTTGAATATGGATCCCCTTCTACCATCTGAACGGACATAATACAACTTATTCTGTAGTATGAGTTGTTTATGCCAATCACCTTTATAGTAACCAACAAGGATTGTACTATCCGATGTCTTCGCTTGTTGAACTTGAACAGAAAGAGCAACTTCAATACGATTAAGAGCATTCAGTATGGATTTCGCTATCTCATTTCCAAGACGTGGCGGAACGGCATTTCCTATCATCTTGTATGCATCCTTTATGTCGTTGTATTCAAAGATGAAGTTGTCAGGAAACGTCTGTATTCTAGCACATTCGCGGACACTAAATCTTCTATATTCGCTCATTTTGTCTTTTTGAAAGTTCCAGTTCTCATGACCGAAATACATCATTTTGGGAGAAGATGGATGTAAGGGGGCAAAATCTGCCGTTGCATTTATTGTAAAAGAGGGTTGCTGCCAGCCCCTACGTCTATTGCCTCGATAATAAAAAGAACCAAATTTAGATGTCAAAACATCGTGGTTAGGACGGTTATGCTTCACGACATTGTCTTCTTTTCGACCAGAGTAAAAATTAGGTTCTTCCGTAATATCGCCAATCGCTCTTTTAAGAGTGACAGGTTCATCACAAGTAGGGTTAGGGAATGTAAACGTTATATTCAATTCCTTCCTAAAACCAACAAAGAATACCCTTTCACGATTTTGAGGAATGCGGAAATTCACAGCATCAAGCAATGACCATTGAACATCATAACCTGCGCTGTCAAGCCTATTTACGAAATCCTCAAACACTTCCTTGAACTTATCATCCAATATACCTTTCACATTTTCTATTACAAAGAACTTTGGTTTCTTGACATTAATGAGTTCAATATATTTAATAAACAATCGCCCTCGTTCGTCCTCAAGTCCCTTTTGCTTGCCTCCCACACTCCATGACTGGCAAGGTGGTCCACCAATAAAACCGTCACAATCTGGAATCGAATCAGGGTCAATCTTGCAGACATCACCAAGAGCAAACTTAGTGTTGGGATGATTACGAATGTATGTTGCACGACAATATTGCTCGAACTCATTAGCCCAAACCACATTGAATCCAACCTGCTCAAAGCCAAGGTCAAGACCGCCGCATCCTGCAAAAAATGAAGCAACAGTATATTTCATCATCCTCTTTATTACTTTTCAAACACTCTTTCCCTATGCCACTCTAAAAACTGCTTGTTCGGCAAGTGTTTTTAGGGGAGGAAATTTTTTTTCAATTATTGTTCTTGCACCATCATCTTTCTTTACCGCACCCCGCGAACAAATCGATGAATGTATATTTTTTCTTTTTCATAACTTATCCTTCCTTTATGTTTTCTTTTTCCATCCTATCGGCAAGTTTATCTTCAATTTCCTCGATGGTAGGTATCATACCTTCCACTTGGGTTGGATAGAGTTTTTCCAACTCAAACTCCGAAATGCCAATCGGTTGATTGCTCGATTCAAGTGCATATTGCGCCAAGAGATTGTCTTTGTTTTTGCAAATAAGCAGTCCGATAGTTGGATTATGGCATTCCTGCTTTAAAATATGGTTGCAAGCCACAACGTACGTTCCCAATTGTCCAACATCTGGTGCGTCAAATTCGCCAATCTTAACTTCTATCACCACATAGCAATTCAGTGGGATGTGAAAAAAGAGCAAATCTATGAATTTTTCCTTTGTACCAATCTGCAAACGATATTCCTTGCCCACATACGCAAATCCAGTTCCAAGTTCCACAAGAAATTCGGTGATGTTCTTGAGGAGGGCTTTCTTTAGCAAACGTTCATTGTGTTCACCCGTGATGCCGGCAAAAGCAAAGTTGTAGGGATCCTTGGTTATCTCCTTGGCAAGGTCGCTCATAGGTGCGGGCAAAGTATGCTGGAAGTCGTTCTGTGCCTTGCTGTCGCGCTCGTAGAGGTCGGTGTCGATGAAGTTGAGTAGCATGGCACGGCTCCAACCGTTTTCTATCGTCTTGCGAACGAAGAACAACGCCTTTTCAGGGTGATTCTTGTACTTGTCAATCAAGAGTTTGTGGTGTCCCCATGGAATTGAGAAGATGTTCACGACTATTTGCTCCCCAACTTGGGGAGTTATTTGGCGCGACTCAACTAATTGTTCCTCAAGTTGGGGAGTAATTGGCTGATAAAGGAGATAGAAGTTCTTCATGTAGAGAAGATTCGTCTCAGAGAAGCATCCCACATCCGGCAACGCCTTCTTCAGGTCTTCGCTAAGGTTTTTGAGCAACTTGCTGCCCCATTTGCTTTCTGCCTGAAGGTTGACGATGTCACGTCCGAGGCTCCAATAGAAAATCAAAGCTTCCTGGTTAACCTTCACCGCCGCCTTGATCTGGCTGTTTCTGTACCGTACAGACAGGTCGCGAATCCACTCCTTGTAATCCGCGTCCGTTATGGTGATATTCTTTAAACCCTGTTCAGCCATTGTTTGTTGTTTCCTTTATGGTCTAATTTATTCTGAATTTTCCTTTCTTGTATTATGCGAACAAATCAATGAATGTATGTTTTTTCTTTTTCATAACTCATCCTATTCCATTTCCGTCACTTTCAAAATCTCACTTGCCGAAGTCTGCGGATTGTCAGCAATCAATTCAATTATTCTCTTTTTGCCTGTCAAACTTGATAACCAAACATTTACAACATATCAATCATCGCAAACATCTTCTTCACCGAGTTTGCAAAGATAACAACTTTTTCGAGCGAGCGACAATTTTTTTACAGATTTTTTACGCACAATTCACATTAAAACTATGATGAAAAAACGCTGTGAAGTGCCTTGACACTTCCGTGGTGCTTCCTTGCGGAGACAGAGAGATTCGCCCCCGATTAAAATATGCGTCCATCTTGCAATGATACCCTTTAACATACAAAAAGCCCGACTACCAAGAGCCGGGCTTCGATATTTGAAAAAAAAAACATTGTTATTTCGCGAACTGCACCGACCTTGTCTCTCTGATGACGGTGATCTTTATCTGTCCCGGATACGTCATCTCGGTCTGGATTTGACGCGAGAGGTCGTATGCGATGCTATCGGCTTCCTGGTCGCTGACCTTGTCGGCTCCGACGATGACGCGTAGTTCGCGGCCCGCCTGGATTGCGTAAGTCTTCACGACTCCCGGATATGACAGTGCCATCTCTTCGAGCTTGTTCAGACGCTGGATGTAAGCCTCGACGACCTCGCGGCGTGCACCCGGACGCGCGCCGGAAATGGCGTCGCAGACCTGGACGATAGGCGCGATGAGCGACTCCATCTCTATCTCGTCGTGGTGAGCACCGATGGCGTTGCATACATCGGCTTTCTCCTTGTATTTCTCGGCGACCTTCATGCCCAAGATTGCGTGCGGGAGCTCTTCCTCATTCTCGGCGACCTTGCCGATGTCGTGGAGCAAGCCGGCGCGTTTCGCCACCTTCGGGTTGAGACCGAGTTCGGCAGCCATCGTGGAGCTGAGCCGCGCCACTTCGATTGAGTGCTGGAGCAGGTTCTGTCCGTATGACGAACGGTATTTCATTCTACCAATCATCCTGATGAGTTCCGGAGCGAGGTTATGGATGCCGAGGTCAATGACGGTGCGTTTACCGGTCTCGATAATCTCCTGCTCAACCTGCTTCTCGACTTTCTTCACCACTTCCTCAATACGGGCTGGGTGGATACGGCCATCCGTAACGAGTTTCTGAAGTGAAAGACGCGCTATCTCACGGCGGATCGGGTCAAAGCCGGAGAGAAGTATCGCGTCAGGGCTGTCATCAATGATGATCTCAACGCCCGTGAGCGATTCAAGTGCGCGGATGTTACGGCCTTCACGACCGATGATGCGACCCTTAATCTCGTCATTTTCAATGTTAAACACCGAGACGGTGTTTTCGATTGCGTGTTCCGCCGCCGTTCTCTGGATTGTCTCAAGGATGACTTTCTTCGCATCCTGGTTGGCCGACATCTTCGCTTCTTCGATAATCTCCTTCGCGAGAATCATGGCCTCTGACTTAGCCTCATCCTTGACGGCTTCCTTAAGCTGTTCTTTCGCTTCCGTGACCGTCATGCCGGAAATCGTCTCAAGCATCTTCTTCTGTTCTTCATGCATTTTTTCAAGTTCAGCCTGACGTTTCGCGAGGCCTTCCTGTTGTGCCGAAAGCTTATCTTGCTGATTCTTAAGGTCATTTGCCTTGTGCTGGAGCTCTTCCGCGCGTTGATTCGCCTGCTGTTGCTGTTGCTGGATCTTCGCTTCAGCCTTCTGCATCTCGCGTTTTTTCTCGTTCACTTCCTTGTCGTAATCCTGTTTCATCTGAAGGAATTTCTCCTTCGCCTGCAAGATCTTGTCTTTCTTGATTACTTCACCTTTTTCTTTTGCTTCCTCAAGCAGCTGTGTGCTTTTTCTTGTGAGTGCGTTGCGCATGACGGTTGTTGACAGCAACACGCCGATGCCGCCGCCTACCAGGACGACTGCCACTGCTACAAGAACATTTGTTGTTACTGATAGTAAAATCATCTTTTTTACAATAATTTTACTCTTCCACGAGACGAGATAAATAAAAAGGATCTGTCTGCTCAAAGGGATCGTAAACCCTTGTTAATCACGCTTATGGCTGCCACGGAACGCAAACTTCCACTGGCGTTGAAGCTCCTCTTTCGAGGCTGAGGCCTGTTTTTGTTCCCATGAGTCAACCGGAATTTCTGTTTTAGTTGTATAGGTTACGAATCATGCGTCAAACAGACAGATCTATGTTTTCATTCAATAAAGCATCGATTACATCGAGTTGTTTGTCGAGATATTGAGTTTTGTATTCGGAGTCGTTTTCGTTTTTCACGACGGTGGTGGCGAACTGTATGCAAGCCATCGAGACCCACGACAGGTAATCCTTGTCGGTGAATATCTTCTTGTATTCCTCAACGCGATCGTTGATCAGCGCCGCCGCCTTCCGCACTTTCTCCTCGTCAGTCTTATCTATATTCAAGCGGTAACTGCGACCTGCTATAACGACATTTATCCGTATATCATTATTCTCGCTCATATCCGCTCCGTTATATTACTGTTCAGCATTCAATATCGCAACACATTGATCTATTTCCTTCACCAATGCTTTAATCAATTGCCTACTTTCTTCTATTTCCTTCTCGTTTCCGAGTGCGTTAACAATAGTAATTTTATTTATTTTATCTTTCAATTCCGCGTTCTCGGCCTGAAGACTCTCAACTGCTCCCATGAGCTCCTCATTCCTCCGAACTAACTCGCTGTTACTCTCAACTAACTGATTCTTAAGCGTTAAGAGCTTTCTCAACTTTAACTCAATCTCTGAAAGTCTTATACTCAAGTCAGCCATTTTACGTTACAGTTTTGTTTTAGAATTTAACTGCAAAAATAAACAAAATTATCTCATACAACAATTATTTTTTTGTTTTTTTCTAAAACATTTTTTTTAAGCATTGAAAACGAGTTCAATAATCCTTGATAATGGCTGTAAAAACCCGACACTCCAAACATCGCCGCCTACGGCAATAATTGCTGTACAGATGCAGCAGAGCCTGCGATTGCTGGGCATTGCACACACTCACCCCCATTTCGGCGAAGTTCCTCACGACGAGATTGTCCTCTGGCTTGATTTTCTCAAGAAAACCCACGCTTCTGTCCTTAAGTCCCTGATTGTCATGAATCATGCCATAGCAAAACAACACCGGTATTATAGCGTTGATTATCAATATGTCAACAGACGCAGAACCGATGGATTTCTTTTGTCTTCTCGACGGTTTCTCAAAAAGATAATGAGTTTCCCAATAGTCATTTATCTCGACATCAAAGAAATTGTATATTTCTCCTATATCGTTGGTTGACAACATTTTAGAAAGAAATTTATCAAACAATCCGACGGCGGAAGCCATCTGTGCGAGCCTGATTGTGGGGAAATTCGGCGGACGAAGCCTGAGGAATTTCCAATAGCTTTCCGGCATCGTTATCAGGTCGAATTTCGACTTCATCACCTTAAATTCGCGTTGAAGCAGAAGCGGATACGGCTCCGTAAATTCACGCTCTAAAAATCCGGCGCATCCGAAAAACATCGCCTCAATCAGAATCGGGTTGTCAATGTGTTTACGCAAAATCCTCAACGGGAGCAGCCGCGAGAGCCATTCAAATGCGTCGTTGTTGACTTTCAAACCGAAATAACGCATAACACGTTGATATATAGTCTCTTCCCAGTCGTAATTATTTGCAACGAGCCGTTTATGGACATCGGCGACTTCCTCTTCGAGACGTTCCACGACAACGCGCTCCAGCCACGAAAGCCAAGTGAATGTCTGGATGTTCGAAATCAATTTGCCACATGCGACCCATTGCTGCGACTTCATGAAAGCATTGTACCTGCTGTAAATCGACTCATCGAAATGCCCTGACACTTCAACAGTTGGAATCGTAAGTCGTTCACTATCATTAAGATACACTACATGAAGAATCACATTGTTATATGCGTCATCGTCCTGATGACCGTGCTTGAACCAGTCGTTGGCACTTACGTGCATCTCAACATGACCGGCCCACAACGTGTTAGAAATCTTGATTTTCGCATCCAAAAAATCAGGCCCCGCATTGTGATTTCTGACACCGACACTCAAAATCGTCACATCCTCCCCATCAACAGTGACGAGATTTTTGTCTAGAAGACGGTTCTCCCATAGGTAATACAAAAACTCCTCTCTCATTTTTTGCTAAACTTTCGGCAAAGTTACACAATATGATTCAGAAAAGTCAACAAAAAAAATGTTAAAAAAGCAATTTTTACACTTTTTTAACATTTTTTTCCTCACAGAGAAAAAAATCTAAATAAAATTAACTTTAGTGTTATTTCAGGTCGCGGCACATATAGACAAAGATGTATTTTGCAGGTGTCCCGCGGCGGTCAACGACAATCGTATCGCATGGAATTATCTCATCAAAATAGTCAACAAGATATTTTTTCGGCTCGTAATAGTCGGAGCTTTCGGTCAGGAACCAGTAGTCGGAGCCTTTTTGAAGTCCGCCCCGATACTCGTTAATCCAGGAATATTTATGGATTCGCTCCATGTCGCCAAGTCCGTACATGTTGATATTCAACGGATAAGCCACATAATAATCGAGATTGGCAAGCGGGAACCATTGCAAATTCACCATTCCGTCGGATTCTTTCATAAGCCCTTCTTCGATTTTCTCCTCACGGATTTTCTCAAATTCGGGTTTGATTTTTCTCCATCCGTAAATCGTCGTGGTGAAGTCGCCTTCATTCCAACGTTGAATTGAGCATGATTTGTCAGTGAACCTCAACGGAATCACGCCGGTTTTTATCTCAATTACACCTATTAATATAAAGGCCGCAAGTAGAATCAAAGATGAAAAAATCGACTTCGGCAAAATAATATTACTTTTATCTTTTTGTTTATCAGCAAGATAAGAAGCAGGAAACAGCAGAAGCACCGCCAATGCCGGCGATGTCCAATGCGGAAGAATCTGCTTCGTCAATGAGAAAATCCAGAACAACCCGACTAACGGAAGCGCAAACAGCAACAAAAATCTTCTCGGCATCTCGCCAAGATATTTATTGCCTTTAAACATAGACACTAATGCAATGATTGTCAATACATAACAAATCGGATTATTATAAAGAAACTCCCCGAAAATCTCGGCGGCGAAATATTCAGGATGAAACTTCCCGAAGAATCCGACGCGATCGCCATGGAAAGTGAAGCTGATGAAATCATTCTGAATGTTCCATATCAAAATAGGAATCATGCAGATTAACGAAATCAGGACTGACAAATACAAATATTTGTTTTTCAAATGTTTACGGTCAAAAATCAAAATATACAAACCAGCACCGACCCATACGAAAACGCCAGAATACTTCGACAAGACGGCTAATCCGCAGAACAAGCCGGCAAGAAGCAGGAATTTCGCAGGTTGTTTTTCGTTTGAAAAATATTTCACAAAACACAAAATCGACAGTAACACAAAGATACTCAACGGAGTATCAGGCATTATGAATATTCCGGTTATGACGAAAGCATAAATTGAAGCCGTGTAAAGCAGCGCAGCGTAAAACCCAGCGAGCCTGTTTTTTATCTCACAACCGATTTTATATATCAAATATGTGTTAATTGTCATGAAGACAACTGACGGCAAACGCAAGGCGAACTCGCTGTCAAACAACAAGTTAAGACTGAAAAGCTGCATCATCCAGCCGACCATTCCCGGATGGTCGAAATGACTCCAGTCGGGATAAAGCGCATACGTCCAATAATAGACTTCATCGTTGCCAAATTCGACGAAAGCCGCGAGAAAACTTCGTATTAACAAACTAACAATCAATACGATAGTGAGATATTTCGGGATTTTTTCCTCGGTAAATTTAATAATATTTAACCTTGAAAGTATTTTCAGAATTATCAATGTTATTATCATAAGCTACTTTTTTTGCGATTTTTCACAACTCTGTAAAAATATGCAACCACAACGATTATATAAACCGCCCACATCAGATAAGTGCGGCCTTTCATCACGAAAGCGTGGTCAGGATCGAAAAAATATTGATACTGATGACGCACTATCGGATTGAGATACAATGTATTACCATCTTCAAACTCAATTTCGGTGCGTATGTATGAATCGTCATTTTTGAAAACATAAAACGCCTGATTGGAGTTTTTCTCCGTTTCTTTTGTCACGGCATTTTGTCCGATGAAGCGTATTTCCTTTGCCTTGTCGGAAACGTAAACTGAAATCGTGTCGTTTCTAAACGTAACATATTCTAACACAGGCACTTCATTCGGATTGTTTTTAAATCTGACACCGTATGAATTTCCGGTTTCGAGGGATTTGTAAATACTTTCAGGTTCATCGTCAGAAAGGCAAGCCGTCGTAAAACCAGCTTTTTCGCAACTGGCGATTATATTTGCACGATGCCCGTTTGACAACGCTATATCCCAGTAATACAACGAGTTATCATTTTCGCTCAACGCTTCAATCACACGATAATGGTCAAGATTCGCGAACTCGCCTTTCTTAAATCCTTTCGAAGGATGCGCCGGAGCCACCAACCGAGCGGTTTTATTAAGTTTGTCGAGGTTATATTGCTTATAATGAATGCTTTGCAGAAAAGGATAATCCATTTTCCGAACATCTTTGTAACCCAAGCAAAGGAAACGCGTGCCTGTCATCGCAAATCCATATTCACACGCATTAACTCCATGATTTTCAATTGAATTAGAACGAAAATCAATGTAAATAGGATTTGTAAATTGATTTGAATCAACTTCCTGATACGGATTGAAGACAAACTCGCCGTGAAAAGGCTCCGACTCATCGAAACGATACGACGGGACTGCGAGATAAAGCACCAAAAAGAAAAGCAACACAGCACCGACAATTCCTGTAATTGCAAGATATACAGGATTTTGCATTATTTTCTTAACAAAATTTCTTTCAGTCATTCTTAAATATTTCAGAGTGCAAAGATAACGTTTTTTCACAAATTTTTGTTGTTGAAAATATTCTAAACAATTTAACTTTTTCGTGTGTTTATATGATAAAAATTAGTATTTTTGCAGCCTTATTTAAAATCATTCTTAATAAGAAGAAAATGGAGTCGAATCAGAAAGAAAACATCATTGAAGAGGTGACGAAAAAGGACTACGAGTTTGGTTTTGTGACCGACATCGAGACCGATTTCATTCCGAAGGGGCTGAACGAAGACATCATCCGATTGATTTCCAAGAAGAAAGAGGAACCGGAATGGCTGTTGGAGTTCCGTCTGAAGGCTTTCCGTCACTGGCTTACGCTGAAGCAGCCGACATGGGCGCACTTAGATATTCCACCTATTGATTATCAAAGTATTATATATTACGCAGCACCAAAAAAACGCAAGGAGAAACAAAGTCTCGACGAGGTTGACCCGGAGCTTTTGGCGACCTTCGACAAGCTCGGCATCTCGCTCGACGAGCAAAAGAAACTCTCCGGCGTGGCTGTCGATGCCGTCATGGACTCGACCTCGGTGAAGACGACTTTCCAGGACACGCTGACGAAGCACGGCATCATCTTCATGTCGTTCAGCGAGGCGGTGAAGCAGCATCCCGACCTCGTGAGGAAATATCTCGGGAGCGTCGTGCCTTACACCGACAACTTCTTTGCGGCGTTGAACTCCGCTGTCTTCAGCGACGGCTCGTTCTGTTACATCCCGAAAGGCGTCCGCTGCCCCATCGAGCTTTCGACGTATTTCCGCATCAACGCGGCCAACACCGGTCAGTTCGAGCGCACGCTTATAGTCGCCGACGAAGGCGCTTACGTGAGTTACATGGAAGGCTGCACCGCACCGCAACGTGATGAGAATCAGTTACATGCAGCAATAGTCGAAATCATTTCGGAAAAAGACGCCGAAGTGAAATATTCGACGGTTCAGAACTGGTATCCGGGCGACAAGGACGGCAAGGGCGGCATCTACAACTTCGTGACGAAACGCGGCATCTGCCGTGGCGACCGCGCCAAGATCTCGTGGACGCAGGTAGAGACAGGCTCCGCGATAACATGGAAATATCCGAGCTGCATATTAAAAGGTGACGACTCCGTCGCGGAGTTCTATTCCGTGGCGGTCACGAACAACTACCAGCAGGCCGACACCGGCACCAAGATGATCCACGTCGGGAAGAACAGCCGCAGCACCATCATCTCGAAAGGCATCTCCGCCGGCCACAGCCAGAACGGATACCGCGGACTGGTGAAAGTGGTGCCGGCCGCCACAAACTGCCGCAACTTCTCGCAGTGCGACTCGTTACTCCTTGGCAGTCAATGCGGTGCGCACACGTGGCCTTACGTTGAATGCGGCAACGACAGCAGCATCTTGGAGCACGAAGCCACGACTTCAAAGATTTCCGAAGACCAGCTCTTCTACTGCAACCAACGCGGCATCCCGACGGAAAAAGCCATCGGACTGATTGTCAACGGCTACGCGAAAGACGTCTTGAACAAACTGCCGATGGAATTTGCGGTAGAGGCGCAGAAACTGCTGTCAATCACATTGGAGGGCAGCGTCGGATGATTTTAGTTAAAAGTTAAAAGAGCAAAGTTAAAAGATTAAAGGTATGTTATTCAATATCAAGAATTTACACGTCTCGATAGGAGGCAAGGAGATATTAAAAGGATTCAACCTCGGAGTGAACGCGGGTGAGG
>JAKSMW010000009.1 GCA_024400395.1 Bacteroidales bacterium
GGAATCATGGATATTCCAGATAAAGATACTTTTTTTCATTGAAATTTGGAAATGTGTAAATTTAAAATGTAATTTTGCAATGTGAAACCAGCAGGGATTTATCACCTTAACCTGGCGACAAAATGGTCTAAAGAAATAGTAGCGCTATACGCTAACAGTCATTAGTGTGTAAACGCCTTTCGCCAAACCTGCAACGTTGAGCGGCTCGCTGGATTTCACTGTTGCTTCCATGACGTTGCGGCCCGTGATGTCGTAAACTGTCGCCGTTGCGTCATCCTCGATGCCGTCGAAATGCAAGAGTAAATGAAGGCGTAAAAACCGGCAATTCTAACTTTCTCTCCTCTTCCCGGAGTTTTTGTGTCCTAAAAACGTTTCTCTGTATTTGGCGACGGTGCGGCGGCTGATGGAGTAGCCTTTGCGCTGAAGCTCTTCGCTTATCTCGTCGTCGGTGAGGGGCTTCTTGTGGTTTTCGTTGATAATCATGTCGTTGATGATGTCGAGTACTTCGATGCGCGCCACTTTCTGGCTGTTGTCGCCGGAGAAGCAGTCGAAAAGCGTCGGTTCTTCCTGACCGGCGCCGAAGTCTTTCAATGAGATTCCTTCATCGAAGAGAGACGGCAGCTTGAGGTCGCCGCCGCGGGCGTCGAGGGTGAAGGTCTTCCGGGGCGCGTAAATCCTCACGTTTTTGGTGCTTCTCGAAATCATCGTCACGTCGAGGCCGGTCTCGTCTTTCACGTCGTTGAGAACCATCTGACGGCAGTCGGAAGGCGAACCTGACATGACGAAATCTCTCTGTAATTCAATGCATTTCATGATGGATTTCACTATGTTGTCGCGACTTATAGCACCGTCGTAAAGCGGGAAAAGAACAATTATTTCGTCTTTCGTTCCGAAAATATCCGAAAGCTCTTTGTATGTGTATTCATCAATGTTTTTGTCGAAAGTGATGTCAAAAATCTCACGGCTGCTGATACGTCCGTTTCTGATGCTCACAATGCTTACGCCGATGCCTGTAGAGTCGTGTCCGTTGAGATTGTTCTCCGCATGGAATTTGATGTATTCGGCAATTTTCAGAAGCTCTTCCTTGTCGGAGATGAAAACTTTCCTGTCGTCAATGGCGAATGACAAACCGTTTCTTTTTGGTGAGCAAAGTATTGAAAATGAAGTGCTTATGCCTTCTGATTTAGAGTTGTATTTTTTCTTTTCCAAATAATTCATCTTTCAAGGTGCTTTTCTGAAAATTTTTGCAAATATATGGAAATTATGAAAAACATTGAAATGATATTTTGTAACTTTGCGCCATTATTTAAAGTTAAAAAGATATAAATGACTAAAAATAACTTGTAAGATTTTGATTTGTAAAATGGTTAAACGGTCTTTGGTTGTGCCTAAAGTCACTGATTTTCAACGAAAAGTGTATAATGCGGTGCGTCTCATTCCTCGTGGTGAGGTGATAACCTACGGCGAGCTGGCGCGGCGTATCGGTTGCAAGTCGGCGCAGGCTGTCGGGCAGGCGTTGAGGCGCAATCCGTTCGCGCCTGAAGTGCCGTGCCACCGTGTTGTCGCCGCCGACGGAAGCCTCTGCGGTTTCGCCGGTCATCGCGACGGCGAACTCATCGCCAAGAAACGCAGGATCCTTGAAGACGAAGGCGTCACGTTCAACGGCGACAAAGTCGCGGCGGAGAAAATCAATGTGATTCATCATAAGTGATATTTTATGTTTGGATTTTGTCAAAAAACGACAAATTATTTGTTTGGAAAATGTCAGATTTTTGCAAATTATTTATTTGGAAAATGTCAAATTTTTGCAAATTATTTGTTTGGAAAATGTATTTTTTTGTATCTTTGCAGTCTAAAAATCAAGTTATTATGTATTTTGAGCGAATTATTGATAAATACCTTGTTGAATGGGCCGATTCACAATCCCATAAACCGCTGTTGCTAAGAGGTGCCAGACAGACAGGAAAATCTACTGCTGTGAGGCATCTCGGCGAACGTTTTAATACTTATGTCGAGATAAATTTTGAGAAGCGACCTGCTTACAAAGCATTGTTTGATAAGGATTTAGACGTTAAGCGTATCGTTCCGCTTTTATCGGCGATGAGCAGGAAATCAATTGCTCCCGGCAAGACGTTGTTGTTTCTTGATGAGATACAGGAATGCCCTGAAGCTATAATGGCGTTGCGTTTTTTCTGGGAGGATATGCCTGAGCTTCATGTGGTTGCGGCAGGTTCGCTCTTGGAATTCGCTTTGGACGAATTGCCGACTTTCGGCGTCGGGCGCATTCATTCCATGTATGTGCATCCAATGACATTCGACGAGTTTATGATGGCAAACGGCGGAAGTTTGTTGCTGGAAGAGAGAAATAATGCTTCGGCTTCTAATCCGCTTGCTGGGTCTTTGCATGTCGAACTGGTTGATTATCTGCGTATTTATATGCTTGTAGGGGGTATGCCGGAGAGCGTGGCGAAGTGGGTAGAGACGCATGATTTTTTGCGGTGTCAGCAGGTTCAAGATGATATATTGACTGGCTATGAGGATGATTTCCCGAAATATCGGAAAAAGGTTGATCCGCAATTGCTTCGACAGACTTTGAGAAGCGTCGCGCTGCAAGTCACGCAGAAGTTCGTGTGTTCGCAAGTTCCTGGTGAATACAAATCCGCTGATGTCAAAAAAGCACTTGACATGCTGACGAGGTCAGAAATTGTCATACCCGTCACCCATTCAAACGCGAACGGACTGCCTTTGGGAAACGAAATAGAACAGAACATTCGCAAAATGCTGCTGCTCGACACAGGCTTGATGCTTCGTCTGCTGAAGATGACGATGGGCAATATTGATGAAATAACGACCCAAATCCTCACTTCGTCTGCCGCCGACCTTGTCAACAAAGGAAATGTTTCGGAAATGTTGGCCGGACTTGAATATCTTCGTTATCAGACCCTAAACATGCGCCATGAAATGTATTACTGGGTGCGTCAGTCGAAAAATTCCTTGGCTGAAATTGACTACATGATTCCAATGGGCGCGAAAGTGATACCTGTGGAGGTCAAAGCCGGAGTGCAGGGTGGGATGAAGAGCCTTTGGGAATTCATGCGGGAAAAGAAACTCACACGTGCCGTGAGATGTTCGCTTGAGAATTTCGGTGAGTTCGAACATGTTGATACTAAGGCAGATAACACTGTGAGGCATGTTACAATTTGTCCGTTGTATTCAATTTCGCAGATGTCTCGTCTGATGCAAATTCATCAGTGATTATGTGTTTAAGTAAAGAAATTTTTGTTATCTTTGCGGTCTTGATTTTAATTATTACTACTGTTGAAAATGAATACGATATATCTTGCCGGCGGCTGCTTCTGGGGAACCGAGCATTATTTCAAAATGATAAAAGGCGTTGTCAACACCGAAGTCGGTTACGCTAACAGCATCAAACGAAACCCCACTTATCAGGAGGTCTGCACGGGAGCGACATGTGCTGCCGAGACCGTGATGGTTGAATACAATTCCGAAGTGGTGACGCTGCGTTTCCTTCTCGAAATGTATTTCCACGCCATCGACCCGACAAGCGTAAATCAACAAGGTCACGATGTGGGACTTCAATACAGAACCGGAATCTATTATGTCGATGACGCTGATATTCAGGTGATTGAGGATTTTATCAATGAGAAACAAAAAGAGATTGAAGGTAAAATCGCCGTCGAGGTGATGCCGCTCGAAAATTTTTACAACGCCGAAGAGTATCATCAGGATTATCTTGAAAAGAACCCTGACGGCTACTGCCATCTGCCGCTGGAACTTTTTGAGTTCGCGAAAAACGCACATTGATTTTTGAAAATGAAGATTATGGAAGAAAGAAAATACACAATCCAAGACCTCGACGAGTACATCAGACAGGGCGAGCCGGAGAAACAAGAACGTGGTGCGGCTTGGCAGGTGGCAATTGGTCTTCAACAAGTTGATGGACTGGAACCATCTAATTATCTTCTTGATACGGCCCGTCAGCATATCGACGGCGATATTACCATAGGCGAAGCCAAGAATCTGATTGATTCATATTACAAGTCGGCTTCTGTAAATGATAAAGTAGAAAACGAAAGGACCGAGGAGGCCGACAAAGTATCGGCACGAATCACAGAGATCATTTCGGAAAAGACATTTAGCCTTACGCCTGCACAGCTCACGTCCATTCATCGCAGACTTTTTGAAGGGACATTTAAGTTCGCAGGTAAGATTCGCGATTACAACATCACTAAAAGCGAATGGGTTTTGAAAGGTGACACGGTTTATTATGCGAGTTGTGAAAATATCAAGGACACTCTTGAATATGATATTGAAAATGAACGTAAATTTTCATATTCCGGCGTGCCTGTCGATGATGCGATAAAACATCTTGTGCGTTTTTGCGCCGATTTGTGGCAGATTCACCCTTTCGGGGAAGGAAATACTCGCACGACGGCGGTTTTTATAATCAAATACATGCGTTCACTCGGTCTGAATGTCGTAAATGATACATTTGCAAAGCATTCATGGTTTTTCAGAAATGCTTTGGTGAGAGCCAATTATAGTAATATTCGCGCTGGAATAACTGAAACAACAGTATTCCTCGAAAGATTTTTCCGAAACATGTTGATTGGTGAAAATAATCGGCTGCTTAACCGCGAAATGCATGTCGATTGGGGCAAATTGCACCCAAACGATGAGATTCAAAGTGCAAATGTGAAATCCCAAAGTGCAAATAATGCACTCAACTTATCTCCAAAGTGCAAATTTTGCACTTTAGAAGAACTTGCAGTATTAAGAGTCATAAAAGAAAATCCTAATGCCACGCAAAAGGAAATAGCTTCTGAAATACATAAATCAGAACGAACGGTCAAGTCTATCACTATTTCTTTGCAGGAAAAAGGAATTATTTCGCGTGTGAATGGGAAACGTAATGGCTATTGGTCTTTTGAAAATTTAATGTTTGAAAATAATTGAATACAAATGAAAAAACTTCTACTTTCATCATTGGTAATGCTTTTTGCTTTGACATCCAAAGCACAGCAAAACGATAACACTCAATACGTTGACCCGTTCATCGGGACACAGATGGACGAGACCGGCGCACTCAGCGGCAGCACTTTCCCCGGCGCATGCGTGCCTTTCGGAATGGTGCAGCTCAGCCCGGAAACGGAGAAATACGTCACTTACGACCCGTGCTCGGGCTACGATTACGACAAAGACAAAATCTACGGCATCACCCACACGCACCTCAGCGGAACGGGCTGCACCGACCTCATCGACGTGTCGCTGCTTCCCGCGACCGGCGACCTGACTCCGTCGTACATCGCGGCGGGCGATTTCTCGCAGACATTCTCGCATGACGAAGAAGGCGCGACACCAGGATATTACTGGGTGAAACTTCAGGAGTCGGGCGTCAAAGTCGAACTGACCGCCACCGAACATTGCGGCATCCACAGATACACATACCCTGAAGGCGCAAAACCTCAGGTCATCCTCGACCTCGACCACATGACTTACCGCGGAAATGACACATATTACAGCTCCCGACGCGGCTACAGCATCATCAACAGCCAGATCCGCTTCGTCGATGACCACACTATTGAAGGATACAGAATCGTCACGGGCTGGGCGAAGCTGCGCCGAGTGTATTTCCACGCCGAGTTCTCGAAACCTATTGTGCATCATTACGTTATGAAAGGTGATGAGAATCTTTTCGAGACATCAGTCGCTAACGGCAGAAACCTCCGCGCCGCGTTGGTCTTCGATGACGGCGATGACTTATTAATAAAGGTGTCGATTTCAGCTGTCGATTCCGAAGGCGCACGCAGGAACTTCAACGCCGAATGCTCATCGTGGGATTTCGAGAAATACGTCGCAGATGCCCATGAGACATGGAAGAAGGCGTTGTCGAAAATTGAAATCAGCGGAACAGATACCCAAAAACGTATTTTTTACACGGGAATGTATCACGCCTACATCCAGCCGAACGTGATGAGCGACATCGATGGCCGTTATGTGACAACGAATTACGAGATTAAACAGATGCCGGAAGGGAAAAAGTATTACTCGACGTTCTCTCTTTGGGACACCTTCCGTGCGGCGCATCCGCTTTACAACCTGCTCGAGCCGGAACTCACCGCCGACTTCATCAACTCCATGCTGCTGCATCATCAGGAGTACGGCTATCTCCCGATTTGGGACTTGTGGGGACAGGACAATTACTGCATGATCGGCAACCATGCGATTCCGGTTATTTCGCGAGCAATACTTACTGATATTCAAGGTTTTGACAGAGAAGAAGCATATAAGGCGATGTATGAAAGTTCTGTCCGTCCGCATTACAATTCGCCTTTTGTGCTTTGGGAAAAGTTCGGATATTATCCGGCGACGTTGCAAGATGAGAGCGTCTCGATAACTCTTGAGCAGGCGTTCGACGACTGGTGCGTCTATGCTGCGGCGAAGAAACTCGGAAAAAACAAGGATGCAGAGCATTTCCTGAAACGCTCGGAGTCGTACCGCAATATCTTTGACGAGTCGATAGGCACTTTCGCGCCGAAGGACGAGGCCGGCAACTGGGTTCGCCCGTATGATGTCTTGAGTTACGAAAACGGACATTTCGCCGAGGGCAACGCCTGGCAATATATGTGGTTCGTACCGCAGAATCCATTGGGACTCATTGAGTTGCTCGGCGGAAAAGAAAAATTTATCGAGAAATTAAATGAGAATTTCTCACTTGAGGCGAAGAGCGGCGAGACCAACGGCAACGCTTCCGGTTTCATCGGACAATACGCTCATGGCAACGAGCCGTCGCATCATACGGTTTATATGTACAACTTCGCCGGTCAGCCGAAACGCACGCAAGAGCTTGTGAATGAAGTGCGTAACAAGTTCTATAGCGACAAGCCGTGCGGTTACGCCGGCAACGACGACTGCGGACAGATGTCGGCATGGTACATCTTCTCGTCGATGGGATTTTATCCGTTCAACGCCGGAAGCGACGAATTTTCAATCGGGACACCGTTGTTCAACGAGGCGGTCATCATCCTTCCGAATGGAAAAACTTTCACTGTTAAGTCAAACAGAAAATCAGATAAAGATATTTACGTTAAGTCGGTGAAACTCAACGGAATGGCAGTCACCGACTGGCGTATCACGCAGCAGCAGATCATGGAAGGCGGCGTGCTTGAGTTTAAAATGGGGAAAAAGTAACAAAATTTTATAAAAAATGAAGTTGTCTCGTATTCTATTGATTGTCATGGCTTTAATGTTGGTGTCATGCAATTCTAGCGAAATTAAAAAACGCACCGTCCACGTCATTTCTACCGGCGACGTTCACGGAGCTTGGTTTGATGAGGATTACTCTGACCCAGAGAAGATTCATTCGAGTCTGCTCGCCGTAAGCAAGAAAGTCAACGACTTACGCGATTCGGTCGGCTCGGAGAATGTGATTCTCATTGATGGCGGCGACTGTTTGCAAGGAAATGTAGCCCCGTATTTTTACAATTATGAAAATTCGGAGGATCCGCATCTTTTCCCTCAGATAGTGAATTATATGGGCTATGACTGCGTCGTCGTTGGAAATCACGACATTGAGACGGCGCATCCGGTTTACGATAAGGTGAGGGAGGAAATGGACGGGTACGGCATCCCTTGGCTTGCCGGAAATGTCATCGATGAAAACGGTGACATTTATTTCCATGAATATACGGTTGTCGAGAAGGCGGGATTGAAAGTTTTAATCCTCGGATACACGAATCCGAATATTCCGGAGTGGCTTCAGGAAGAGAAGTGGAAAGGCATGAAGTTTGAAAGCCTGCTTCCATACGTGCAGAATCGTGTTGATGAGATAAAAGCGAAGGTGAAACCGCAGGTTACAATTGTGGCGATACATTCCGGCACTGGGAAAGGTGACGGTAAAATATTTGAAAATCAAGGACTTGACCTGCTTAATAGCTTGAATGGCGTTGACCTTCTGATAACGGCCCACGATCATCAGCCGATAGTGTTGAAAAACGGAAAGACTGTCCTCATGAATTGTGGGTCTTCGGCGGCAAAAGTCGGTCACGCTGTGATTGAGGTGACAACAAAAGGTGATAAAGTGTTGGATGTCAACGTGAAAGCGTCTGTCGAGGATGTTGATAAAAATGATGTTGATGTCGCAATGAAAGAGAATTTTGATGAGATGTATGGCTTGGTGAAAAATTTCACGAATCAGAAAATCGGGACTATTGATCAGACGATAAACACCAAAGATGCATTCAAGGGGAAGTCGCTTTATGTGGATTTTGTCAATACGGTTATGATGAAGGCGACAGGTGCGCAGATTTCGTTTTCCGCACCGTTGACCTACAACGGAACTGTTGCGTCGGGCGACTTTATCTATCGTGATTTAAGAACTATTTATCCGTTTGAAAATGAATTGGTTATGCTGAAGATGAAAGGCAGCGAGATTAAGGGCTTCCTTGAGTTTTCTTACGATAAATGGATAAATGTCTGCAATTCTGACGATGTCGTGAATCCTGACGCCCATGTTCTGAAAATCATTGAAAAAGACGACCCGCGTAATGGCACGAAAGGTTGGGCTTTTGAAAACAAATCGTATAATTTTGAGTCGGCGGCTGGTTTGATATACACGGTTGACATTACGAAGTCGTTTGGTAACAGAGTGTGTATCAATGCGTTGGCTAATGGTGATGTTTTCGATTTGGATGAGTTTTACAATGTTGCGATGACTTCATACCGATTCAGCGGTGCCGGCGATTTGATGGATGAAGGTGCCGGAATCGGCAGGGAAGAGGCTGCGGGGCGTGTAGTGGCGAAATATCGTGAGATTCGCGATCTGATTGGCGAGTATATATTTGAGAATCAGAATATTACCACCGACATGATTTCAAATGTCAATGTTCTTGGGGAATGGAAGTTCATTCCAGAGGACATGGCTGCGCCGATGTTGGAAAGAGATATGAATCTGCTTTTTCAAAATGATAAATAATTGATATATAATTTGTTATGGCAAGAAAAGAATATACTCTGGAAGGATGTTTCTTCTTTGGAAAGATTACAAAAACCCACGGGCTGAAAGGTGAGGTGACGATAAAAGTCGATGCCGCCAACCCGTCTGATTTCAAGAATATCAACTATGTGATGATGGACGTGAACGGCGACATCGTGCCGTTTTTCATTGAAAGCTCGAAGATGGCCGGCGACAAGATGTTTGTACGTTTTCAAGATGTGAAAACGGTGGAGCAGGCCGTGTCGTTCCTCGGAACGGCGGTTTATCTCCCGAATGAGATGTTGCCGGAATTGGATGATAACGACTTCTATTTCAAGGAAATAGTCGGCTTTAAACTCGTTGACGAAACATACGGCGAGGTCGGCATCATCAGCGATGTGCTCGAATATCCGACACAGGCTGTCATTCAGGTGATGAAAGACGGAAAGGAAATCCTCATCCCGATTCACGATGACATCATCAGAAAAGTGAATAAAAAAACTAAAGTGTTGAATGTCAATGCGCCGGAAGGACTTATTGACATGTATCTCTCAATTTAGGCATGGACACACGACCGTTTTTTTTCAAGAAGTTCGGGCTTTTTCATCATCGTTCAACGATGAAAATAGGGACTGACGCGATTCTTTTGTCGCGCTGGGTCGAGGTCAATCCCGACGATTACGTGCTTGACATCGGGACGGGCTGCGGTCTCATCCCGCTTATGCTTTCGCAAAAAGGCATTTATCACGCTGATGCCGTGGAAATCGACAGCGATTCGTTTGAAGAGGCTTCGACGAATTTCAAAAACTCCGCCTGGAGCGCGAACCTCGCTGTCTTTCATGAAGATGTGAAGACTTTCGCTGACAAGAATCTTGGCAAATACGATCTGATCATCTCAAATCCTCCGTTTTTCTTCGGCGAAAATGTACCGCAGAAAATCAAGAAAGGCTTGGCTCGTCATACAAACACGTTGAGTTATAATGATTTGCTCGTCGCTGTGAAAAAGATGCTCAAGCCTGACGGCCGTTTCGCCCTTGTGCTTCCGGCGATTGAGTCGAAAACATTCATGAAAAAAGCATCTGAAACGGGGTTTTGTCTCCAGAAGGAAATGAAAATCGTTCCGATTAAAGGTAAAGAACCGAATCGTGTTAATATGCAATTTGTTATTAATCAAGATGATACATACACGGAAACTTTTGTCTTAAGGAATGAGGATCATTCATTTACAAAAGAATATAAAGAGTTTTTAAAAGACTTCTATCTTGATTGAAAAATTTTGTATCTTTGCCGCTTCAAATTTCAGATAATTTATGTTGAAATAAATTTTTAAAAAATGAAAAAAATATTGCTTATCAGTGCATTTGCACTTTCAATGTTGATGATGTCATGTTCGGACCCGATGGTCGGCTCATGGGTGATGCCAGCCACAAATTATAGTCCTGAACAAGGTTTTGAATTGAAGAAAGACGGAACAGCTGCGGACATTAATATGGATTTTCTGGAGCTGACGAGTTGGAAAAAGGAAGGCGACAAGCTGATCCTTACAGGAAAGAACACCGGTTCGGCCATTAACGGCGATTTCACTGACGAAATGACAATTGTTGATGTCAACAAGGAAGAACTGAAACTTGAAACAGGTGGCGTCACATTGACTTACAAAAAGAAAGAATTTTAATCTCTAAAATAATAAAGTATGAGTAAATTGGTGGTTGTTGCTTTAGGTGGAAATGCATTGTTGAGAAGCAACCAAAAAGGAACGTATCAGGAACAGATTCAGAATGTTACGGAAACTTGTGAGGCTCTGATGAGTTTCGTTTCAAATGGTGACAGAGTCATCATCGGTCACGGAAACGGCCCGCAGGTCGGCAATGTCATGCTTCAGCACGAAGCCGGCGCAAAGACGTTCGACGTTCAGGCGATGCCGATGGATTTCTGCGTTTCGGAGACACAGGGTTCTATTGGTTATCTTATCGAGACTGGTTTCCGCAAGGTTATGGCGCAGCGCAATATCAAGAGAAATGTTGTCACTTTGGTGACACAGGTTGTCGTTGACGGAAACGACCCGATGTTTAAGAATCCTACAAAGCCTGTCGGTCCGTATTACACAAAGGAAGATGCCGAGAAATATGCGGCGGCTACGGGTTCTGTCTTCAAGGAAGACCCGAAGGGCAGGGGCTGGCGAAAAGTCGTGGCTTCTCCTAAACCGATAAAAGTTGCAAATATCGAAATCGTTGAACAGCTCGCAAATGCCGGTAACATCGTCGTGACAGTCGGCGGCGGCGGCATTCCAGTTGTTGAAAAAGACGGTTATTACGCTGGCGTTGAAGCGGTTATCGACAAGGATCTCGCCTCTTCATTGACTGCTGTCGATGCAAAGGCTGACGAATTTTATATCTTGACAGATGTCCCTCAGGCTTATATCAATTTCCGTAAGGAAAATGAGCAGGCTCTTGGCAGGATCACTGTTGAGGAGGCGAAGAAACATCTCGCTGACGGTCAGTTCACCGAAGGCTCGATGGCACCGAAGATGCGTGCGGCCATCAAGTTCGTTGAAGAGACTGGTCACGATGCTGTCATCACCGATGCCGCAAGTTTGGGAAATCCGAACGCAGGCACGAGAATCGTGAGATAAGTTAAGAGATAAGAGAGGAGAGATAAGAGAACGCGAAGCGACATTGAGGAAAATCCCATGTCGCTTCGCGTTCTCTTGTCTTTAATCTCCTGACTAAAATGGTATGTCGTCCAAATCGTTGTTCATTCTGGATTCGACGCGTTTGAAGCCGCTTTCTTGAGCTGGCGTTGAGAATGCCGTGTTCGGCGCAAATTGTTTCGGTTCGTTTGGCATTGCGCCTCGGTCTGGCGTTGATGCTCCGTCGAAACTTGGTCCGCCGGCGGTGAGGTCTTGCTCAAGGTCTTCAAAACGAGCGTATTGTCCAACGAAACGAAGGTCGATGTCGCCGAGTTTGCCGTTACGGTGTTTGGCGATGCTGACGGTGGCGACACCTTTTGTGGAAGCGTGGTTCTCATCTTCCTGAAGTCCGTAATATTCAGGACGATAGATGAACAAAACCATGTCGGCATCCTGCTCGATTGCGCCGGATTCACGCAGGTCGGAAAGGATAGGTTTCTTTGAACCCGGACGCGACTCAACGCTACGTGAGAGCTGTGACAGTGCTAAAACCGGAATGTTGAGTTCTTTCGCCAAACTCTTCAACGAGCGGCTGATGGTGCTGATTTCCTGTTCGCGGTTGCCGTTCTTTTCTGTTTTTGCAGTCATAAGTTGCAGATAATCAATGAAAACCATCTGTATGTCATGTTGCTGTTTCAGTCGGCGGCATTTTGCTCTGAGGTCGAAGACGGAAAGCTGTGGCGTGTCGTCGATGAAAAGTTTCGCGTTGACAAGTGGTGATACTTTTGTATTCAGTTGTTGCCATTCGTATTCAGCGAGTTGTCCTGTGCGCAACTTGTCGGCGGTGAGTGATGTCTCTGCTGAAATCAGACGTGTGACGAGCTGTACTGACGACATCTCCAATGAGAAAAACGCGATCGGTTTGTTGAAATCGACGGCGGCGTTGCGTGCCATGTTGAGTGCGAAGGCGGTCTTACCCATACTCGGGCGTGCCGCGAGGATGATGAGGTCGGACTTCTGCCATCCCTGCGTGATGCGGTCGAGGGCGGTGTAGCCCGACGGCACGCCGCGCAGTGCGGAACCGGCGTTCTTCGCCTTCTCGATGTCCTCGATGGCGAGCTTCACCAAGTCAGGCATCTGGTCGTAATTGCGGCGCAGGTTGTTCTCGCTTATCTGGAAAAGCTTGTTTTCGGCTGAATCAAGCAGGTCGAAAACGTCAGCCGAGTCTTCGTATGCGTCTTTGATTGTCTCTGTTGAAATGAGAATCAACTGGCGCTGTATGTATTTCTGAAGTATGATGCGTGAGTGGTATTCGATGTTTGCCGACGAAACAACGCGGTTGGTGAGTTGAGAGATGTAATACGGACCTCCAACAGCCTCAAGGTCGCCTGTTGACTTAAGATGATTTGTAACTGTCAGAATGTCAATTGGTTCTGACTTTGTGAATAAATCTTTTATTGCTGCAAAAATAATCTGATGCGCTTCTTTATAAAAGACTTCCGGCATTAAAATGTCGATGACGGCATTGACGGCCTCTTTCTCAAGCATCAAAGCACCGAGTACAACTTCTTCCAAATCAACGGCTTGCGGCGGAATACGCCCTTGTGCGCCAAGGAGTTCCGCTGGTAAAACTGATGTCTGTTGCCTGTTAAAACCGGCTTTTTTTAATGTTTCGTTGCTCATGTTTACATCTTAATTTTCGAGCCGCAAAGTTAATATAAATCGCCGTTTGTTTATAAGATGTTGATAACTTTTCCGTTTTAATGGCAAAAATGTGTGTAAATGTCACGCAAGGCTCTGTTTTCCAATTCCATGTCTCTGCTTATTGAGCTTCTCTCGTTTTCACTGAAAGCGTTCAGGATTATGCGGCTGTGTTCGAAGAGTTTTCTGTCTGAAAACAAACTTTCATAGACATTTTTCAATGAGAAATCATGTTTTGTTTTTTCATGATAAAAATGTGATTCACGAAGTACTTCTCTGAAATTCAATATTTTAAAGTTAATTTCTTTAGAGTCAACAATGCTGAATCTCTGCAATGAAGCCGTGATGTTTTGTGGTGCGAAACAGACGACTCGCTCAAAACCTGTGAGTTTTTCTTTCAGGATTTCAAGGCTTTCCTTCCATTTTGACATGTCATCGAGGCAGTTCCAGTTGTAAATCATGTCGAATTTGCCGTTGTTTGAAAGTATTGAGAACCCAATTATAAACTCGGTGTAAGGTTTGTCGCCGTCAAAAATCGGGATTGCCGGGGCGTAAAACAAAAGATTCAGAAACGCTGTGGTTTTGTTTCTTTCTCCAAGAAGATTGAAAAGTGATTTAAAATCAATGTAATACGTTTTTTGTCTTACGGCGTCGATTTGTTCATCGGAAAGTCCTTCGGTGTAAAGCTCGCTGTCTTCGGGGACGTCTTTCCAACAGTGTCCGTGGAACTCGCATCGATACGGAAACTCGCACTGTTTTCCTATCGGAATCTGTGGCGAGTGCGGCTGCATGATGGCTTCTTTGAATGTCTTGATTTTGTCGGCGATGACATTCTGATATTGTTCTGCGTAATCTTTAACTGATTGTAAAACAAAAAGTTGTGTCAAATCCAAGTCACCGTTTTTGACATAGTCGCCGTTTAAATACATGAGTTGAATGTCGGAAAGAGGCACTCCTGCGCCTTTCAGGACGTAATATTGAAGAGCGGCGTCTTTGTAGTAAGTCTGGCTCAGACTCAACGAACTTTTCACTTCGATGGCGCGCCATTTATCGCCGTCGCGGACGATGATGTCGAGCATGATGAGGGTGTCATCGTATTGAAACACAGCCTCATACATGACATTGACATTGGGGTTGCCGAGGTTTTCCATCGTTTCTTTCACCATTTTGTCGAAAAGAGCAGGTGACTTCGGTGTCATGTTGATTCCGCCGGGGAAACATTGCTGGGCGAGTATGCCGACATCTGTGCCGCGGCGGAATTTGGCGATTTTTTCGAGACTGAGCTTGTCACGCAAAAACGGTCTGTTTTTGAAAAGATACAAGGCCTTGATGCATTGCTCGCCTTTGATGTATGTCGATTTTGATAAAATATGCATTTTATTGATTATTAACAGATTGTAAAATATTTTTCTTCGCCATGAATGTCATCGACAGTCCACGGGCAAGCATGAAACCGAGGAATGAAATCCAGAGTCCGTGGTTGCCGAAAGCGGGCGTGAGGAAATACCAAAGCGGAAGGAATGTCGCTATCGATGAGATAATCATTGTGTTACGAATCGCTTTCGAGGCTGTCGCGCCGATGTAGATGCCGTCCCAAAGGAAAGCCGCCACGGTGATTATCGGGATGAGAGCCATATATATATAATAAGGTGTGACAGCCTCGATGATGGCGGCGTTGTCGGAGATTATTTTCACAAACGGTGTGGGGAAGAGAATGTAAAGTATTGTAAATGGGATAGTTATGAATGCGCCCCACTTGAAAAGACATTTGATGGCTTTGCGTAAATTGACATCGTCGTTGGCTCCGGTGAATTTCCCGACTATTGCCTCGCCTGCGTATGCGAAACCATCTGTGAAATAAGAGAAAATGTAAAACGACTGAAGTATTATCATGTTGACTGATAATAAGTTATCGCCGAATTTTGCTGATTGATTCGTAAAGAAAGCAATTGTCAAAACAAGAAGTATGCTTCTTATCATCAGGTCGCCGTTGACTCTGAAAAATCGTTTTAACTTGCTGACATCCAATAAAATATCAAGTTTTATTCTGATGAGGTATCTTTTGTATTTCGTGAACAGGAAAATCAGTGCGGTCGTGAGTCCGCAATATTGTGCGATGACGGTTCCGAGTGCCACACCGGCGACGTCTTGCTTGAAAATGACGACAAACAAAACGCTGAAGATTATGTTGAAACCATTGATAATGATTGCGATAGTCATCGGAATCTTTGTGTTTTGCAAACCAATGAACCATCCGTTGAAACAATATAGGAACATATTTGCCGGTGCCGCCCAAATCCTTATATAGAAATAGGTGATTGCGAGATTCTTGACCTCATCGCTTCCGTCGAGGATGAGAAAACTTAGTCTCGCTATCGGATTTTGCAGACAAAGTATTAACAATGAGGCTGTTATGGCGATTGACATTGACCTGAAAAGCGAATAGCTTATCTCCGATTCGTCGTGACTTCCCACCGATTGAGCCGTGAAACCTGTCGTTCCGGCCCGCATGAAACTGAAAAACGAATACATTACGCTGAAAATAGTTCCTCCGAGTGCTATCGCCCCGATGTATGCCGGCGAACTGAGATGTCCCATCAGCATCATGTCAACAAGTCCTAATAACGGAACTGTTATGTTGCTGATAATGTTAGGTATAGCGAGTTTTAATATTGAACGGTTCAAAACAATAATTTTTTGCAAAAATATAAAAAATTCTCCTTGACATATTTATAATTGTCGTATATTTGCACGATTAAATTTTACGGCGATGTGGAAGCCTGTAGCCGATTTCCACATTTTTCCACAGAGTCAGACAAATTTGATTAAAAATGTTGATACAAAAATTGTATTGAAAATCAATGATTTAAAATAAAAATGTAAAAAATATATTTTTGGCACAGTTTTGGTATTAACACATAATGTAAGCACAAACTAATTTTAAATTTATAACAAATGAAAAAAACTTTAACAATTGTATCAGTCGCATTAGTAGCGCTTATCTTTAGCTCATGCGTAGAAAATTCAAAGAAGTATCAGGCTTTGTTAGCTGAAAAGCAGGCAGTCGAGGTTCAGAAGACTGAAGTTGAAAATCAGTACAATGCAGCTATCGGTATCATCAACGATGTAGAAAACAACCTTCAGGCAATCCGTGACGCAGAAGGCATGCTTCTCGTTCAGCAGGAAGGCAGCACACAGAGAGAACAGATCGTTTCTGAACTCCTTCAGATCAAAGAAGCTATGGCAGCAAACCGCGCACGCCTTGACTCATTGAGCACAGTCATCGAGAAGTCAGGCAGAAATGCCGGTAATCTCCGTGTCCAGATCAAGAAACTCCAGGATCAGATTGCTGAAAAAGACCAGATGATCGCTGACCTCCAGAACACAATTGTTGTGAAGGAAAAGGAAATCGCCGAATTGAACACGCAGGTTGAGGATCTCCACAAAGACATCGACGATGCTAATGCAGCAATCGCAGCGATTACAAACGAAAAGATCGCCACGATTAACGAAATGAACCAGGTCTATTACATCAACGCAACTAAGAAAGAACTCAAGGAAATGGGTATCCTCACAAAGAAGTTCATCCTTAGAGAAAGCGTCCCGACAGAACTCTTCATCAAGGCTGACAAGCGTGAACTCAATGAGATTTCATACACAGCAAAGAAGGCTGTCATCCTCTCTAACCACCCAGCTTCATCATACACATTGGTTAAAGGCGATGGCACATACACATTGCAAATCACAGACCCAGATACATTCTGGAGTGTAACAAGATATTTGGTAGTATTTACCAAGTAATTTTCTGCTCGTTTTCAATATTTACGGAAATCCGACATCGCCTGGTGCCGGATTTTCCATTTTATTAATCCCCCGAAAACCAATATTTTTCCCTTCCATAATTTTCAAAAAAATAGAAATAAAGATTTGTTCGATTGATAAAATTTGTAATTTTGCAGTTCGAGTAGAAAATTTAAAAATGAGCAGACGGATTTTGATTGTCGAAGACGATGCAGCTTTCGGAACGATGCTGCGTACATGGTTCGCCAAAAATGATTGGGAACCTGTTTTGGTGTCAAAAGTGTCTTCGGCGGAAAAAGAAATTGATAACAACCAATTTGATTTGATTATCAGTGATTTACGGCTTCCTGACGGGGACGGAATCATGCTTCTGACATATTCTAAAGAGAAAAAAATCACATCACCATTTATTATAATGACCGGCTACGCTGATGTTCAGACTGCTGTGAACGCAATGAAACTCGGCGCATACGATTATCTTAAGAAGCCGATTAATCCGGTGCTTCTTCAGCAAAAAATAGAGATGGCACTTAAGACTGAAAAGAAAGAGTCTGCCGCCAAGTCAAAGAAATCTTCCGACAAGAAGGATTATAATATGGTCAAGGGTAAAAGTGCTGTGATTCAACGGGTTTACACGCATGTGGCTCTCGTTGCGCCAACAAAAATGTCGGTTTTGATCCTCGGTGAAAGCGGCACCGGAAAGGAATACATCGCCAGGATGATTCACGAACAGAGCAAGCGTAGTGACAAACCGTATATCGCTGTTGACTGCGGAAGCCTTTCAAAAGAGCTGGCTCCTTCTGAGCTTTTCGGACATCTGAAAGGTTCGTTCACATCGGCAATCGGCGACAAAAAAGGCGTTTTTGAAGAGGCAAAAGGCGGAACGGTTTTCCTTGACGAAGTGGGAAATCTTCCGTATGACGTTCAGAAACAGCTGCTTAGGGCTTTGCAGGAACAAAAGGTCAGACCTGTCGGCTCGGCTCAGGATATTAATGTGGACGTCAGGATAATCGCGGCAACTAATGAAGACCTTTTGTCGGCGATAGAAAACGGCGAGTTCAGACAAGATCTTTATCACAGAATCAATGAGTTTTCAATTGAGGTGCCGCCGTTACGCGACAGAATTGACGATATTGAAGAGTTCGCGTATCATTTTTTGAAATTGGCGAATGAGGAACTCGACAAAAACATCAATCATATAACAATTGATGCCCTTGAACTTCTTCGCAGGCAACGCTGGAGCGGAAACCTCCGTGAATTGAGAAACGTGATTCGCAGGGCGGCGTTATTCGCTGAAAATCACGAAATTACCGTTGACAATCTGCCAGTGTTTGCCACACCCACCGTCAAGGAGGAACCCGATGACATGGCGTTACGGCCTGGAAACGAGAAGGAACAGATTGCCGCAGCTTTGAACAAGGCCCGCGGTAACAAGACGATCGCGGCACGTCTCTTGCAAATCGACAGGAAAACACTGTATAATAAAATGCATCTCTACGGAATGGATTTGTAATTTTCACATAAAATCGCAATAATATGGAAGAAAACGAAAAATTTGAATTGCCCGACAACGCTCAACGCGAACTGAAACCGGGTGAAGTCTATGAACCGATTTTGTCACCGAAGAAGAAATATAAAGAGGTGACGGTATGGTCAGTGACGGTGGGACTTCTGATGACGATCTTGTTCTCCGCCGCTGCCGCTTATCTCGGCTTGAAAGTGGGACAGGTTTTTGAAGCCGCAATCCCGATTGCAATCATCGCCATCGGCTTGTCGAACGTTGCAAAGAAAAACGATGCTCTGTCGCAAAACGTTATCATTCAGTCAATTGGAGGTTGTTCAGGCGGCGTGGTTGCTGGTGCGATTTTTACGCTTCCGGCATTGTACATCCTTCAAGGGAAAGGCTATGACATCGAAATAAATTATATGCAGGTCTTTTTGAGTTCGTTGCTCGGCGGCGTCCTCGGAATACTTTTCCTCATTCCTTTCAGAAAATATTTCGTAAAGGAACAACACGGCAAGTTTCCGTTCCCGGAAGCGACCGCCACGACACAGGTGCTCGTCAGCGGACAGAAAAAAGGAAAAGACTCTTTGTTGTTGGTTATCAGCGGTTTGATAGGAGGTCTTTATGATTTTTGCATCTCAACATTCGGTCTCTGGACTGAAACTGTCTCTACAAAAGTGATGGAGTGGGGCATGGCACTCGCCGATAAGGTAAAACTGATGTTCAAAGTCAATGTCGGTGCCGCTGTTTTGGGTCTCGGTTACATCATCGGACTGAAATACGCCTTCATAATCTGCTGTGGATCAATGCTTGTTTGGTTCATCATCATCCCTGGAATGAACCTCATCTGGGACTCCGACATCATCGACTTGATGAACACAGGCGTTCAGATGACCATCGGCGAAATGTCGCCTGAGATGATTTTCAAGGATTATGCGCGTCATATCGGAATCGGCGGCATAGCGATGGCCGGTGTCATCAGCATTATTAGGTCGTGGGGCGTGATAAAATCGTCGGTCGGACTTGCGGCCAATGAGTTCAAAGGCAAGAAAAGTGCTGAAAATGAGGAACGTACACAGCGTGACCTCTCGATGAAATTCATCGTCATCGGTGTCATCGCAATCTTGGCTCTGACATTCGTGTTCTTCAGATTTGGTGTCGTCGGCAACTTCGGGCACGCTGCAATAGGCATTCTCGTTGTGGCAGTCATCGCGTTCTTGTTCACTACCGTCGCCGCAAACGCGATAGCCATCGTTGGCTCGAACCCTGTCAGCGGAATGACACTCATGACGTTGATTCTCGCCTCGTTGGTGATGGTTGCCGCCGGGTTGAGCGGCGCGGAAGGCATGACGGCGGCGTTGATAATCGGTGGCGTGGTCTGCACGGCTCTTGCGGTCGCCGGCGCATTCATCACCGACTTGAAGGTCGGTTATTGGATCGGGACGACGCCTAAGAATCAGGAAATCTGGAAGTTTGTCGGCGTGGCGGTGGCTTCGGCGACCGTTGCTGGTGTCATCATGGTCTTAAACAAGGCTTACGGTTTCGTCGGTGACGGCGCGTTGGTGGCACCGCAGGCAAATGCGATGTCGGCGGTCATAGAGCCGATGATGTCGGGCGGCAACGCTCCGTGGCTTCTCTACGGAATCGGCGCCGCTATCGCCTTGATACTCACGTTCTTCAAAGTGCCGGCACTGCCATTTGCACTCGGTATGTTTATCCCAATCGACCTCAATATCCCGCTTCTCATCGGTGGTGCGGTGTCGTGGTACGTCGCACGTGGCAAGGACGAGAAACTCAGCAAGGCACGTTATGACCGCGGCACACTCATCGCCTCGGGCTTCATCGCCGGCGGCGCGTTGATGGGTGTCGTGAGCGCAATCCTGAAATTCGCCGAAGTTGACCTCATCGTAAAGACAAGCGAAGGCGTATTCTCTTCATTGCCAGTGGCTTCGCTCATCGCTGTCGTCATGTACATCATCTTGATAGCTTACATGATCTGGGATTCAAAACGTGCAAAAATCGAATAAATTAACACTCAGTTATATGGAAAAACTATTAGATAAATTCTTGCGTTACGTCGCCGTTGAGACGACATCCGATGAAAATTCGGAGACGCAGCCAAGTTCACAGAAGGAGTTCGACCTGCTTCGCATGTTGCAGAAAGAACTTCAAGATATGGGAATCAAAGCCGACCTCGATGAGTACGGCTACGTGATGGCGACGATTCCCGCCAATTCCGACAAGGAAATCCCCGCGATAGGTTTCATCGCACACGTCGATACCTCGCCTGATGCTTCGGGGAAAGACATAAAACCACAGATTATTGAAAATTATCAGGGTGGCGACATCTTGCTTAATGCGGAAAAGGATATAGTGTTGAGAGTGAGCGAGTTCCCTGAGATGCAGCAATACATTGGAAAGACGATGATCACCACCGACGGCACAACGTTGCTCGGTGCTGACGACAAAGGCGGCGTGGTTGCTATCATGTGTGCGGCGGAATACATCATGGAGCATCCCGAATTCAAGCATGGCGAGATAAAAATAGGTTTCACACCCGACGAGGAGATCGGCCGCGGCGTGGCGAAGTTCGACGTCAAGAAGTTCGATGCGCGTTATGCCTACACTATCGACGGCGGCGAAATCGGCGAACTTGAATACGAGAACTTCAACGCCGCCGCCGCGAAAATTCACATCCAAGGCAGTAACATACATCCTGGCTATGGAAAAGACAAGATGGTCAACTCGATGCTTATCGCAATGGAACTCAACGCGATGCTTCCCGTCGAACAGCGTCCGGCATATACTTCAGGTTATGAGGGCTTCTTCCATCTGACGGAAATTAACGGGACGGTGGAGGAGACGACGATGAGTTACATCATCCGCGACCACGACAGGGCGAAGTTTGAGGCGAAGAAAGAACTCATGACATCAATCGCTGAATATCTCAACAAGAAATACGGTGATGTGGTGAAACTTGAACTGAAGCATCAGTATTACAATATGCGTCAAGAGGTTGAGCCTCATTACTTTATCGTTGAGAAGGCGATCAAGGCCATTGAGATGGCGGGCATCAAGCCGAAGGTTCAGCCAATACGCGGCGGCACCGACGGCGCGAACCTCAGCTTCATGGGGCTGCCATGTCCGAACATCTTCGCCGGCGGCCATAACTTCCACGGCAAATACGAATATGTCCCGCTCGAAAGCATGGAGAAAGCCTCGGAGGTGATTCTGAATATCGTGAAGCTGTTTGAAGAATAATAAAACGCAGACATTTACTTTTATAATTTGGCGGTTGTGGTTTCCATGACCGCCGATTTTTTTTTGTGAAATTTTATAAAATATCAATTAGAAACGAAAAATTTCTCTATTTTTGCAGCCGCAAGTCCGCGCCAACGGGTGCGTTGCATTCGGAGGGTGGGCGAGCAGACATATTAAGAACGTTTATTGACGTTTTGTTCTGGCGATTCGAAACTTCGCAACTTTCAAATTGTATGCCTGGAACAAAGCAACGGTGAATGTTTACGGAATGTTAACTATGTGTGAATTAACAGGTTATATTGTGTTAATATAATCTGGTTCACAGTGTTAATATGGCGTGGACTTCGCGTTGTCTGTTCTGGCATACTGGGCAATGCGAAGGCCTCGAATCGTGGAACGGCAACAGTCGGATCCACGTTTTTTTTATGTCAATTTTGAAATGAAATGCAAATGTTAAATTGACATGAAGGATAATTACAAAATGGCTCATGATGGTAGAAAACGCAATGCCGGAAATGTTACTGTCGTCTTTAGTTCTTTAAAAATCTTTAAAATTCCAAATAAGGTACTGCTGTTATGTTGCGAATTGTTAAAATCAGCAGAAATTAGATGCTTCCTTCGTACTGTCATTGCGTCAAAGAGACATTTCCCGCAAAATAAAAATCTGAAATTGCATACGAATGCTTGTGGTAAAGCAAACATTGTATTTGTGAGAAATAGCTTAGGTGGCATAACCGATTGGTTCAAAGGAATGGTGTCCTTGTTCGATTTTTGTGACAGGAATAACTATAATTTCAGGATTTATGCGAAAGATAAATTCGATTTCAACAGGTTCTTTGTTCCAAATTCGTATAATTGGCAGATGAGTGATTCGGAATACGAAAATGCTGAAAACGGTTTGGGGGCGATACATTTGTGGTTGTCTGAAAGTGGGGTTAAAGGAAGTGATACGTGGGGCGAACAACAATACGTACTGAATAAAATATGCAGAACCAATAAGGTGTCAAATATCTTCATACATTCTGTGGCACCATACGGTTTGCCGACATTTGGAAAACGTTTCAAGGAGCTTTTTAAAATGACCCCTTATTTAAATTCAGTCGTCGAACCGATGCAGAAGAAGTTGACTCCGTATATGGCGGTTGCCTTCCGTTTTGTCAATCTGCTTGGCGACAGTGATGAATCTGTGGCTGGAATCGATGCAATTGATAAGGAAGTACAAATCAATTTGATAAATGATTGTTTGAATGAATTAAAGGGTCTGATTGAAGAAAATGCGAGTTTGAGTGTGTTGATTACAACCGACAGTTTTAGGTTTTTATCCTATCTTGACCATGATCCTGTGTTGAAAGGAAAGGTCAATTATCTTGTCGGTGATAAAATACACCATCATATTGGTTTCAGTAATGAGGTTACTGATGCTGGAATTACAAAGTCATACGCTGAATTTATGCTGATAAGCACGGCCGAAAAAGTATATCAAATCCAGATTGGTTCTATGTATGAAAGCAAGTTCCCCAAGTGGGCGGCTTCAATAAACGGCAGACAGTATTGTGTAATTAATAAATAAATCAAAAATATGTTAAGTAATATAAATAGCAAATGTAAGTTGTATATAAAGGTTTTTATACTTGCTTTATCGGTTTTTTATTCTTTTGGTGCTTTGTTTTATGGTTGTCCTTTTACGGATACATTCTTCTATTTAAACAGTTTCACTGGTGGTGGTGTCCATAGATATTTTGAGGGAACTCAATTGTTGACCAAATTATGGTTGTCATGTTTTGGTGACAATATTTTATTGTTGCGAATTTTTGATTGGATATTTTATGTGTTGTCTTTTGTGTTAGTTTATTTTTGGTTTGTCCCACAAAAAAAACAAAACATTCATTTATTGGCAATTCCATTGATTTTACAAACAACATTTTCATTAAACTATTTCAACGCAGATTCAATATCGTTGCTATGTGTGGTTTGCTTGTGTAAATGTGTGAAGAATTGGATAATTGATGCAAAAGATGATTTTATTATAATTTTTTTGCTGGTGATAATAATAGTTTTTTCTTCGTTGGTTAGATTTACTAATATTATAGCTGTACCGTTAATTGTCGTATATGTCATTATGTGCCGTAAATTCAAGGAAATGTGGAAACAAACATTTTTTATTTGTACAGTATCTGTCCTTGTATATTATACCGTTGTAATTCTATTAAGAGGTGGAATTCAGGAGTATTTACATCCAACGGTTGTTGCTACATCATGTGGTACAGAACACACTATAAAATCATTGGTATATTATTATATCCAGGATGGCAAGATTTTTATTCAGTATTTCCCACTGTGTATGTTGTTGATAATTATGTCAAATTTCAGATTGGATAACAAATGTGTCAATTATGGTTTGTGGGGAGTGGGTGTTGTGTATTTTCTTTATTATTTAAAATATCATGTTCAATTATCAGTTGCATGTTCAAATCTTTCAATATTTATTTCTGCTTTTTTTATAGCTGTGATTACATATATGCTTGTTTGGGATTTTAAGAATTCAGAATGGGATGCTAATTCTAAAATGTTGTTGCTAATTGGTGTGTTGTCAATGGTTAATCCTGCAGGAAGTGATTCTGCTTTCTTAAAGCTTATATGGTTATTTGTAGCTTTTTCCCCATATATTCTGTTAAGATATTTCGGATGTTTTAATCAGGGTTCTGCTTATCTGAAAGTCATTATTTCTATTTTACTGTTTTATTCAGTATATAATTTTTATAAAAAACCAATGCCATGTGTACCTTCAATTGGGGAATTGAATTATGAGATTGATGATTACCGGTTGAAGAACATAAAAGTAAGTAAATACCGAAAAGATCTGTATGATAATGTCAGAAATGATTTGGAAAAATACAATCCAGAACAAGTTGTGTTTTACGGAATGCAAGCTCATGGTTTGTATTATCTATACAATGTAAAAAATGTTTTAAAATCTGATTTTTTCATGTATGGTAATGATGTTGATAATGCAGTTAACATGGTGGAAGCTGTAAATCAGTATAAGCCGTTGGTGTTTTTTATGCCTTATAAGAAGGAATTGACAATAGTTGAAGATTCTTTGGTTGCAAATGGATATATTGTGATAGATGAGAATTATTGCTATAAATTATATAATGCAAAATAATTTATATGTGTAATTCGATTAACCACTTTATAATAATCCATTGTAAAAACACCCATGAATTTCTCCTGAAGTGTTTGGATGCGATTATTCGCTTTAAAACTCGATTTCCTTCTCCGGCGCGCCGAACGATGTTATCCATGCCCTGCTGTCGGTCATGAAATAGACGATGGTGTTGTCATCGTTTTCGTCGTACATCGCACGGAGCTGCGGGTAGCTGTCGAGCATCGATTTCTTCGCCTCGACGCGCTCGTCAGGAACGAGTGTCGTCTCGACGCGGATCCATGAGTTGCCGTTGAAGGCGCAAATCTCGGCGTGCGGATTCAATGCGAGCTGCTGTGCGGTGCGTTTCTTCTTCCCGGTCTGGATGTAAAGTTTCCCTTCGAAAATGTTCACTGTGCCAAACGGTCTCACACGCGGACGGTCGCCGTCAACGGTGGCGAGGTAATACGTCTCGCAATCTTTTAAAAACTGATAGACCTCTTCCATGTTTTCTGTGTTATTTGTTTGATATTCAGATGCAATTGTTTCTTTTTGAGCGTTTTGTTCATTCTCTTCTCCGCAGCATGACTCAAAACCTAATGCCGTCGCCGCAATAATCAATAATGTAAAAACTCTTTTCATGACTGTAATTATTAATGTTATTAAATGTGCTAAAGTTGTTACTTTGCGTCCTTTCAACTTTTTAACTTTCAACTTTTAACTCTAAATTCAGGGTTCAATTCATAAAACTTCTCCTCGAAAGTCCTCACTCTGTTCAGTGATTTGCGTGTCCAGTCGAGGCGAAGCTCTTGTTTCTCCTCTTCGGAAAGCTGCCAGCGGATGTCGCTTTTGTGAAGGCGCTGTGTCAGCGTGTACATCAGCAATGCGGCCGACACGCTGATGTTGAAGCTCTCCGTGAAGCCGTGCATCGGGATCTGTACGTACATGTCGGCGTGTCCGAGCGCGTAGTCGGTGAGGCCTGTCTTTTCGGTGCCGAAGACCACGGCAATCGGTTGGTCGAGCGGCAGCGTGTCGGGCGTGTAGTCGTTCTGATGCGGACATGTCGCCACGATTTTGTAACCTTTGTTGTGCAGCAAATCAAACGCTTCCGGCGTGTTGAACTCGTTGACGTTGTATTTGTGCAGGTCAAGCCACTTCGTGCTTCCGACCACAATCTCTGGGTTTATGTCGTAAACCCATTGGTTTTCAATGATATGAATGTCTTGGATGCCGGTCAGGTCACAGCTTCTCAACACTGCGCTCGCATTGTGCGACTGGTAAATGTCCTCCAAAACGATGGAAATATGGCGGGTCCTGTATTCCAAAACCTGCTCGAATCTCTTTTTCCTTCCTTCCGTAACAAACCCGGAAAGGAAATCGTATATTTTTTGATCTTTCTCTGTCATAAATCATGAATTTCACGGTAATTTTTTCATGTTTTCAATAGCGTTAACATTGTCAAAATCAGAAATATCGTATCATTTTGTTTTGTCTGAAATCCTTAAAATAATGTTGTGTTTGTTTTGTATCATATTGAATACGTTGTGTTTGTGTAAAAGATACAAGTTCCGGAAATCATTGGAATCTGAACTTTTAAAATTTTTAGCAAATATATTAAATTTTTTGTTTGGCAAATAAAGAAAAATCGTAAATTTGCAGCTCGAAAAATATCATACTGAAATGGCAAAAGAAAATTTAAAGAAAGAAGAGGAACGCCTCGAATCCATTGAGACAACATTGGACAGTGCAGAATTGTTTATTGAGAAAAACCGTAAGACCATCGTGATAGTTATCGCTGCTCTCGTGATAGTGGTTCTTGCAGTTTTTGGTTACAAGAAATTCATCCAGGAGCCACGTGAGGAGAAGGCTCAGGCCGCGGTTTTCCGTGCGGAAGCTATGTTTGAGAAAGATGATTTCGCTACGGCTCTTAATGGCAATGGCAATGATGTCGTCGGTTTCCTTGATATCATCAGCGACTACAGTGGTACAAAGACAGCGAATCTCGCAAAATATTATGCTGGCATCTGCTTCCTCAACACAGGTGATTTCAATAACGCTATCAAATATCTCGGAGAATTCAAGGGCAAAGACAAGATGGTCAAGCCTCTTGCAATCGGTGCGATGGGTGATGCAAATCTCGAACTCGGAAACGTCGCTGAAGCCGCAAAATGCTACGAGAACGCTGCAAATGCATCAAAGAACTCATTCACAGCCCCGATGATGCTCGTGAAAGCAGCCTATACGTATGAGATGGCTGGAAATTATGCGAAGGCTGTTGAAATGTACAAGGCCATCAAAGCCGACTATCCTAACAGCACAGAGGCTCGTGATATTGACAAATACATCACGGCTGCTGAGACAAAACTTGGAAAGTAATTAATTAGTTTTACATAAGAGAATAAAGCCTGATTCTGACAAGGAGTCGGGCTTTTTTGCAGGATAAAGTTTTATATGAAAATAGTGTATTTCGGCACGCCTGAGATTGCGGCTTCACAGCTTGAGGCGATTATCTCGGCAGGATATGATGTCGCGGCGGTTGTCACGACACCCGACAGACCAGCAGGACGCGGGAAACAAATGCATGCGTCGGAAGTGAAAGAATGTGCGTTGAGACACGGCTTGCCGGTGCTTCAACCTGAAAAATTGAAAGATGAGGCGTTTGTCGGACAGCTGCGCTCGTATAATGCCGATCTGTTTGTCGTCGTGGCTTTCAGGATGCTCCCGGAAGTCGTCTGGAACATGCCTCCGATGGGCACTTTCAACCTTCATGCATCGCTGCTGCCGCAATACCGTGGCGCAGCCCCGATAAATCATGCAATCATCAACGGGGAGACAGAAACCGGATTGACAACGTTCCTTCTTGACAAGGAAATCGATACTGGCGCGATAATTTTGCAGGAAAAAGTGAAGATAACCGAAACGATGAATGCCGGCGAGCTTCATGACACATTGATGCATCTCGGAAACAGTGTTGTGGTTAAAACATTGAAAATGATTGAAAACGGAGAGATGAGAACGGAGACTCAGGACTCCGTCATCAAGCGCGAGGGCCTGGCGTTGAAACCGGCTCCGAAGATTTTCAAGGACGACTGCTATATCAATTGGAATAAGTCGGGAAAAGAAATTTATAACTTCGTGCGCGGACTGTCACCGTATCCGGCAGCACACGCAAAACTGCAAAATCCAGAAGGCGAAATTCTTGATTTGAAGATTTTTGAGACAAAAATTTCCGAGAAAAATGATAAAAATGACGTTGTTTTTGATGTCAAAACGGACGGAAAGTCGTATTTGGGCGTCGTTGTGAGCGACGCAATTGTTAATTTTACAGTGCTTCAGCAACCTGGAAAGAAATCAATGAATATTGCGGATTTCTTAAGAGGTGCAAGGGTTTCCAACGATTGGGAACTTGTTAAATGATAATGCTTTGCGTTTCTTTTTCGCATGATAAAAAAATATTTTATTTTTTTTAAATCTTATTAAAAAATGTTTAACTTTGCGGGGTAAATAGATAACCTCATAAAATTAATAAGATGAATAAGATTGAATTAGTGAATGTGATGGCTGAAAAGACAGGTCTCACAAAAGTTGATGTCAAAAAGACCCTTGATGCATTTATCAGTACAGCGGCAGAAGCCATTAAGAATGGTGAACGTATCTCCCTGGTTGGTTTTGGAACAATGACACCAGCCACACGCCCAGCGCGTAAAGGTCGTAATCCTCAGACAGGCAAGGATATCATGATTGCAGAGAAAAAAGTCGTGAAATTCAAACCAAGTGCAGAGCTTACCAAATAAGACACCTCAATTTGGAAGACAGACGGCCGCGTTAAGCGGCTTTTTTTATTGTTCCCGGAACATTTTTGATTGTCGGCTCGCCAAAGTGAGATTCCCATTCTCGTCTTGTTCGATGACTCCGTTGTCAATCATCCAACGTACGGTCTCAAGAACTTTTTCTTCAAGGTGGCCTTTCGCCAACGAAGGTGTCTCAAAAACAGGAATCACTCGTTTCCTTAATTCGTCGAGTATCGCATTGCTGATGCTTTCGTATTCGGCATCGTTGATTTTCATTTGGTTACGGATGTTGCATACATCGCATTTGCCGCATCTTGTCTTTATTTTTTCGCCGAAATAACGAAGAAGCTGAACGCTTCGGCACTCTTTGTCGTTGTTCACGAAATCGATGACAGCCTGAACGCGACGCGACGCGTCCTCCTTTCGGTTTTTGTAAACCTCATCTGACAGTGAAAAATGATTTGTGTCCTGTCGCTCTGTAACAAATTGAATTTGAGGCTTGTCGTTTCTCTGTATGTATGTCAGGAAGTTGTAACGTTCCAATTTCTTCAAGATGTCGCAGACCTTATCGACGGTTATTCCGAGTTTCACGCTGAATTGCTCTTCACGTATTCTCACGAAGTCAGACAGGATTCCGGGGAAGTTGCGGAGCATGAATTTTATCGTCGGGTCGAATGCCGGATACTCCATCTGGAAGCGGTAAAGGTCTTCGCGGCTCGCCGTAATCATGAGCTGCGAAGGCGTGTTCATGGCTTCCGTCGTGGCGATGAGGCCTTCTCTTTCAATGAGTTTCAATGAGTTGAAGACTTCGAGAAGCGAGAAATTGTATCTGTTGGCGAAATCGGTCATGTCGAAGTCGTAACTTCTTCCAGCACCGGCGCCGACAGGTATCTGAAGATGGTTGCAGAGTGCGTCGTAAATCGCCTTGATGCGTTTCAACTCTGGATATGAAGTTTGCAGATTGTCTTTAAGTTGTTGAATGTCAGTGTCGGCGACCAACAAAAACGCCTCCGATGGTTTCAGGTCTCGTCCTGCGCGTCCGGCTTCCTGGAAATACGCCTCGAGGCTGTCGGGGAGATCCATGTGTACGACGAGACGCACGTTGGGCTTGTCGATGCCCATGCCGAAAGCGTTGGTGGCGACGATGACTTTTATCTTTCCGTCCATCCATTGTTTCTGGCGTTCGTCGCGTGTCTTGGCATCAATGCCGGCGTGATAGAACGTCGCGCTTATCCCGACGGATTGCAGCCAGTCGGCGATGATCTTTGTGCGTTTGCGGCTGCGTACATAGACGATACCGCTCCCGCTTTCCATCCGCATGAAAAGACGGTACATCATGCCGTATTTGTCGGCGATTCGCATCACGTTGTACGTGACGTTTTTGCGTTCGTAGCTGGTCTGGAAAACGTTTTTCTCCTTGAAATTCAGACGATATTGGATGTCCTCTACGACTTTCGGTGTCGCTGTCGCTGTGAGGGCGAGGACGGGCGTTTTCGGAATATATTGCCGTACCTCGGCGATTTTCAGATACGGTGGCCGGAAATCGTAGCCCCATTGCGAGATGCAGTGCGATTCGTCGATGGCGAGAAGACACACTCTCATTTTCTGAATCGCTTCGATGAAAGCATCTGTCATGAGACGTTCAGGCGAGACATACAGAAACTTCAGTCTGCCGAAAACAGCTTGATTATAAGCAAGTTCCACCTCACTCGGATGCATACCCGAAAATATAGCCGCAGCTGGAATGTTGATGTTTTTCAGATGTTGGACTTGGTCTTTCATGAGTGAGATGAGCGGCGTGACGACGATGCAGACGCCATCCATCGCCATCGCCGGCACCTGGAAACATATCGACTTCCCGCCACCCGTCGGGAGAAGCGCGAGCGTGTCGCGTCCCGAGATTGCACAGTCAACGATGTCTTCCTGCATAGGACGGAACGACGGGTAGCCCCAGTATTTCAAAAGTACAGAACGCGTAAGTTCACTCATGACCTAAATTTTCCGCAAAGGTAATATTATTTTCAAAAGCAAATGATTTTAATGTCAAATATTTGAATACAAAAATCATGTAAAATTGTATAATGCAAAATCACATGATTTTCGTGGTGAAATATGTGGTGTCTCAATATTTCAAGCTGCCTATCGGAACGACAATCACACCGTCTTCACGTCGGTAGGCGTAATGTCCGGTTGCGACAAGCACCATCATGAACGATGGCGCGTACATTTTCTCGGAGTCGATTTTTTTTGACAGAGACAAAAGGTTTGCGGCTCCCTCCTCGATCAGCTTGCTTCCGCCGAGTTTTATCTCGATAAGTCCGTAGTGCCCGTTGCGCAAATGCAAGACGCTGTCGCATTCGAGTCCGTTGTTGTCCCTGTAATGGAAAATGCTTCCGTTAATAACTTCGGCATACACGCGTAAGTCTCTGACTGCCAATGCTTCAAAAAGCAGACCTAATGTATTGAGGTCTTTCATCAAGTCGCTTGGGCCGAGGCCGAGTGATGCTGTGGCGATGCTTGGATCGACGAAATATCTTGTTGGGGTGGTGCGTATCGCCGCCTTTGAACGTAGATTCGGATTCCAAGCCTCCATGTCTTCTATCACAAAGATTTTCCGCAGCGCATTGAGATATGAGGCAATGGTGTCGCTGTCAAGTGTGTTTCCGTCGTTTATGCTTAAGTCGGCGGCGATGGTGCCGTTGGTGGCCTGTGTCGCCTGGTGTCTCGCATAGCTTCGTAATATTCTCCTTGTGTTTGTCTCGCTTCTGTTTACTGCGTCAACTTCAATTATTTCGCGTTTTGCAACCGCGTCAACGTAGTTGAAAGCCTGTTTCAGCGCGGCCTGTTCTGATTTCCCGATTGCTTTTGGCCAGCCGCCACGGCAGATGAGATAGCAGATGTCGCGGAGATTCAGCTCGATTCCTGCGGCCGGTTTCAAAGGGCCGTCGAACAATTCGAGCAGAGAGACACTCCCGTTTGACTCGCCGGATTCGTAGAGAGACATCGGACGCATCTTCACCCACCCGACACGCCCGGTTCCGGTGTGGCTCATCTTGCTTTGGTCAATCGGCTCCGCACTGCCTGTAAGTATAAACTGACCTTCGTCACCACGACGGTCAACGACAAAACGGCAGGCATCCCAAAACTGCGGTGCTTTCTGCCATTCGTCGATGAGTCGTGGCACCGCACCGTCAAGCAAGACATCAATGTCATTTTCGGCAAGACGCATATATTCATCCTGACGTTTTGGCTCGTCCATGAACAGCACACTATTGGCTTTTTGCATGGCTGATGTGGTTTTCCCGCACCATTTTGCGCCTTCCACCAAGACGATTCCAGCCGCTTCAAGTTGTTGGTCAATTAGGATGTCTGCAACACGTTTTTTATACTCTTTTTCTGCTTCCATATTTTGTTATTTTATTTCCGCTGCAAAAATACAAAAAAATATTGAAATACAACATTTTATTTAAAAATTTTCGGTAGTTTGAAGAAAATCCGTTCGGCAGTTTGAAGAAAATCCGTTCGGCAGTTTGAAGAAAATCCGTTCGGCAGTTTGGAGAAAATCCGTTCGGCAGTTTGGAGAAAATTCGTTCGGCAGTTTGAAGAAAATCCGTTCGGCAGTTTGAAGAAAATCCGTTCGGCAGTTTGGAGAAAATTTTGCATTCAAAATACTTTAAAAAAATATGGGAATCCTATTCTTTCCTGTCGAATTTTTTCCTATTTTTGCAGCCGATTTTCTGACAAAGTTTCTGTATGTCAGAAAATGATGATAACTCGTTGTAAATCAACTAAAATTAAAGAAATGACAAGTATTAGAAATGTTGCGATTATCGCTCACGTTGACCATGGGAAGACGACATTGGTGGACCGTATCCTTTACCAGTCAAAATTATTCAGGGACGACAAGGATAACGGAGGAGATTTGATTCTGGATAACAACGACCTTGAGCGTGAACGAGGTATCACTATTCTTTCGAAAAATGTGTCGGTGCGTTATAAAGACGTGAAAATCAATATCATCGACACTCCTGGCCACAGCGATTTCGGCGGCGAGGTGGAGCGCGTGCTTAACATGGCCGACGGTGTCATCCTGCTTGTCGATGCCTTCGAGGGTCCGATGCCGCAGACACGCTTCGTGCTCGAAAAAGCCATACAACTCGGACTGAAACCTATTGTTGTGGTCAATAAAGTTGACAAGCCTAACTGCACGCCGGAGGAGACACAGGAAGCCGTTTTCGATCTCATGTATAACCTCGGAGCCAACGACGACCAACTTGATTTCCCGACGGTATATGGTTCTTCAAAACAAGGTTGGATGTCGGATCACTGGACACATGTTACAAGTGATGTGTCGTATCTCCTTGATACTATTATCAATACGATTCCTGAGGCGAAATACGAGGAAGGCACTCCTCAGATGCTCATCACCTCATTGGACTACAGCTCTTACGTCGGTCGTATCGCTGTCGGTCGCCTGAAACGTGGTACGCTTCAGGCCGGTATGAACGTCTCACTCGTAAAACGCGACGGCACAATTGAGAAGAACCAGATTAAGGAACTTTATACTTTCGAAGGCCTCGGAAAGGAACGTACCAAGAAGCCGGTGATGGCTGGCGACATCGTTGCCATCATGGGTCTCGAAAACTTTGAAATCGGTGACACTGTCGCCGACTTCGAGAACCCGGAGGCACTTCCTCCAATCCATGTCGATGAGCCGACAATGAGTATGTTGTTCACAATCAACAACTCACCGTTCTTCGGCAAGGAAGGCAAGTACGTAACGTCACGCCACCTGCGCGAGCGTCTTTATAAGGAGACGGAGAAAAACCTCGCGTTGAGGGTTGAGGACACCGATTCGCCGGATTCGTTGATGGTCTATGGCCGCGGCATTCTTCACCTCAGCATCTTGGTAGAGACGATGCGCCGCGAAGGCTATGAGTTCCAGATCGGCCAGCCGAAAGTCATCTTGAAAGAGATTGACGGGAAAAAATGTGAGCCTATTGAGGTGATGAACGTGCAGGTCCCTGAGGATTTCGCGGGCCGCGTCATCGAGCTCGCGTCACAGCATAAAGGCGAGATGACAAATATGTCACCAAAGGGCGACCGCATGAACCTTGAGTTCGACATCCCGGCGAGAGGACTCATCGGCTTGAGGAGCGCGATGCTCACCGCGACGGAAGGTGAAGCGGTGATGTCGCACCGTTTCAAAGATTACGAGCCGTGGAAAGGCGACATGGAATTCCGTGACGTCGGTGCGCTTATCGCAATGGAGACTGGCTCGGCGGTGCCTTACGCGCTGTGGAAACTTCAGGACCGCGGCAAGTTCTTCGTGCTGCCGAACGAAGATGTCTATATGGGCGAAGTCATCGGAGAGAATACACGTTCAAACGATATCGTGTTGAATATCAACAAGACAAAGCATCTTACCAACGTCCGTGCTTCCGGTTCTGACGATAAAATCGTCCTCATTCCGCCAGTAAGGATGTCGCTCGAAGAATACATGGAATACATCCGCGATGACGAATATCTCGAAGTCACGCCGAAGAGCCTCCGCTTGAGAAAAATCATCCTTGATGAAATCGAGAGAAAGAGAAGCGGAAGAAAGAGCGAGACGGTTGAGTGATTTGTCTGCTGCCAACTTTTAAGTCGTTGAAATAGAATAATAATTTAATAATTGAAAAAGATGAAAAGGTTTTTTAAAATTGTGGCTTGCGCGATGCTGATTCTCGCGATGGCCAGCATGATGAGCTCTTGCAAGAAAGACTACAAGACACAGGTTATTTACACTGCTGGCTGGGGCAATTACGAACTTAGCCAATCTGAATTTAAGATCATTAAAGATTATTTGGCGGAAAAGGGTGCCATGAGCATCGGCCAATATAAGATTTACAATGTGACGAGTACAGACAGCGAGGATGACTGCCTGAGACAGGCGGATGAAATGGCAAAGGCTGATTTCGCAAATTCGATACGCAATCTTAAGGTGGAAGAAATCCAGCCAAAATTAAAGGTCGGCGATTATTTTTCATACGTCTGGCATAGAACAGATGGCGCTGGCAATGTGGTTAAGATAGGGGAGTGGAAGTGTCCTGCGATACCGGTGCCTCCTGTGTATGGAAAGATTACTGTAAACGGAACTGAAAATAATGTGACAGGTGCATCAATATCTTTCCCAATATTCGATGGATCTCTCTCTGCTTTCATAACGTTGCATTCTGAAAAAACACGATATGCGATAAGGATTTTAGGCGTTGAACAGGAAGGTGTCGTGCCGGAAGGAAATTTCGATGTAGATGGCGAGAAGAATATCGGTTATGTGGTTTGCGATGAAGTAAGGTATTATGCAACCGGAACATCATGCACCATCTCGAAAAACGGCATGTTCTACAAGTTCGCCTCGTCTGGAACTGCGACAGACAAAAACGGCAACAAGATTGAGTTCAGTGTGGATTGCGATCAGGTCGTGTTATAATGATTTAGTCTGAAATATCGTATTTTTCTGACAAAAGGTTCATAAGGGTGTCGGTTTCTTCCATGAAACCGACGCCTTTTTCTTCCCAGTCGGGGAATGACGCGGATTCCTGACCTCTGCATCCGTCCATGATTGTCAGGTAATCGGCTGATTTCTGCTCAAGTTGGATGAACATCGGCTTCATCTTATGGCACACGGATTGCGCCTTTGCGAAGTCGTGTTCGTTTATCGCATCGTTGAGTGTGACAAGGTTGTCGGATGTTGACTTGACAAAGGCGTCAAGGATTTCTTTTATCGCTTCTTCGTCGTTGTCGAACATCGTGCACAAGCCGGGAAAATCATCTGAAAATGAGCATCTTCTCGCGTATTCTTCGTTCCAATTTAAGTGCAGAAGCTCCGCTAAGTCTTTGATGCGGAATGGTTTTTTCAGATAACCGTCGAATCCTTCCGACGTGGCGGCGTGTTGTCCGTATTCGTCGCGTGCCGTCATGATGATGACTTGCATCTCAGGCTTGATGCTTTTTATCGAATGCAGGACATCGATGCCGGAGAATGTTCCCATCTCCCTGTCGGTGATGACGATGTCGAAGTTGTTTATGATGTCAAGGTACCTGCTGAACTCCACCGAAGAACGGCAGAAATCCGATTTCTGTCCGAGTTTGGCTAACATGGCACTTGCAACGGTCAGAAGGCTGTTGTCATCATCCACAAGGAGTATGTTGAGGTTTCTGCCAGGTTCTGATTTGGGTTCATCGTGTTTTTTAACTTCCTTGTTTTCAACCTTTTCCACGAGTTTGATGGGTATGATGATTTCGGTGTGTGTGCCTTCCCCGACTTTTGACATCATTTTGATTTTGCCTCCGAGCAGGTCGAGGAGACCTTTCACGACGTACAGGCCGAACCCGTTGCCTTCGGCGAGTCCGGTGTTGTTTTCCGCCCGGCTGAACGGCTTGAACATCTCTTCAATCTTGTCTTCAGGAATGCCGATGCCGCTGTCTATCACGCTGAAAATCAATTTCTTGTTTTCAAGGTAAACGCCGAAATGAACCTCGCCTTCGATGGTGTATTTCAGCGAATTTGAAATGATGTTGCTGATTATCTGTTTGATTTTCAAAGGGTCGGAGCTGATGTGGAGATGTTCCGGTATGCCTTTGTGATAAAACAATTTCAGCTGTTTGTTCTCGGCTATCGGCATGAGCATGTTCCTCAGCTGGTCGCAAAGTTCGGAAATGTCGAAGTCGGAGCGTTTCACGAATTGCCGTCCTTGGTCGAGGCTTGAAAATTCGAGAAGGTTTGAAAGCAGCGACAGGATGTGTTCCGAGGAGTATTTCATGGAGTTCAGCCGCGCGATGTCATGCGGCTGGAGTTTTTCCATCTTCATCAGTTCGATGTATCCGATAACGGAAGAGAGCGGTGCCTTGATGTCGTGCGAAACGGAAAGCAGCAGCTTGTGGCGGCTTTCCATGATTTCGTCGGCGCGGCGAAGTGCTTCCTCACGCTCTTTTCTCGCCTTCGACACTTTCTGTATGTCATAGAAAATCAAGGTGATAAACAAAAGAATCAAGACGAGCGCGATTGTGCCACTGTAAATTGAATAGTTGAGGTTTTTCCTTATCAGGACGTCACTTTTCTGTACTTCGCCCATCACGGTCTCCAACGTCTGTTTGTGGAGCGTAATCAGAAGCCCGGAGATTTCTTCCGAAATGTTTTGGTCGGCGAGGATAAATGTATGATATTGATCTTCAACGTCTTTTATTCTTTTCAAATATTCGTTTTTGCCTTTTTCACTGTAAATCTGAATGTCGTTGAGCAGTTTGCTGTTGTCTGGCTTGAAACCTTTGTCGATGGTGTCGAAAGTGGTTTTTGACAAAAGGATGATGCTGTCGGTGGCGCTTTCTGAAGAGAAAAGTCTCTCGAAGAAGTTTTTCTTTTTCGCCTTTTTGACAATGGTGTCTTGTGTGATGACGGCAACGACTTCAGGCTTCCTTTCGGGCTTGTAGTTCATGAGCAGATTGTAAATCTCATCGTAAGGGTTGAAAGCCTCGTATTGTTTTGATATATTGCTGATTATCAATTCTTTGTGTTGTAACAAACTTACCAAATCGTCAAGAAGCACCTTGTTTGTGGCTTTGCGGCCTGAATAATTCACTATCGAATCGTTTATCATTTTGATGTCGTCGAGCCGGTCTTTGAAAAGTTGGAGTTGGTCAGGATTGCTCGAAAATGTGTAAAGTTGTGCGCTGGCCTGTGCCTCGTTGACTGTCCGGATAAGTGAGTTGGTGAGGCTCAGCACTTTTTCATTGCGCCTGATGTTTCGTCTTTGCTCGGAAATGGTGTTTCTCAAGTTGGAAATATAATATATCATTGCAGTGCAAAGCGCAGCAACCATCAGGAAGATGATGGCCGCACTGTATCTTACACGCCGCTCGTTACCGCTTCTGCTTTTCAGTTTGTATCTCATTTTAAACTAAAATCGTGCAAAAATAGTTATTTTTCTCTTGATATGGATTTTTTTTATAAATTTGCCAGTTAAAAATTTTTTTGCAAAAATAACAAATTGAGTTATAAATATATGAGAATCAACATTAAAACTGTTTTGATGATGTTGGCGGCTGTGATACTTGCCGGCTGCACTGAACAAAAAGAAACCGATGTGAAGTTCAATCACGTCATTGATGTGGAGGTGATGGCTGTCGATGCGTCTAACAATGAGAATTTCAGGAATTATATCGGCACATTGAAGAGCAATGTTGAAGTCCCGATGTCGTTTGACTACGGCGGAACTTTGACTGGTGTTTACGTACATAACGGTCAGGTTGTGAAGAAGGGTGATATTTTGGCGAAGGTTGACGACCGTACGGCGAGAAGCCTGCATGAGACCTCGTTGGCTTCGTTGCATCAGGCCGAAGACGGCTACGAGCGTTTGAAGAAAGTCCACGACGAAGGTGGTGTCAGCGATGTCCGTTGGGTTCAGATGCTGACAGATTTGGAGAGAGCTCGCCAGGCAGAAGTCACGGCACGTAAACATTTGGAAGACTGCACATTATATGCGCCACAAGATGGTGTCGTGAGCATGGACACACGCGTCGTCGGTGTCGAGATGCTCCCGTCGGAGAAATTCTGCACCATCGTTGACTTGAATCAGATGATGGTGAAGTTCGCCGTCCCGGAAAGGGAAATCGGGATGTTGGAAGTTGGGAATCAGGTGCTTGTGAAACTACCTTCATTGGGTGAAGAGGAATATGTAATCAAGATTTATGACAAGTCGCTGATGGCTAATCGTTTAGGTCATACTTACGATGTCTTGGCCAAATTTGAAACAAAGATGAACAAGCAATTGCTTCCAGGAATGGTGGCGAAGGTGCGGATGCTGTCAACACAAAGCACCGGCATAGTCGTGCCGAGTTCATGTGTCCAGACAATGAACGACGGCCTCTCGGTTTGGGTGGTCGAAAATGGAGTGGCGAAACGCCGTTCAATCAAGGTCAGCGAGTTCGTGAAAAACGGAGTGATGGTGACTGACGGGCTGAACTACGGCGACATCGTGGTGACAAGCGGATACCAGAAACTGTACAACGGAGCGAAAGTGTCGTACTGACTTGTTGATTATCATAGGAATTCTTAACCTAAATTAGATTTTATGGCAAAAAAAAGAAATATAGTGGAGGCTGCGATGAGAAACAACAGCATAGTGTTTTTCTTCGTGGCGGTTCTCGTCATTTTCGGTTTCATGGCATTGCCGAAGCTGAAGAAGAACGAGTTCCCGGATGTTACAATACGTCAAGGTGTTGTGGCTGTGGTTTATCCGGGTGCGACGGCGCAGGAGATCGAAGAACGTGTGGCCGGTGCCACAGAACAGTATCTCTTCACTTTCGGTGACGTGAGTAAGCAGAAGACGTACTCGTTTTCGAGAGACGGTATGCTTTATCTCTTCGTGACACTTAACAATGATGTCAAAGACGCCAAGATGACATGGTCGCGTATCCGTCAGGGATTGGCGTTGTTCAAGACGACATCTTTGCCGCAAGGTGTTTTATCGACGGTTGTCATCGATGACTTCGGCAATGCGTCGTCGTTGCTTCTCGCCATCGAGAGTGACCAGCGTTCTTCAAGAGAACTGCGTGAATATACCGACAAGCTCGCTACAAGGCTGCGCCGCATTGAGACGATGGGCAACATCAAGGTCATCGGCGAGGAGAAAGAGGAAATCGCCATTTACATGGACCCGGCTCTCATGACGGAATACGCTGTCACGGCGGCGACAATCTCTGCCGAACTTGCGTTGCACAGCCTCCGTACAATCACCGGAAAGGCTGATAATGAAGACGGTAACGCCGTCGTCCACGTCGAAGTGCCTTACGATAACGTGTATGACCTCTCGGAAATGATAGTCTTCTCCGACCCACTGACAGGGCAGGTGGTGAAACTGCGCGACGTGGCTCGTATCGAACGCCATTATCAGGAATCATCTGAATACATTCAATATTCTGACTCAATAGTGGAAAACAACAGATGTATGATGCTGTCGATGGAGATGCGTTCGGGCTATAATGTCGTTGAGTTCGGCGATGAGGTTGACGAGGTCATCGAGTCGTTTCTTGCCACGGCGCCGCCTGACATCCGCGTGCATCGAATCACCGACCAACCTGTTGTGGTCAACAAGTCGGTGCTGTCGTTCCTGAAAGACCTTGTCGCGGCAATACTCATCGTCATTCTTGTGATGCTCACTCTGTTTCCGATGCGAACGGCTTTGGTGTCGTCAACGTCGGTGCCGGTGTGCATCGCGGCGGCATGGGCTGCCATGTATCTCTTCGGAATGGAACTGAATACGGTGACACTCGCCGCACTCATCGTTGTCCTCGGCATGGTCGTCGATGACTCCGTCGTGGTGATTGACGGATATATCGACATGGTGAACGAAGGCCATTCGCGTTGGTATTCGGCTTCCGTCTCGACAAAATACCTGATGTCATCGATGATTATCGCCACATGCGCCATCACCTGCATATTCTTCCCGATGCTCCCGATAATGGATGGCACGCTTCTCGGCGACTTCATCAATCTGTTCCCGTGGGCGATCTTCATCACCCTTGCGTGCAGCTTCCTTTACGCCATCTGGGTGATACCGTATATGTCGGTCAGAATGATCGGACCGGCAAACCCCAACAAACTTTCAAGGATGGAGAAATTTCAAGGCAAGTTCTTCGCCGGACTTCAAGGCGGATACAAAAAACTTCTTGACCTCTGTTTCAGACATAAAGTGTTGACAATCATTGTGGCGTTGGTGTTTGTCCTCGTTGGCATCGGGCTGTTTATGACATTGAAGATACAACTGTTCCCAAAGGCTGAACGCGACAGCTTCGCCGTTGAGATACATCTCGAAAAAGGCAGTTCAATAGAGGAGACGGCGGCAGTCACCGACTCATTGACGAAACTGCTCAAGCAGGACAAACGTGTCTCTTCCGTCACGTCGTTCATCGGGATGGCGTCGCCACGTTTCCACATAACATACGCGCCGCAGCTCGCGTCAAGCGCATACGCACAGCTTATCGTGAACACAGTCTCCGAAAACGCCACGAAGGAAATGATTGAGGAATATGCGCAGCAATATGAAAATATATTCCCTATCGCTCAGATTCGTTTCAAACAGATGGACTACAACCAGGTCAATGCGCCGGTGGAATATTATATCATGGGTGATGACTATGCCGCACTGGAGCCGGTACGTGACTCACTCATCGCTTTCATGAAACAGGACGAAAACCTTTTCTTCGTTTACTCTGATTATGATGAAAATGAAGAGATTATCGAAGTCGAACTCATCCCCGAAGAAGCCTATCGGCTCGGCGTGACACAGGCGGTCTTGTCGGCTTACCTCTCGACGGCGTTGTCAGGTAACAGCATGCTCTCGATCTGGGAGGAAAGTTACAGGCTTCCTACCGCTATTTATACTGAAGATGTTCATGATATTGATTATGAATCGGTTGGAGATTTGCTAATCCCGACAAGCAAACCCGGTGTCTGGGTGCCTTTACGTCAGGTGGCGACTTTGAAACCTCATTTCATACACAGCAGCATGACACACAGAAACGGAAGACGTTGCATCACCGTGAGTGCTGACGTGATGCCGGGCGCCGGCGAACTTGAGGAGTTTGCCAAGATAGACAAGTACTTAAAGACTTTAGACATTCCTGAAGATGTGGTGATAGAACCGGGCGGTTCCAAACAGATTACCATCGAGATGATGCCATCGCTCATTCAGTCAATCGTCGCTGCATTGGCGGTGATGTTCCTGATACTGATGTTCCATTACCATAAAATCGGAATCTCCGTGCTTTCAATTTCAGTGTCAGTACTTTGCATTTTCGGTTCGACATTCGGTCTGTGGCTTTTCGGTCTCGATATGTCAGTGACGGCGATACTTGGCGTGATTTCCCTTATCGGTATCATAGTGAGAAACGCTGTAATAATGTATGACTATGCAAATGAACTTGTTGTGAAACAACATCTTACGCCGGGCGATGCTGCTTATCATGCGGGAATGCGTCGTATGAGACCGATTTTCCTCACTTCAATAGCGGCGGCTCTCGGCGTTGTGCCTATGATTATCGCAAGGACTTTGCTCTGGGAACCGATGGGCGTGGTGATATGCTTCGGCACCATCATCACCTTCCCGCTTGTTGTTACCGTGCTTCCTGTGGCGTATAGTCTCGCTTTCGACAAAAAGAAAAGGAATTGCGTGAAGAAGATTAGTAAGTAAGTTGATCGATAAATTATTTTAAGGAATAAATATGAAAAAATATATTGTTGCAATATTGGCGGTGCTTTTCGCAATGAATGTCAACGCGCAGAATGAAAATGCCCTGACGATAGATTCGTGTTTTGCTTTGGCGAAAGCAAACAATGCAAATCTGAAGACAAGCAGACTTGAGATAAAAAGGGCGCAAGAGGTTAAAGCACAGGCATTTACGAAGTTTTTTCCTCAGGTGCAAGGTGCCGCTATTGGCTACAGCGCATATAGTCCGATTCTGAGGCTTACCGCTGATGATGTGTCAAATGTAGTCATCCGTGAAGTATTGAAGGATATTATCGAGCTGTTGGAGGTTTTCGCCGACTTTGATGGGGAGATTTCGATGCTTGACAAAGGTTCGTCGGTCGGTGTGATGGTGGCACAGCCGGTGTTTACTGGTTTTCAGATTCTGAATGGCAACAGACTCGCTGAAGTCGGAATAAAAGCGGCTGAACTGCAGTCGGAAGTCACTGAACGTGAAGTGCTTGAGAACATTGAGTCATCGTATTATCTTGTACTCGGACTTCAGCAGAAAGTGAAAACTGTGGAGACGGCATTGGCGATGCTCGACACCATCGATAACACCGTTAATGCGGCTCTCAAAGCTGGTCTTGTGACCAAGAACGATGCTTTGAAGGTCGCTCTCGAAAAAAACAAACTCAAAGCGCAGCAACTTCAACTCAACGATGGAATCTTTCTCGCATCGCGTCTGCTGTGCCAACAGATCGGCATCGAAATGCCGGAGAACGGTCTCGTCCTTGATTTCGACAATGAAAACGTAAACAAGAAATTTGAAGAGAACGCCGGTTTCGTGCGCCCTGAAGTGCGACTTCTTGAACTTCAGGTGGAAGCCGAGAAACTGCGCAGGAAGATGACTGTCGGCGCCACATCACCTAATCTCATCATCGGCGGTGCCGCCTATTATGGAAACATGATTTCCAAAACTACAAGGTCAAATGCCTTGCTGTTCATCAGCCTGAAGGTGCCAATGACACAATGGTGGGAGACATCTCATAAACTGAAGGAACACGATATTAAAATCAATCAGTATGAGATTGACAGACAGAATCTTACAGAACAGATGTCGATACAGGAAGACCAGGCTTACACCCACATGATTGAAGCCGAAGCTCTTCTCCATTCTGACTCGGCGGCGTATAAGATGGCTGCGGAAAACTACAGGGTCGAGCGTCTGAACTACAACGCCGGTCTGAATACCATCACCGATGTCTTGCAGGCCAACACAATTCTGCTTCAGGCCGACAATGCCATCACAGACAGAAATATCACACTGATTTCTGCGAGACGCAGGTATCATGACTTGACAGGAAAATAATTTTTAAATATGAAAAGAATATTAGTTTTTGCATTGGCAGCAATGCTCCTCGCTGGATGCTCAAAGCACAGCAAAGTTAAATTATTGGATGGTAATAACTTCACGACAGAAGTTAATGGAAAACCAGTGTCGCTTTATACTTTGGACAACGGCGACCTCATGATGCAGGTGACGAACTACGGCGGACGTGTGGTGTCGCTTTGGACACCGGACCGTAAGAAAAAGTACGCCGATGTTGTCCTCGGCTATGAAAACATCGACCGCTATATTAATAATGAAGGTGAGCGTTTCCTCGGCGCGGCTGTCGGACGTTACGCCAACAGAATTGGCGGAGGGAGATTCGTCCTCGACAGTGTTGAATATCAACTGGCGAAGAATGACAACGGTAACACACTTCACGGAGGTGAATACGGCATCGACAGAATAGTGTGGGACGTGAACTCGGTCAATGACACAGCCATCGTACTTCACACCGTGCTCGCCGACGGTCTCGACGGCTTCCCCGGAAACCTCGATATCACAATGACTTACGCATTGACAAAGAACAATGAATTCGTTGTGACATATAAGGCGACCACCGACGCTCCGACTGTGTGCAACCTCTCGCATCATTCGTTTTTCAACCTGAAAGGGGAGGGGAACGGCTCAATTCTTAACCATGAACTGATGATTAACGGCAAGTTCTATACCGCCATCAACAGTGCTTTGATTCCTTCAGGAAACTTCCGCGCCGTCAAGGACACGCCGATGGACTTCACCGTGGCGAAAACCATCGGCAAGGACATCAACTCCGACCACCCGCAGATGCAGTTCGCCAACGGCTACGACTTCAACTGGGTCTTGAGCAAGCCGATTGACCAGTTCGGCCTCGCCGCCACAGTGTATGAACCGACAACAGGACGTAAGATGGAAGTGTTGACCGACCAGCCGGGACTTCAGTTCTACAGCGGCAATTTCTTTGATGGCAAGACAACAGGCAAATACGGTAAGACTTTGAACAATCGTGAGTCGTTCGCTCTCGAAACACAAAAATTCCCCGACTCACCGAATCAGGAGAGATTTCCAAGCACGGTGCTGAGACCTGGTGATGAATACACGCATACGTGTGTTTACAGGTTCTCGGTGGTGAAATAATGTTGTAAATCTGTCGAAAAGAGGCAGCGGAGTTAAAGTCTCGACAACTCCGTTACCTTGTCTCTGACCCACGGCTGCGTCATGTCGAATATCTCATCAAGTGGCTTCGACAATGCCCGCGCTATATATAAAGTGTTGTCTTGGCTATTGTTCAGTTTGTTCACTTGGCACTCGACTTCGTCCCAGTCGGTGTCGGTCATAATCAAAGGTACGAATGTATATAACGTCATGTTCTGCAAAACTATTTCCTTGAGGTTCTGCGAGATGATTTGCTTGTGTGTCCTCATGAGTTTCGTCTCTCCAACTTCTTGAAGCACGGCGAGATATTTTTCATACAAGACATATTCGTTAAGCATGAAAGCTATCTCGTCGGGAGAGAACGTTTCCCAGAAAGACTTCGGGAGCGGTTTCGCGATAAATCTTCCGAGCATGAATGAGCCGGCATCCAGCCCGTTGATATTCATTTTCTTGCATTTATGTATGATGCTTTTGAAGAAGTCAACTTTCTTCTCGCTGTCTAAGAACTCAAACACGCGCGACTGTTCGAGATGCGAACCCATCTTGCTTTCAAGAACCTGATTCTGATACAGTTCCGGATTCAGGTTGTACCATGTATTCACGACATCTTTCGACTTTTGAGGATTGGTGTTCAGGTCGTAGCTGATGAGCCGCGCCAAGGAGTCGATGTCGGTGATAAAATTGACATGGCTGGAATTAATTATGTCTTGATAAATTGCATACGCGATTTTTAACTCATTGAAAGTCTTGCTGTCTTCTGTGTTTAATGAGATGTTCTCGCCGTTGAGGAACTTCCTGAATCGCGCCGGTTTGAAAGTGGCGTGACCTTCGTAAATAGTCCTTCTCTTGCTTGAGAGCGTGATCCAGTCGCCGGATTTCAGTTCTTTGCCGGCGGCGTTGACTAACTTGTTGTCTTCCAATCTCATGCCGAAGTTTCCGAGGTTGAGGAAGGCTGGTATTCCATAGCCGCGGCAGGCTGTCACGACGTGTATTGCCGCCGGCGTGATGCTCATGATGGCATCGACTTCGTTCAACGTGATAGTGTCCTCCGGCGTGAATCTTTGCTTGCAGATGCAGACTGGGAAGCCGTCTCCTTTCAGCTTCGTCGCTTCAGCTGAGGAGAAACAAATCTTCGCAGTGGTGGCTGTTCTTGGCAGCACATTGACACCTTTCCCGAAAAATGTCAACTCGTTGAAGGCTTTGTCATCGATGGTGTCGGAGAAAAGCTGCCTCAGATGATAAGGCCTGATCAGTTCGATGATATCTTTCCTTTCAATGATTGGAAGATGGCTTCTGTCACTGAAATCATTGTTTTTCAATAAATTGTAATCTTCGATAGTCATCTCCGAGATTTTTTTGTTCAGAAGCATTTCTATCGATGACATCAAGGCGGCTCGTCCGGTGAGCTCGGATTTGTTGAGTTGAAGGACGGCGAAAAGACTGGCTTTGCCAGGTATCGTCTCAATACCGAACTCGATTGTCACCGGCGATTTGAACTTTCTTTCGAGGTTTTCGAGAAGCGGGTCGAAGTGATATACTGCCGGAAACTTCTCTTTGATGTCTTTTCTGTCGCTGTAGCTCCAGTTTCTCGCCGAGATGTTGCCTGTCATGATTTCTTCGCCGAAGATGTCGGGATATGTCTCGATCTGCCGTCCGGTTCCGGTGTTGCTGTCGCGGCTGTAAAGAACGCCCGGACACGAGCTGTCGTTGCCGATAGTCCATACCATTTTGTGGAGAATCAACGACGGATAAGCCTGCTTCCCGCGCATGAATGTCATTACCAACTGTTTGTTATTCAGATAGAAACTTCTTACATAATATGTGAATTTCAGCACCTGATAGAAACAGTCGTCGAGGAGGCGTGTGTCGCCGTTCTCGTGTTCGATGATTTTCGATTCCATCCATTCGATACGTGTCTTCTGCTCGTCGCAGGTGAGCTTGTTCTCGTCAACAGCCGATTTCTCGGTTATGCCGAGCATGTCGAACATGTTATTTAAGTTGTTGAGATAGATACGGTTAGCCATGTTAGGGCCGTGTTTCCTGATAAGTGCCTTGTGTGCGGTGCGGTTCATGCCGATGTTGAGCAGAGTGGGCATGAGGCCGGGAATGTATTGCGGCATGGCACTTCTCATCGCGAAGACGAGAGGGTTGGTGTCGTCGCCGAGTCGGCTTTGTGTCATTATCTCAAGATTCCTGATGGCTTTGCGGAGCAGCTCCTCCTGATTCTCGCGGCAGAATGACTTCGAGGTGAGGATGCAGAAGTCAGGCACGGCGTAGCATTCTTTCGTGAGCGCGAGAAGCATCTTGCCTTTGTTGCTCACAATCTGTTCGGAATGCAGGTTGGGGTCGCTCAATGTGGTGACAATGTAAATGTCATCATGCAATGGATTGTCCTCGACGTATTTCCTGATTTTGGCGTGCAGTTGGTTCCTGAGGCTTCTCAATTCGTCTTTGACAGATTCATCACCTTCACGTTCCTTGATTAAAAGCCTGAGGAAATGCTCGCTCTGGCTTTTGTCGTCGCTGGAGAGAAGATAATAGATGTCGTACCATCTCGGAGCGATTTCATGGCTCTCGCTTTCATTCTCAAAACGGTAGATTACGGTGCCAGGCTTGTTGCCAGCCGGTCTGTTCTCGACAGCGAAAATGTTGTCGCTGATGTCGCCTTCGCAGCTTGCAAACAGCTGCATCATATAATAGTTCGGGTAGCTCGCCCTGATTTTAAATTCCATGTTTTTTGATTGAATCTTAAGTTTGCATTAAAAATTGTTAAACTGTGCAAAGATATGATTTTTTTTTGTATTTTTGCAACCCGTCAAAATAAATGTTAAACAAACTTTTTTTCGATGAAAAAGACCAAATATATCTTTGTGACTGGGGGCGTTACCTCGTCACTTGGCAAAGGAATTATTGCGTCGTCGTTGGCAAAGTTATTGCAAGGACGAGGCTTCTCTGTTGCAAATCAGAAACTTGACCCGTATATCAATGTGGATCCGGGTACTTTGAATCCATACGAACACGGTGAGTGCTACGTCACAGAAGACGGAGCGGAGACAGACCTCGACCTCGGCCATTACGAGCGTTTTTCGGGCACACCAACGTCACAGGCGAACAATGTCACCACTGGAAGAATCTATCAAAGCGTCATCAACAAGGAGAGAAAAGGCGAATATCTCGGCTCCACAGTTCAGGTCGTACCTCATATCACCGATGAAATCAAGAGGTGCATCCAGCTCCTCGGACACACTGGGAAGTACGATTTCGTCATCACGGAAATCGGCGGCGTGGTCGGCGACATCGAGTCGCTGCCGTTCATAGAGGCGATCCGACAGCTCAAATGGGAGCTCGGAACAGACTGCGTGAACATACATCTCACACTCGTCCCGTTCCTCTCGGCGGCGCAGGAACTCAAGACAAAACCGACACAGCATTCCGTCAAGGAGTTACAGGAACAAGGCGTGCAGCCCGACATCATCGTGTGCCGCTGCGAGAAACATCTCACCGAGTCGATCAAGGCGAAGATCGCGCTGTTCTGCAATGTGGCAAAGACCGCGGTCATCGAATGCATCGACGCACCTTCAATCTATGATGTCCCGATGCTCATGATGGCGGAAGGCCTTGACAAAGAGGTGTTTAGAATACTCAATATGGAGATGCCGAAAGATATTCATATTGAACAATGGCAGAACTTCCTGCATCATCTTCACAATCCGAAGAAAGATGTCACGGTCGCTCTCGTCGGCAAATACGTCGAACTGACCGACGCTTACAAGTCAATCCGCGAGGCTTTGATTCACGGCGGCGTCGCGAACGAGACCAAGGTTCGTATCAAGACCATTCATTCCGAGACGATTACACGCGAAAACGCAGCAGAACTTCTCGTTGGAGTGAGCGGCATCTTGGTGGCACCAGGGTTCGGCAGCCGCGGCGTCGAGGGAAAAATCAACGCCATAGAATATGCGAGGACAAACAACGTCCCGTTCCTTGGCATCTGTCTCGGTATGCAGTGCTCGGTGATAGAATTTGCACGTAACGTGCTGGGACTCAAGGACGCCAACTCGCGTGAGATGGACATGGACACGAAAAATCCGGTCATCGACATAATGTCGGAACAGAAGACCATCGTCAACATGGGGCATACCATGCGCCTCGGAGCTTATCCTTGCCACCTCGCAGCAGATTCCAAACTCGCTGCAATGTATGGCACACAGGAGATCTCCGAACGTCACCGTCATCGTTATGAATTTAACAACAGTTACATGTCGGAGTTCGAGAAGCACGGAGTAAAGATGGCTGGTATCAACCCGACAACACAACTCGTTGAAGCTGTTGAATATACGAATCATCCGTGGTTCATCGGCGTTCAATACCATCCGGAATATAAGAGCACTGTCGCAAACCCGCACCCGCTTTTCGTGGGTTTCGTCAAGGCAATGTTAAAATATCAAGAAGAAAACAAAAAGTAAAAAATGAACAAGAACTCAGTCATTGGAATCATCCTTATCATAGGGATTTTCGTTGGTTACACAGTGTGGATGACTCCATCCAAAGAGGAATTGGCGAGACGTCAGCACATTCAGGACTCCATTCTCCGCGAGCAGCGGATACGTTATGTCGAAGATTCGCTGCGTTTCGTGCAGGCGCAACAGGCCGCGGCTGAAGCGGCGTCAAAGGTCTCTTCAATAGAAGCCGTTGACGAAAATGAAGTGCTTCGCCGTAATTTCGGGCTGTTCGCCGCCGCCGCATCAGGCGAAGGAAAGGACTATGTCGTTGAAAATGATGTCTTCAAACTCACCCTCTCGTCGAAAGGCGCATACGTGAAAGAGGTGATGCTCAAGGATTACCAGACTTACGACTCTCTGCCGCTTATCTGTTTCGACAGAAATACGTCGAGATTCAATCTTGAATTTTTCGCATTGAACATGCCAATCAACACGATGGATCTCTGCTTCACACCTTATATTAATAATACGGCTTACGACGGAACGGATTCCATCGTCTTGGGTGAAGAGCCTCTGACAATCAGCTTCAGGGCGATGACAGCCGACACTGCCGGCGTTTTCAATGAAGACCAATACCTCGAATTCGTCTATACGGTGAAACCTGATGAATACATGCTTGATTTTGATGTCAAGACTGTAAACATGAGAAATGTTATTGCCGCCAACACCAACTACATGACTGTCAATTGGTATGTGGAGTTGCTGAAGCAGGAGAAGGCGGTTGACCGTTACAACGGCTCGAATGTTTACTACAAATTCACCAACGATGATGTCGAGTCGTTGAGCGGCGACAGAGGAGGAGAGAAGGACGGCGAGAAAGAACTCCGTTCAAACCTCAAATGGGTGTCGTTCAAACAACGTTTCTTCAGTTACGCGCTCATCGCGAAGGACGATTTCAACGGAGCCTCCATCGGCATGAAACAGGATTTCAAGGCGAAGAATCCTCGTTATCTGAAGACGATGTACACGAGCATCGATATCCCGTTCAACGGACTTGAAAAAGACAACACTGTCGGAATGCAGATGTATCTCGGCCCCAACAGCTTGAAAATCATGGATTCGTATAGTCTCGACTTGAGCAAGCAGATTCCGCTTGGCGGTAAATTGGTGGGCTGGATTAATCGTTACATTGTTGTCAACGTGTTCAACTGGCTCGGCAGTTACGGCTGGAACTACGGTATCGTGATTCTCGTCCTCACCATCATCATAAAGCTGATTCTCATGCCTTTCGCTTACAAGTCATACCAGTCAACGGCGAAGATGCGTGTGCTGAAGCCGGAGATTGACGCCATCGGTGAGAAATATCCGAAGCCGGAGGATGCGATGAAGAAACAGCAGGCGGTGATGGACCTTTACAAGAAAGCCGGTGCGAGTCCGACATCAGGATGTCTGCCGATGTTGCTCCAGCTGCCTATCTTGTGGGCCATCTTCCGTTTCTTCCCATCGAGTATCGAGCTGCGCCAACAGCCATTCCTGTGGGCCGACGACCTCTCGACATACGACAGTATCCTCGACCTGCCGTTCAACATCCCGTTCTACGGCGACCACGTGAGCTTGTTTACGTTGCTAATGACCGTAACCACAATACTTTACACGTGGATTAACCAAAAACAGACAGCGGCGATGCAGACACAGCCGATGCCTGGAATGAAGCTCATGCTTTACATCATGCCGATCATGTTCCTCGGCCTGTTCAACAGCTACTCGGCAGGTCTGAGCTACTATTACATGCTCGTCAATATCATCACGTTCCTGCAGATGTACTTGTTCAGAGTGTTCCTCGATGATGACAAGCTGCGCAAACAGATTGAGAAAGCGAAACTCAAACCTGTGAAGAAATCGAACTTCCAGAAACGTCTTGAGGAGATGCAGAAACAACAGGCACAACTTCAAAAAGGGAAAAGATAAAAAATATTTTATAAATTGTTTTTCAATTAAAAAAAAGTATATCTTTGCACTCAAATTTTAAACGTAATATTAACTTTAAAAAATTAAAAAAATGAAGAAATTAACTTTGGCACTTATGTGCTTGATGGGTATGCTTTTCATTACAAGCTGCTCAGATGACAAGGATGATCCGAAACTCCCAACAATCGAATTCGTAAACGCTGGCGAAGGCTATGTTTATCAGAACACTGAAGTCTATTCTGGTGAAATGGTCGGCTTCCAGATCAAAGCCGTTGCGACAGATGCAAACGACCTTCTCACATCACTTTATTTTAAGGTGATTTATAATAATGAAGTACTTGGTGATACAACGATCACTCTTGACAAGCTTACAACTTACACATACACGGCTGCTCCGGAACCAATGGATCTTCCTGGCGGTCTTGTGACAGTTGAAACAACAGTGAAAACAAAGAAAAATAACACGGCGACAGCAAAGGTCAACATCACAGTTATTGATGCAGGTCTTGAAGTCAATGATTTTTCATGGGTGAGAGCAGGTGGCACACCAGGTACCGGTCTTGAACAGTTCGGTCTCGAATGGAAGTCAAACGCTAAGGAAGTCAAGGCTAAGATTGTTCCGGTCGAAGGTGCAATTCTTACAGTCGTTGAAGGTGTCGCATTTGGTGATGTCACTACACAATTGGACAAAATGGATGCGTTTAATAATGGCACTCCTGTGGAAAAATTCCATGAGGTTTCATGTGAGGCTACTCATGACTACAATTATGTTATCGCAACGGCATACAATGGCAATATTTATTTAATGAATATCACAAAGGGAACTGTTGAGACTGCAGCAGCTGGCACAACAGTCACAATCACTGGCCAGTGGAAATAATTGTTTGAAATAAATTTTGATTTAGAGCGTCCGCCGAAAACTTCGGCGGACGTTTTTTTTATGTCGTCAAATTTCAAATTTAAATGCAAGTCAGAAAAAAACATTTATCTTTGCAGCTGGATAAAAAAGTGTCGCAGCACTATATTTTATGATGCCAGAAAGGATTTATATAATAGGTTATATGTGTTCCGGCAAGTCGTCGGTGTCGCGCAGGCTTGCCAACAGGCTCGGCTATGATGCGTTGGACACCGATGACATGTTTGAGGAGAAATATCATATTTCGGTTCAGGATTTCTTTGACAAATACGGGGAGGAGTATTTCAGAAAATTCGAGTCGGAGATTTTGAAAAAGACCGGCGAGATGCATAATGTGGTCGTCTCGACAGGAGGCGGCACGCCTTGTTTTTTCGACAACATGCAGTGGATGAACGAAAACGGCGTGACGGTATTCGTCAAGATCAGCCCGGCTACAGCTGTCAACAGACTGCTGACAGCAAGACGAAAACGTCCGTTGGTGAACGGAAAGAGCGAGGACGAATTGAAGCAATATGTTGAAAACCATTACGATTCGCGTCTTCAATATTATGAGCAGGCGATGTTTACAGTCAAGGGTGAGAATGTGAGTTTAGATGAGATAATCGAAAAAATAAGTTGAATATTTTTTTGCCAGATATATTTGAAAAATTATTACCTTTGCGACAAGTTTAATTAAAAAATCAGCAATATGAGAAAAGTATTATTATTGGCATTTGCAGCATTAATCGCAATGCCGTCTTTTGCGCAATCCAAAAAAGTTAAAACAACGGAAACCGTTGAAATACAGCAGGCTCCTGCCAAGAAAGCTGTGGAGAAAAAGACAATCAAGAGGAAAGTCGCCATCGGCAGGTTCTCCAATGAGACACAGTATGGCAAGGGCGTGTTTTACGACAAGAAAAACGACCCGATGAGAAAACAAGGTCTTGACATCTTGTCGGCGAAACTGCAGCAGTCGGGCAAGTTCATCCTTCTTGAAAGGGAAGACCTCGATGTCTTGGTCAAGGAAGCCGGTGCCGACATGCAGAAAATCGGTGCTGATTACATCATCCTCGGCTCAATCACCGAGTTCGGAAGGAAAAACGAAGGACAGGAGAAGCTGTTCTCGTCAACGAAGACGCAGGTCGTTGAAGCCGGTGTGAGCATTCGTATCGTGGAGGCGGCATCGGGTCTCATCATCTATTCCGGCGAGGCAAAAGGTCTGGCAGAGACAACAGCGAAGGAGGTGATGGGCTTTGGCGGGACAGCCGGATACGACGCCACGTTGAGCGACAAGGCGATTTCGGCGGCCCTCTCACAACTCGTCGAAAACATCATCAACGAATGCACCGACAGCCCGTGGCGTTCGTATATCCTCGACATTGACGAAGATGATAATTACGTCATCTCCGGCGGCGCATCACAAGGCTTGACAGCAGGCGACAGATTCAGCGTCTATTCAAAAGGCAAAATCGTTAAGAACCCGCAGTCGGGAATGAACGTCGAACTCCCTGGCAAGAAAATCGGTGAGGTGACAGTGGTCATGACCATCCCTGACGCAAAACCGGAGAACGAAATTTCATTCTGCAGCTATAAAGGCGATGCCCTTGACAAAGACAAACTTCTTGAAAAATATTACATCTTAAACGACTAAAGACATGAAAAAACTTTTTTTAATAGCATTCATGACAATGACTATGGCCTCATGCGGCACATATTCATATTCGTCAGGCGTCGAAAACAAATGCGGACTGTCGTTCGTGGCAGCCACTCAAACGCCTATCACTGTGACCGTTGACGATCAGAATTATAACGTCGAGGCAGTGAAATATAAGAATTACAAAAGAGACCGCAAGATAAAAAAGACTGCGAAGAACGTGATTACGGTGACGCCGGGCAAACACGATGTGAAAGTTGTGATGAACGGAAACGAAGTGCTTTCGAAGACGATATTTGTTTCAGGAAACGAAACGAAGATAATTGAATTATGAGAAAAGTTTTATTAGCGTTTGTGTTCGCACTGCCGGTGCTTGTTTTGAGTTCTTGCGTCTATACTCCAAAATCGCTGTACAGTTGGGGCGGCAAAATAAACGGCACGTCAATGTACGAGGAATACGCTTACAAGCATTACAAGTCGCAGTCGCCGGAAGCGCTTTGCGGTCTTCTCGTGACATACGAAAGCATGATTAACAATCCAGGTGGCGAGCGCATGGTGCCGCCGCCTGGAATATGCGCCGAATATGGCTACATGCTCCTTGACCCGGAAACAGCCAGAGTGTTCGCTGAGACCGCCACCGACAGACAGAAGTCGATGATTGTCAGGACAGACTATGCTGAATACGGAGTCGAGCTGCTGCAACGCGAGATTGAGTATTACCCTGAAGCGAAAAAATTCATCGAACCAATTATTAACCGAATCAAACATCAAGATTAGTCATGAAGAAATCGTTATATATCATCATGCTCGCATTCGTCGCACTTGTTGTGACATCATGCAGCACAATGAAAAATACAAAGGGGATGCAGTATTCTAAACTGTACGAGGAACAACCTGTTACCTTGTTGATAATGCCGCCGATAAACAACACGACGAATGTCGAAGCGAAGGATTTGTTCTTCACTTCGGTGAGCGAGCCGTTGGCGGAATCAGGATATTACGTCATTCCTCCTCTCATGGCGATGGAGATTTTCCGCAATGAGAGCGCATACGACGCGGAGCTTTTCATCGACGCGCCGTTAGGACAGTTCAAGGAATATTTCGGCGCTGACGCCGTGGTGTTTTCAAGAATAGAGTCGTGGAAGAAAGTGGTGACAGGCATCAACACGAAGATAACATATATCGTGAAATCGACCACCACCAATGAGGTTCTTTTTGAAAGGACATGCAACCTGACACTCGACTATACAAGCAACAGCACTTCCGGCGGCTTGCTGGGCGCGCTCATCAATGTCGCCGTGGCTGCGATAGAAACGGCTGTCACAGATCATATCGAGGCAGCGCGGCTTGCCAACGAGTGTATCTTCAAGGATATCCCTGTAGGAAAATATCATCCGCGGTATATGCAAGATATGGAAGACGAAGCCCAACCAAAGGTGATTTCGAGGAATATCAAAGGATGATAATGCCGACAAGTAATGAAATTAAATTAAATAAAATGAAAAAAATCTTTAAAAACTCCCTGTGTGCGATGATGGCACTCGCCATCGCTTTGACAGCTGCATCGTGTAAAGACAAAAAAAATGATGACTCACCCGTTGTCCCGCCTGTCGATCCTCCGCAGGGAACTGTGACTTGCAATTACAGTTATGAAACATCATACATCGCGCCAGCGTTTTCTATGGGTAAACTGTACCCGACAAGTGCGGATGTCAGAAGCATCAATGCGTATTTTAATGAAAAAGGAATAAGACCTCTCTCCTCAACTGTAGATTACACTTTCACAGGGGAGACGGAGGAAGAATGCGATATGAAAGCAGAGACCCAAGTACAGGCTGATTGGGAAGCGACAATTGCGAAAATAAATCCTGCCGAACTTCAGTCAATGCTTCAGGACAGGACAACTTTCGATTATTATTGGTTCAGAACCATCACGGATGGCTTTGAAAGTTATTGTGATACCGTCGGAGTATGGTCATGCCCGATAAACACTAACTTCCGGACATACGGAAACCTTGTGATTGCTGACGCAGAATTGGATATCACCAGATCAAATATGGTCGTTGATGACGTTCAAAATCGGATTTCGTTCACGTTGCAAACAACAGGTGGAATTAATAAGGTTGACGTGGTGTTTGAAAACGTCACAGCGTTTCCTTCAGACCAGGTGAATGTCGCTCCCGACACTGATGTTTGCGGAGAGATTAAATTCAATGGAAACATTTATAAGATGAAAGGCACAATCAAGATGACCAAAAACAGCGATTACGTGTATTCGATTGAGGCCGCTGGTGATGCAATCATCGGAACTGCGCGTCCTGTCAAATTCTCGCTGAATTGCATTGATGTCCCGTTCTGAGTTGAAAAAAATGTTTATCTTTGCCGCCGAATAAATTGATGGAAAATTTCTGCGAATAGAATGAAAAGCAATGTTCTCGGTATTAAAGTGAAGGCTTTGGGCATGAAGCTGAAGATATACGGTGTCTTCGTTTTGTGCGAGGCGTTTTTCATGCTTATCGCATCGATGGTGTCTTTGCATTACAATATTTATTACGATGAGAATGATGCGACATCGCTGCTTTCGGCCACCCTCGTGACTGGAATCATTGGCTTTTTCATGCTTTCGCTCGGACGCGAGAAATCAAGCAAGGCGCAGAGCAGGGAGGAGATGAGCAGCATCTCGATGAAAGACTCGTTTATCGTCGTGACGATGACATGGGTGCTTTTCGCGACTTTCGGAATGCTTCCGTTTCTTTTCTCCGACTGCATCGACAACGTCACCGATGCTTTCTTCGAGTCGATGTCGGGATTCACGACCACCGGCTCTACTGTGCTTAATGACATCGATTCGATGCCTCACGGACTCCTGTTCTGGCGCAGCATAATACAATGGCTCGGCGGCTTGGGTATCATCGTGCTCTTCCTCGCCATCATACCGGCAATCAACAAAAGCTCAAACAAGACGATGCTTTTCTCGGCGGAGGCGACCGGACTCGGCGTCCAGAAACTGCATCCTAAAATGTCGGTGACAGCCCGCCGCCTGTGGATTATCTACATCCTCCTCACTGTGATTTGCGTTCTCGCTTACTGGGCCGGCCCAATGGATTTCTTCGACGCTATATGCCACGCTTTCACCACTATCGCCAGCGGCGGCTTCAGCACGCACCAGCTGAGCATAGGCTATTATAATTCAACGTATCTCGAATATGTCGCGTCACTTTTCATGTTGATGTCGGGAATAAACTTCTCGTTGTATTATTTCCTGATTCGCGGCGACTTCTCGCTCTTCGCGAAAAATGAGGAACTCAGATGGTTCCTCGGCATCGTGCTGGTCTGCGTCGCCGTGATGACAACACTATTCTATGTCGCACCAAGCGTCGGGACGGTGGCGACCGACACTTCCGCATACCCGCCGGATGACTTGGAGTCAAGATTCAGAACTTCGTTGTTCCACGTCGCCGCGATAATATCGTCAACAGGCTACCAAGCCACGTATTTTGACTACACCCTCTGGGGCGGACTGTTCTACGTCCCGACAATTTTAATGATGTTGAGCGGCTCGTGCGCCGGTTCGACATCAGGCGGCATCAAAGTCATCCGCGAAGTGATTTGTATCAAGTCTATCAACAACACTATCAAGAAGATACTTCATCCAAGTGCGGTGTTTACCGTGAGAATCTCCAAAGAAGTGCTTTCCAATGAGATGTTGCTCCGGACACTGAATTTCCTGTTTTTCTACATTATTTTATGTATGACGAGCATCGTCATCCTCGACATCAGCGGATGCTCCATAAAGGAAAGCGTGTTCAATACGATCACGGCTTTGAGCAATATGGGGCCAGGTGTCGGAAGCACCGGCCCGGCAGCGTCGTTCTCCGAACTCACCGACCTCGCAAAATGGGAGATGTCGTTCCTCATGCTCGTCGGTCGTCTTGAAATCTTCACCGTCCTGCTGCTGTTTACACCCGCATTCTGGGACAAGAAATAATATTCGTTGGTTGAGAAATTTCAATGTTTTGTTGAAAATAACAATCGACAATCCCATATTGAATTATTTTTGCAACGATGAGCGAGATTAAAAATAAATTGTCAAAACTGATAGACAGACACCGTTTTATAATAAGCTGGACGGTGGTCTTTCTGTTTTTTTTCTTCTCTTTCAAACATGTCGGATATGGTATCGCATTGTTCCATGCGCTGATTGTCACATTGTCAATGGTCGCCGTCTGCCTCGTCGAGAGTGAAGTCCTCGTCAGATTTTTCCTCAGAAAAGGCAAACGGTTCTTGTTCTATATCCTGAACGTAGTTGTAATTGTTGGGTTTTCAACACTTTTCATCCAGATGCAGATGATGATGGCCGAATTGGTGAAAAATCTTGTGCCGGGAATGCCAATGGCAGATCCGGATGTTGATTGGACTGTGCCTTTCATTATCAGGACTTTGCTTTACACATTCGTGGCATCTATAACCGCAATCACTTATTTGGAAAGAAGCGAACAGGAGACACAGCGGCTGTCGAATGAGCTTAAAATTGAAAACCTTGACATGGAACTGCGTTATCTGAAGTCGCAGATAAATCCGCATTTTCTTTTCAACGCATTGAATAATATATATTCTCTTGTTTACATCAAAGATGAGAAAGCACCCGAAAGTGTTCTGAAACTTTCTGAGATGCTTCGTTATGTGATGGTTGAATGCCAGGCTGATACGATTTCTTTGGAGAAGGAGATGAGGTTCATCGACAATTACATTGATTTTCAGTTGATGAAACATGACGGAGAACGTAATGTTTCGTTCGAAAAAGAAGTGAAAAACTGGGGTTTCATGCTCCCGCCGATGATTTTCCAGCCGATAGTTGAAAATGCTTTCAAATATTCGAGAATTGAAAATGACAAGAATGGTTTTATTAGATTTGTTGTAAAACAAAATGAAAACAGCCTCGAATTTGAAGCTGAAAATTCGATTAGAAACAATTCTGTCAAAGTTGTGTCAACAAAGCAGGATAATGGCAGTGGTATAGGCTTGCAAAACGTAAAGAAAAGATTATCATTACATTACAACGAAAATTTCTCTTTTGTTACCGAAGAGAAAGATAATATTTATAAGGTGGTAGTGAAAATTGCAAACTGAAATTATGAGGAAGTATAATGTTTTAATCGCTGATGACGAGTTCTTGGCTCGTAAACTCATTCAGGAATATGTTCAGAAAATCGAGTCTTTGAATCTTGTCGATTGCTGTTCCGACGGACTTAAGGCGATGGAAATCCTTATGAACGAAAAGATAGACATTCTTCTGCTTGACATTCAAATGCCAGACCTGACGGGTTTGGAACTGCTCAAAACGATTGAAAATCAACCGGCTACGATTCTTACGACAGCTTATTCAGAATATGCGGTTGACGCTTTTGAACTCGGTGTCGTGGATTATCTGCTCAAGCCTTTTGATTTCCCGCGATTCCTTCAGGCAATCAATAAGGCGATTGACATGCGTCCCAAGGAGATTCCGATGGCGGAACCGGCACAAACGCCGGCAGATTATATCATGGTGAAGGCCGATTATAAACTTTACAAAGTCAACTTCTGCGATTTGCTGTTTATCGAAGGACAGCATGAATATGTCACATTCCACACCAAGACAAAACGCATTACGGCTTTGTATTCGCTTAAGAATCTTGAAGATACGCTCCCGAAAGATAAATTCGTGCGCGTCCATAAGTCGTATATCGTGGCGTTCGATTATGTCGAAGACATTGACAAAACCACAGTTACGGTGGCAGGAAACAAAATATCAATCGGTGCCAGCTATCGCGACGAACTCATTGAAAAACTCAATAACTGAAAGAAACGATGTCGCCGCAGATATTTAGCGACGACATCGTTGCGTTGTCAAGTTAATTGTTCAAGGCCTCGAATCCTTTTTCCATGGAGTTTGATGACGGCTTCTGATACACCCTCAAGTCAAATTCAGGGATTACTGCAAAGATGTGGTCGAAGATGTCGCTCTGAATTTTCTCATACGCAATCCATTCTTTTTCAGCGCTGAAACAGTAAACCTGAATCGGTATTCCTGACTCTGTCGGTGCCTGTTGACGCACCAAGATGGTGAGTTCTTTGCTGATGTTCGGGTTTGTGTTCAGAAACTCAACGAGATATGCCCTGAAAATCCCGATGTTGGTCTGGCGGCGTCCGTTGACGAGATTCGATGTGTCAATGCCGTTTTCTTTATTGAATTTGTCAATATCAGCTTCAGTATCAGTGATATAGCGGTTTACCAACTGGTATTTCTTGAAACGTTCGAGCATCTCTGGCGTGCAGAATTTCACGGAGTCGGCATCTATTGTTATTGAACGCGAGATGCGTCGTCCAGCTGACTCCGACATGCCTCTCCAGTTGGTGAACGGGTCGGTGACAAGCGAATATGTCGGTATCGTGGCAATGGTGTTGTCCCAGTTTTGAACCTTTACCGTCGTAAGCCCGATGTCAATCACAGTTCCGTCAGCCTCGCCTTTGACAATCCAGTCGCCGATACGAACCATGTCGTTGACAGTCAATTGGATGCCTCCGACAAAACCGAGAATCGAGTCTTTGAAGATAAGCATCAGCACCGCCGACAACGTGCCGAGTCCGAGGAGAATGCTTTTTAAGTCACGGTTGGTGAACGCTGCGATGACAAGAAGAATGCACGCTATCACAAGAATAATCTTTATGACTTGCGAAACGCCTTTCATCGGTCGTGTCTTCGATACGTCTTTTGTGTTGTAAATGGCTTGTAATGTGTCAATTACCGACATGATGATGCCGATGTAAGTGATTATTTCAAAGACTTTCGTCAATGTCAAAATCGCACTTGCCAGTCCTGTGAATTCTGGAATTGCCGCCTCGATGCATCCTCTTGTAAGATAAATCGGGATTAAAAACGACATCCTTTCCGCAAAGTGATAGTTGAGCAGAAAATCGTCGTATTTGTTCTCGGTTCTTCTGATCAGATTGCCTAAAACCTTCTTAATCAGCCATTTGCTAATAAAAAATAATAATGTTGAAGCTAAAATCAATGAGATCAATGCAATGATTTGCGCTGAATCGTATGCTGTGGCTTGCGAAATGTTTGTCTTCTGCACCAATTGTGTAAGATAATCAAGATAGCTTTTAATCATTTTTCTTTCTTTTAGAATTTAAATGGTGTTTGGCAGTAAAATGTTCAAACTTAATTCGTTTATTTTAACGATAACGTCTTTCGGCATCATTATTGCTTCGCCGTCGATGTTGGCGAAGTCTTCTTTTTCTCGGATGACGTTGATTTTCTTTGCTTTATGAATTTCAACGAATTTTGTCTTGTCGATTCTGTTTGTTATCAGGCGTTCGGCCACAAACCCGACTTCGAGCAGGTTGGGTTTCTTGAAGATGCAGACGTCAAGAAGTCCGTCGTTCAACGAGGCGTGTGGCGAGATGGCGGCGTTGTAGCCGAATTGGTTTGAGTTGGCGAATGAGATGAACATCGCATCGCATTCTATTTCTTTTGTGTCGTCGAGAATCAGTTTGTAATGACCGGGTTTGAAACGTGGATATTCCTCGGTGATGAATTTCACGTATGTCATGAAACCGCGGTTCGGGTCTTTTGCGAAATAGTCGGCGATGAGCGCGTCGAAGCCCACCCCGGCGATGCTGATATACGGCACTCCGTTGACGGTGGCGGTGTCGATTTTCGTTTTGAACCCGTTGTTAATCACGTTGGTGATGATTTTTTGAGGCTTCAACGGCAGATGTAGATGATGGGCGAGTCCGTTGCCTGAACCGTACGGAACAATGGTGAAGGTCTGCCTCGAACCGATCATCGTTGTGGCCACCTCGTTGATGGTGCCGTCACCGCCGACGGCAACGATGATGTCAACGTCATCGGCAATGGCATTGGCAGTCAACTCTTTGGCGTGTCCGCCGTATTCGGTGAACGAAATGCTGTAGTCGAATTTGTCCTTGTCGATGAGACTGTCAACGATATTTGGGAAATCCGTTTTGTCGTGATGCCCCGAAATCGGGTTTACAATAAAAAGAATCTTTTCTCTCATTTTATATGTAATGTGTTATTAATCATTCGGTTGTTGTATTGCTGAAGATGAAGTTTGAAGCCTCTGTCAATATTTTTCCAACTCTCATCACCTTCGATGTATAAGTTGTTTTCCAACTGTGGGTCTTCAATAATGTCATAAATGGCAAGAATTTCCGAGCCGTCCGACTGCAACATGAATCTGCCGTCACAATATTGGTAAACGTTGTTCAGGAAACTTGTGAAATCCGGCTGCTGTATGCTGTCGAACAGGTTTCTGCCAAACGAGAATGTCGAATCGGAATGATTTAATGCCGCCAAAATGCTGACACCTAAATCGGTTTGCTGTGCCATGATATTGGTTTTCAAAGGTTTAATGATTCTGGGGGCGTAAAATACAATCGGGATTTGGAATTGTCCGTAGCCGTTCAGATACTCGTCGAACTGATGTTCTGGGTTGACGTGATCGCCGAGAATGACGAAAAGCGTGCTGTCAAACCAATCGTATTCTGAAACGGTCTCAAAGAACTTGCGCATTGAATCATCGGCATAACGAATCGTCTTCTCAAATGGTGTCTTGTAATTTCCGTCGGGCAAAGTGTAATTTTCGGGAATTGTGAATGGGTGGTGCGACGACAATGTGAAGACACCAGCCGCAAACGGTTTTGGCATCTCGTTGATTATCTGTGCAGTATATTGTAAAAATGGCATATCGAAAATGCCCCATGTGCCGTCATAATCGCTCTCGTTGTTGTACTCGTTCCTCCCGTAATATTTGTCGAAACCCGCTGAAACTGCGGAGGCGTCAAAACTCATTGAGCCGTTGTTGCCTCCATGAAAAAATGCCGTTGAATAACCGTGAGCTTTTAATGTCGTTCCCCAACCGTCTAACCTGTTAGCGGCGTATTTCGATGAGGTATAATCAGTTACCATCAACGATGGTAATCCCGAAAGCGTTGATGTCAGGGCGTCTATCGAACGACGGCCGTTTGCCATACCGTTAAAAGTCAGACTTTGTGAAAACAAGGAGTCAAGGAACGGAGTTATGCTTTCGGTTCTTTTCTCGTTGTAATAACTTATCATCTCCTGCCCGTGACTTTCCAAAACAATAACAAAAACATTGAAACCTTTTGCGTCTTTTTCAAGGAATCTGTTGATTTTCAAATTCTTCTGAATCGGAGAATATAAATTCTCAATCTCGTCATCGTCAAAAAAATCAATCTTCTCCAAAGTCTCGCCTGAAGAACCCAAACAAATGGTGAATGGCGTGTTCAAAACCAAAACCATGTTCTGCGTGGTCGTGTAACTTGCCGCCGTGATTATTGTAATCGGACAGGTCTGAAAACCGCCCCGGATGCCAATCACTCCCCAGAAAATTATCATTATGAAAATGATGGAACGTGTTATATACCAACGTTTTACGTTTGTGATATTTTCTTTTTTAACCTGAGTTTTTTTAACTATGAAAATCAAAATAATCGCCGTCAAAATAACGAACAATGCGATAAACCAAAAGTCTTTGATGAAATGCATCATCATACTCCCTTGATTATCATCTGTTTCGTGGAAAAATTCTGTGAGTTCCGATGTCATTCGCTTGTCGATGTAACGATAGTAAATCACATCAACCAGATTGACAGAAATGGCGAGCCAGTTGACGAAAACATACAGAATATCAATGACTTTGCGGTATATTTTGTTGAATTTGAATCTGAAAGGAAGCCCCATTAAAATCAAAAGTGGCAGGTTGCCGACAATCAGCGGCCACATGTCAAACCTGATTCCGATGAAAAACAATCGGAATTGCTCGTGTATGGTCAGTCCGGGGAAATTATCTGTGTTGAAAATAAAAAGTAACCATCGGCTCAGGCTTAGCATCAACAACACGACAAAGAGCCTGATAATGAATACTTTCCAAAGTGATATTTCTTTTTTTGACCACATGTTTTCAAAAATTTTAATGCGCAAAGTTAATAAAAATATATTAACGCAATGCCTTTTGTTTAAAAAATGATGTTTTGCATTAACTCAATCCGAGAAACTTTTTGTACTTTTGTGAAAGGAAAATAAATGTGTATTATGAAATTTAAAACATTGATTATCATTCTTTTATGTGGTTTTTCTTCTTTGGCTCAAAATGTCTATCCTCAATATCCGAATCCAACGGGCAATAAGTCGTATGTGCTTTCCGCTACTTTCGCTGAATTGAGAAACAACGCTTTTCATGCCGGAGTTGACATCAAGACCGGCACGATTGGGAAGAAGGTTTTTGCTGTCGCCGACGGTTACGTGAGCCGAATCGGAGTTTCTCCATACGGTTATGGAAAAGTTGTATATGTCACTCATTATGATGGGTTTATGTCGGTTTATGCACATCTCGACAGCTTTAATGAAACGATTGCTGAATATGTGAAAAACAAGCAGTATGATACGAAATCGTTCAAACAAAACATCTTTTTTGAAAAGGACGAGATTCCTGTCAAATGCGGTGATTTGCTTGGACTTAGCGGCAACACCGGCGGTTCTGGCGGGCCTCATCTGCATTACGAAATCCGTGATGCGGCAACGCAGCATCCTCTTGATCCGTTCTTGTTTGGGGTTGAAATTTCCGACCGTGTCACCCCGACAATCAACGGACTCGCTGTTTATCCGGCCGAGAAATCGTCTGTCATTGGCAGAGATACCGTGGCTTTTTTCACACTTGATGGCGGAAACGGTGAATATTCACCTAAATGCGGTGAGATAAAAGTTAACGGTACCGTATCGTTTGGCTTGTCGTATTTTGATAAGACTGCTGATTTGAATCATAAATACGGTGTTGACAGAATTGAACTTTATGCCGCCGGCACGTTAATATTTGATTTGAATTTTGATGAATATTCGTATGATGAAACAAGATATATCAATAGTCTGATTGATTATCCGAGATATGTCAAGGATGGAAAACGCTATGTCAGAACCGAGATTGACGAATACAATATTTTGAGTCTTTATGGCAAACGTGATGGTTTCGTGACTGTGAACGAAGGCGAAAAATTGGATATGAAGTACGTGGTGACAGATAAAAGCGGGAACGTCTCGACACTGAATTTTACGCTTGTCGGCGAGAAACCTTTGAAGGAATTTAATGTAACTAATTATAGCAGAAGTTATTACCGAGTTGATGGCAGGTCGGAAACTTTTATCGGACTTGATGGCTTGACCGCAAAAATTCTTGAAAAAGCGTTTTATAGATTTGAATATGTCTTGGCAAGACAAAGATACGACATCAAGGGCAAGTTCGCCTCCGATTGCGTTTACGAACTCGGTTCTGCTGAAATTCCTGTTCAAAATTCAATATTGATTTCAATCAAACCGTCAGAAAAATATGAAAAATCCGATAAATTATATATAGTTAGTATTGGAAAAACTGGCAATACATCTTCGTTGGGCGGGAAATTGGTTGACGGTAGAATCGAAACGAAAGTCAGGAACCTTGGACTTTTCGCTCTCGCCGTTGACTCCATCGCACCGGAAGTTAAACCGGTTAATTTTTCAAACAATGCCTCCGTTTCTGAATGTAAAAGATTGAAAATCAAGATAAAAGATTGCGAGACTGGCATAAACAAATACGATATTTATGTCAACGACAAATGGGTGATAGGGGAGTATGACGCGAAAAACAATCTGCTTTTTTATGAAATTGACAACCATTTCATTAAAGGTACGAACAACGTAAAAGTTGTCGTGAGCGATTGCGTCAATAACAAAACGGAAAAGTCGTATAAGCTTGTTTATTAGCGTTCTGCGGGAACGTAAATGTATTGGTAGGCGCCGGCGTCTGGGGTGTTTCCTCTTTCAACGCCGTCAAAGTCGAATTGGAGGTTGTCTGCTGAATAGAACGGGTCGCCGACACCGATTGCGGGCGAAAGCGTGTCGAGATGATAGTCGAAACCGAAGTAGTTGACGAATTTCGGGTCTTCATTAAACTTGCAATTTCTGAAAATGTCTTCGTTTCTGCGCTTGGTGCGAATCAGGCAGTTGTTGAAAACGTATGTCGTGTCGATGTCCGGTGCCGAGTAGAACTCCGTGCCGAATTCGTCTTCGAGGCTGCCGTACATGATACAGTTGTTCATTTCGAAATTAAATGGATAAGCGTAAGCCAATCCGTCGCTTGGATTATTGTAAACGTTTGAGAAATAAAGCGTTGGCGAATGTCTCGCTGATTCTTTCCAATAATTTCCGACAGTTCCGTGTGTGAAGAGGTAATTGCCGCCTCCGGCGAGGTAAAGCCCTGATACTCCGCAGTTTGCGACGATGAAATTTGATGCGCCGAGTGTGTAGCAGTCGGCGTAAATTCCCATTCCGGTGTGGTTTTCGATAACTGTATTTTCGATGTAAGCCGGAGCCATGTTGTCTTTCAGGAAACGCTCGGCCTGAATGCCGATGAATCCGTTTCTTATTATTGCGTGGTTGATGTAATGCCCGTGGTCCTCACGCGCTTCCATGAGCCAGATTCTGTCCCATTGGCCGGGTTCATCCCTGTAAAACGACTCAAGTCGGTCGCCTTGGAAGACGACGGGGTTTTCTTTCGTTCCGTTGACGATGAGTTGACCCTCGCTCCACGACCAAAGTCCGCTTCCGTCGTGGAAATAAATGTGTGTTCCGGGTTCGATGACAAGCGTCCCGTATGAGTTGATGAGGGCGACACCGTAAACAACGTATGTCGTGTCGGCGGTCCAATGTGTCTCTTCAAGACTGTCGGCGACAATTTTGTATTTGTAACTGTCGTTGAAACGTTTGTCGCCGATGATGTATTTCGCGTTCTGCCCGTAGGCGTTCAGATGCACGACGCTCTCGTTGCCGTTGGTGTTGAAAATCAGCAGATCTTCAACAAAAAACGGAGTGTTGCCGCTTGTCGGGTCAATCGTCACCTTGATGAAAACATAAAGGCTGTCGCCGGAATAGATTTCCTTGTCGGAAAACTGGTATCCGCTTTCGCCATCGACGTTGATGCTGTAACTCGAAGTCCTGCCTTCTGCAAGCCGTATCGAATTGATTTTCAGATTTTCATTTGTCCTGTTGTAAATCATCAGCGTGCGCGTTGAAGAGCCTAAACTTGTGAATACGGTGTCAAACGCAATCGTGTCAGTCGAAAGACTGATGTTCAAAGAACTGTCAGTCGAGAAATCAAAGTTTTTCTTGCATGACACAGCCGTTGTGATGACTGCCAATATTATGATTGTCAAGTACTTGTGCATCGCTTGATGATTTAAGAACTAACGATTTTCCGATTTGATTGTCAATTTTTTTCTGAATCTTGCTTGATGAAATCTTCGTATTTCATGTTCAGATAGGCATCTGTCCCGAAATATTTCAATATCGGGAGGAATCTGCTGGTGTCCATGTATCCTGGTGCGACGGTTATCAGCCTGTTGTCTTCGTTCATGAAAACGTATGACGGGTACGACATTTTGCCTTGCAGCAGAGCCGCCGCCAGTTGATGTGTGCCTCTTCCGTTTGTGCCGCCTTCATTCACGAAAGTGTAACCTGCAAAAACGATTGTGTCGGTGCGTTCGGCGTTGAATTTCACGGCGTAATAATTTTCGTTCATATATTCAACGACATCTTTGTTTATGAATGTTGTCTGGTCCATTCTCTTACACCAGCCGCACCAGTTGGTGAACACATCGATGAAAATCTTCTTTGGAACTGTCTTGTTGGCCTCGATAGCTTCTTCAAAGCTCATCCATTTGATTGTCTGCACTTTGTCACATTGCGCCTTGTCGGAATTTTCGCACGGCGTGCCGCATGATTTCGTGCATTGGGCGGCTCCGATAAATGGCATCGCCATCAACATTGCCGATACTAATAATGTCTTTCTCATTCTATTCGATTATCTATCTTAAATTTTTTACTTTCAAAATTTCACTCTCAAAACTCGTCATTCATCTCTCGTCTTGAATCTTTTTCCTTCAGAGAATCGCGTTTGTCGAAGAAATGTTTTCCTTTCGCCAAGGCGATTTCAAGTTTTGCCAACCCGTTGTCGTTGATGAACATCTCTACGGGGATGATGGTGAATCCTTTCTCGCTGCTTTTGGCCTTTAACTTACGTAACTCCTTCATATTCAGAAGGAGCTTGCGGTCGCGCTTAGGGACGTGGTTGTAATATGTGCCGAATTTGTATTCCGCAATGTGCATCCCGATGACAAACAACTCATTGCCGATGAAGGTGCAATACGAATCCACAATGCTTGCCTTGCCCTCACGGATGCTCTTGATCTCTGTGCCCGTCAGGACAATGCCGGCAGTGTATTTGTCGATGAGGAAATACTCAAACGACGCCCGCTTGTTTTTTATGCTTACTCTAACCTGTTTTACCTTGCTCATACGAAATATTTAACCGTAATGCGGTTGTCGCTTCCCGACCTATAAACCTAACCACCTAAACACCTAACCTCCTAAACACCTAACCTCCTAAAACCTAAATACCTGAAACCTAACCTCCTAACCACCTACTTTATATCTCCGAGGATGAGCGGCATTCCGTCATTGCTGTTGCCGACGATGACGATTTTTGAATTTGGTGACTCGGCGAGTTTCAATGTGGCGTCGATGCCTTTCTCACGAAGAATCTTGTCGTTGATACTTGCGCTCACGATGTTGTTTGCACGTGCCTTGCCTTCTGCTTCAACACGCTGACGTTCAGCTTCTTGCGCTGCTTTTTCGAGCTTGAACTCATATTCGAGAGCTTCCTGTTCCTGTTTCAGCTTGCTTTCGATTGCCGACTTGATTGTTGGCGGAAGCGTGACCGAGCGGATGAGGACCTGGTCGAGTTCGATGTGTTTGGTGTCTAAAAGTTTCTTTGTTTCTTCGAATATCTCTTCCTGAATTGCGTCGCGTTTTGTCGAGTATATCTGTTCAGGCGTGTAACGTCCGACGACGCTTCTTGCTGCGGAACGCATGGCCGGGATGACGGCTCTTACCAGATATTGCGTGCCGATTGTGGCATGAAGTTCGCCGAGTTCCTCCCATTTCGGTCTGTACCATGTCGAAAATTCTATCTTGATTTCCAGGCCGTTGGACGACAACGCGCTCATTTCTTCGTCGGCAACCTGCTGACGTGTCTCATATTCCGTCATCGTGTTCCAAGGTGCGATGAAATGAAAACCTTCTTCGTATGTCTTCGATGTGTCGATGCCGCCGCCGAACAGACGATAAAGCACGCCGCCGTTACCCGCGGGGATTGTCACTGTGATTCTGCTCCAGAAAATAATGAGTAGCAACACCGCTACTATAACTACGACAATAGGGGTGAATTTTTTGTTGTTCATGTTGTTATTGTTTTGATAATTAGATTGTTGTGTGTATTCCATGATAAAATCAATTTTGAAATTAAACGTTGCAAAGATAATGAAAATTGTTGAGGTAAGGTGTCATTTTTTCAAAATAAATTTCATAACATGATTGTAAAAATATTACATATAAGTTATAATTCTGAAATAATTGTTAAAATTATAACTTGTAATTGATAAAAATTACATCCAAACATCTTGGCTGATTGCATCTGATGAAACAAGGGAACGTGAGTTCGGACGACTCAAAAGCATTAACGATAACTACCCTAAATACGTCATCTCAATGTCGCCGCTCGTGAAAAGAAGCGACGACAATGGGATAACGCACATCGGTTTGAGAGAATTTCTCACAAACGGTCTCTAATTATGTCGTTTGAACGCAACAGGAATCATGTAAATGACTCTCACCGGTTTGCCATCTTTTTTCCCTGGCTTCCATTTCGGCATCAAATTGATGACGCGCAACGCCTCAGCATCGCATTCTTCATCAAAACCTCTCATCAGTTCGACGTCTGTTATGCTGCCGTCAACATCGATAACGAACTGAATGTAGCATTTGCCTTCGATGCCTTTCTCCATCGCCGACTGCGGATACTTGATGTTTTCCGAGATGAAAGTCAACAATTTAGCTGTTCCGCCGGGATATTCCGGAAACTGTTCGACAACCCTATAAATTGAGTCGTTTTTAGGAGTGAAGGAAACATTGTAACTGTCGCTGTTTTTTCTCTCAATATACCAAAAATCATCTGGCCAAAATGAGAAATCCATGACAGTGTCGTTTTTTACGCAGCTGAAATCAAAACTACTTTGCTCGCCACTTGTGTCAACTATGTTGACTTTGCTTGGATCTGCGAATGTGATGTCAGGTTTTGAGCCTTCAAATGAATAAGTTCTTGTTTGTGCGTTCAATGCGTTGTTGTTGGGGATGCAGTTTGCGAGCAATAGCAGCGCAAACACAGGAGCTGTGAGCAAGGCTCTGAATATCAGGCCTTTGGTCTTTTTCTTTTGTGTAATCATCTTAATTCTTTTTTTAGTTAGTGAAAAACTGAAGTTATTGCCTATACTTGTTGAAGCGCCCGGCCGTGCGCCTATTCCTGAAGCCGTGCACTGCTGCAGGATCAACATCATATAGTCGGTCTTGTCCGCGCCGTTGTAGATGACATCACGGTCGGCGGTGTATTCGTGAATATTCTGTAAGTCTTTCTTAATCAATCGCATGAAGGGATTGAACCACTGGAAGGCGGTCGCCGTCTCGATGAAGATGATGTCGAGCGAATGACGGTTCCTGACATGGCTCATCTCGTGTTTCAGAATATCCGGGTCGGTGTCGCCCTTCGGAATGAAAATGTTGTTCATGAAAGAGTAGGGGATATGCTCTTCTCCAGTCCTCACGACATTGATTCCGTCGATGGTTTCAGAAATGTTGTTTCGTGCTATCTTGCGGATTTTCAATATGTTAAACATCAGTTTCGATAAAAACAAGATGACACCTATAATATATATGACTGAAACGAGATTAATCCAGTTGAGGCTGTCCGTCGATGCGTTTTGGGCTGTTACAACCACTTCCTGAAGCATGAAATAACTCGGAATGTTATGCGTAAATGCCACGTTTCCAGGCAGTTGCGCCGGTATCGTGATATGGATAAACGGCAGCGCGAACGCAAACGCGGTCATCGAAAGCAACATAAACCTGTTGAGCTGAAACCTGTTGCAATTCCTGAAAAGCAACCTGTACGTCAGCCAAAGAACCGCCGTCGCTATAAATGTCGTTATAATGTTGATAATCATAATGCTTTTCTTTTAATTTCTTAACTCTCTTAACACTCCTCTCTTAACGCTCCTCTCTTAACGCTCCTCTCTTAACGCTCCTCTCTTAACGCTCCCCCTCAATCGCCTCCTCAATCATCTTCTTCAGTTCCTGCAGTTGCTCGACGCTGAGGTTTTCTTTCTTTGTAAAAGCCGAAATCAATTCAGTGTATGAGCCGTTGAAATAATTGGAAACCAATCCTTTAAGTGAGTTTTGTGAATATTCCTCCTTGCTTACGAGTGGGAAATAACGGTTCGCCTTGCAGAACGTCTCGTGTCCGACAAATCCTTTCCTTTCAAGTATCCTCACCATCGTCAAGACCGTGTTGTACGCCGGCTTCGGCTCCGGAAACGCCGTCATTATCTCATTTGCAAATCCCTGCCCGATCTTCCAGATGACCTGCATCACCTGCTCTTCTGATTTAGTCAGTTCTTTCATTTTACACATCTTATTTATATCTTACAATTTTTTTTAACACAAGTTGCACGAGTTTTTTGTTTAATTAACGCTGCAAAGATACAATTTATTTTAAATGATGCAACTAAAAATTTAGTTTTGATAAAAATATTTTTTTAACATTGATTTTCAACTGTTAAATTGCTTATTTTTGCACATTCTTTAAAAATAAAAAAATGAAGAAAATAATTATGTGTTTAGGAATTGCAGGGCTGCTAACTGCTTGTA